>NZ_JBXAPA010000001.1:0-137072 GCF_058803545.1 Agrococcus sp. GW821-FHT14H11
CAAGGCATCCGAGGAGCCTGTCGAGTAGCAAGTCAGGCGCCCGCGAGGCCGCCGCGCCCATTCTCAATGTCGAGTAGGCGGCCGCAGGCCGCCGTATCGAGACCATGCAGCGCCGCAGTCGGCTCATCGCCCTCACCGCGATCGCCGCCCTCGCCCTCCTGCTGGCCATCGCCCTCTGGCCGCGCCCCACCGCATCCCCCGACCCACAGACGAGCCGCATGCCCGACGCGTCCCTCCCGCCCGACGCCCCGGTCGCCGTCTTCATCGGCGACTCCTACACCGTCGGCACCGGCACGTCGCTCGACGGCAGCGGCTTCCCCGCCATCCTCGGCGAGCGCCGCGGCTGGCGGGTCGTCAACCTCGCGATCCCCGGCACCGGCTACGCCACCGGCCGCGCCGACGGCCGCTGCCCGCCGCCCGGGTGCACCGCCTACATCGGGATGCTGGCGGATGCGACGGCGCACGACCCGGACGTCGTCGTCGTGTCGGGCGGGCGCAACGACCTGGTGCGGCAGCACCTCGAGCCCGCGGTGGTCGCCTTCTACCGCGAGCTGCGGCAGCAGCTGCCGGACGCCCGCCTCGTGGTCACCTCGCCGCTGTGGGACGACTCCCCCACGCCGCAGTCGCTCGTGGAGCTGCGCCGCCTCGTCGAGCGCGAGGCGACGGCCGCAGGCGCTGAGTACCTCGACCTCGGCGACCTCTTCGCCGGCCGTCCCGACCTCATCGCGCCGGACGACCTCCATCCGGACGAGGAGGGCCTCGCGCTCATCGCGGCCCGCATCGACGAGCTGCTGCCCTGACCGCTGGTCGTGTAGCGGTTGACCCCGCTGGCCTCCTCCGCTGGTCGAGTAGCGGTCGGCGCAGCCGACCGCGTATCGAGACCAAGAAGGGCCGCCCACCGGGCGGCCCTTCTCAGACACTGACTGCATTCACCGATTCCGGTAGCGCTCCACGATGTCCGCCGGGATGCGGCCGCGCGTCGCGACCTTCAGCCCCTGCGACTCCGCCCACTCGCGGATGTCTGCGGTCTCGCTGCTGCCGCCGCGACGGCTGGGCGCCGCGTTCGACGTCTTGCGACGCCCGGAGACGCGACGCGATGCGCGGATGTAGCGCTCGAGGTCGTTCTCGAACTCCTCGATGTGCGCATTGTTGAGATCGATCTCGTACTCGGCTCCATCGAATGCGAAGCGCACGGTGCGGCCTGCGCCGTCGTCGATCGCATCGCCGGAGAAGTCATCGACGAGCTGAACCAAGGTCTTCTTTGCCATGCGCAAAAGGTAGCGCATTCAACCCTGTGAACCTATTCCCCGTGGGCGAAGAATAGGGGTACATGCGGAAAGGCTCAGTCGCCGAGCGAAGCGGCGAATTCCTTGAGCCAGGAACGGAGGCCGGGGCCGATGTCCTCCCGCTCGGTCGCCATCTCGACATTCGCCTTGATGTAGTCGAGCCGGTCGCCGGTGTCGTACCGGCGGCCGCGGAAGATGACGCCGTGCACGCCGCCGTCGGAGTCGTCCTCGGCCATCGTCAGCAGCGCATCCGTCAGCTGGATCTCGCCGCCGCGTCCGGGCTGCGTCTGCTCGAGCACGGGGTAGATCTCCGGCTTCAGCACGTAGCGCCCGACGATCGCCAGATTCGAGGGCGCAGAGCCGCTCTCGGGCTTCTCGACGAGGCCGCGCACGCGCACGACGTCGTCCTCGTCGGTCGCCTCCACCGTCGCGATGCCGTAGAGGTGCGCCTGCGACGGGTCGACCTCCATGAGCGCCACGACGCAGGTGTCGCGCACGTCATGCACCTCGAGCATGCGCTCGAGCAGGTGGTCGCGGCCGTCGATGATGTCATCGCCGAGCAGCACGGCGAACGAATTGTCCCCCACATGCGCCTTCGATCGGAGGACAGCGTGCCCGAGCCCCTTCGGATCTCCCTGCCGCACATAATGCACATTCGCCAGATCGGTGGACTCGGCGACGCGCGAAAGGCGATCCTCGTCGCCCTTCTTCATGAGGATGGCCTCAAGTTCCGTCGCGCGATCGAAATGGTTCTCCAGCGCATTCTTGTTCCGCCCGGTCACGAACAGCACATCGGGCAATCCGGCGCGCACCGCCTCTTCGACCACGTACTGGATCGCGGGCTTGTCGACGACGGGAAGCATCTCCTTCGGGAGCGCTTTGGTCGCCGGGAGGAATCGCGTGCCGAGGCCCGCAGCAGGAATCACGACCTTGGTGACGGAATGCGGCATGGGGTCAGGCTAGTGGGTGGAAGAATTGCCGTCATGTCTGAGGTCGGCGCGCGTGACGGGATGTATCGAGAGAGCCGAGCCCGTCGAGCCTCGCGCCTGGCGCACAACGTCGCGATGGCGAGCACCACTGCGTCACGCTCCCTGCTGGAGGACCCGCTCACCTTCGGCGTGCAGGTCGCACGGCGATTCCCTCGCGCTCGCACCGCCCTGCTGTCGCTCGCTCGTGCCACTGGCGGGCCGGAGCGCGAACTCGCCCGAACCTGGCTCTCGGGGGACCTCACCGCCACCCGAGCGATGCTCGATGACCTCTCGGCCAGAGGCCCGCTCGGCCGACTGGCAGCTGAGATCGCGCACGCATCGGGTCGCCCAGAGCTGATCGCCGATGACCCGGCCGTGCATCCGGTCGCTCGCGCGCGTGCGGCCTGGCAGCTGGGCGAGGCGTCGAAGGCGATCGCTCTCCTCGCTGACCGCGCGCCGCGCACGCGGCTCCATCGCGTGCTCCGTGCCGAGCTGGCGCTCATGACGCCAGGGACGCGGCTGCGTTGGAGCCCGCGCGACGACGTCCGCATCGGAGAGCCACGATCGGGCATCCTCCACCTCCTGACGAACTCCCTCCCCCACACGCAATCCGGCTACACCGTCCGGTCGCACGCGGTGCTGGCGGCGCAGCGCGAGGCCGACCTCGCGCCGACCGCGATGACGCGCGTCGGCTACCCGGTGGTCGTGGGCGGGATCGGCGCCGCGGCGCTCGACGTGGTCGACGGCATCGAGTACCACCGCGCGCTGCCGCGCCACCTCGCCGCAACCCCCGATGGTCGGCTCTCGCAGCAGGCGGATGCGCTGCTGTCGCTGGCCAGGCAGGTGCGGCCGTCCGCACTGCACACCACGACCCACTACCCGAACGCGATCGTCGTCCGCGAGGTCGCGCAGGCGCTCGACGTGCCGTGGGCGTACGAGGTGCGGGGCATGCTCGAGCAGACCTGGGTCGCGGGTCTCGGCAGCGAGGAGGCCCGGCATCGCGCGTTGGCGAGCGAGCGGTTCCGCTTGACCCGCGAGCGCGAGGCCGAGCTCGCGACTGTCGCCGATGTGGTGTTCACGCTCTCGGGCAGCATGCGCGACGACCTTGCAGCGCGCGAGGTGCCGCGCGAGCGCATCCACCTCGTGCTCAACGGCATCGACGCGTCGCTGCTCGAGCGAACCCCGCCGCCGGCAGCCGATGCACGCAGCGCACTAGACCTGCCGCGCGCCGGCTTCTGGGTGGGATCCACCTCGTCCCTCGTTGACTACGAGGGCTTCGACGTGCTGCTGGAGGCCGTGCGGATCGCGCGGTCGCGGGGCCACGACATCCGCGTACTCCTCGTCGGCGAGGGCACCGCGCGCGGAGCGCTCGAGGCGCAGGCCGCGGCCGCGGGCATCGCGGACGCGGTGCGCTTCACCGGCCGGGTCGCACGGGATGCCGTCGCTTCCTACCGGGACGCCCTCGACCTCTTCGTCGTGCCGCGGCACGACCGCGAGGTCACCCGCACTGTTTCTCCACTCAAACCCGTCGAGGCGATGGCGAGCGGACGGCCGCTCGTCGTGAGCGCTCTGCCTCCATTGCTCGAGGCCATCGGCGACGAGCTCGTCGCCCTGGGCGCCGCGGTCGCTGCGGGCGATGCGGCCGCGCTCGCCGACACCATCGAGCGCTTGGCGCGCGACGAGCCGACTCGCGCAGGGCTCGTCGCACTCGGCCGGGAGCGCGCCGCCCAGCGGACGTGGACATCCGTCGGCTCGACCTACCGCCGCGAGTTCGGTGCAATCGGCGCAGAACCGTCGATGTGGGAACATTGAGCGGACGCGCCCGGTGCGTGCCACCCCATGCCCCCGAACTCGGATTGCTCAGAAATGCGAATGACCCCTTCGTCGCCGCGACCTGAGTTCAGGGGACTCCGGACGCAGTGGCGACGGGCCTGGTCGACGCGACAAGCCGGCGAGGCGATGCTCTCGACGCCGTTCCGACGCACGCTGAAGGCGGAATACGGCGACCTCTCGGATCTCCGCCGCGTGGGCAGGCGCCCACCGTTGCGTGAGTACGTCACCGAGCTCTGGGACCGTCGCCACTTCATCTGGGCGGGCGCTCGCGGTGAGGCCATGACGCGGTACTCGAACGAACGGCTCGGTATGGCGTGGTACGTCATCCGCCCCTTGCTCGACGCCGCCTTCTATTGGGTCATCTTCGACCTCGTCTTGAACATTGGCGGCGACCTTCCGAACTACTTCGCGTTCGTCCTCATCGGCGTCTTCATGTTCCAGCCGACGTCACGGGCGGTCAGCGGCGGAGCCTCGCTGATCCGCAGCTCCAAGCCGCTGATCCGGGCATTTGCATTCCCCCGCGCCGCGCTCGCCGTCTCGCTCGTGGTGCGCGATGTGCTTAGCTCGCTGCCCGCGCTACTGGTGATGATCGCGATGATCATGGCCATCCCGCCACACGAGCTGCCCACGACCGCATGGTCCCTCTTCCCTGTGATCCTTTGCCTGCAGCTGCTACTGAACCTCGGACTCGCCCTCGTCTTCGGCTGGCTGGGAAGCCTCCTTCCGGATCTCGCACAGGCGATGAGCTTTGCGACAAGGATCATCATGTATGGCTCCGCGGTGATGTTCCCTATCGATCGGTTCATCCACGACCCAGTCGTTCTGGGGATCGTCGAGTCGAATCCGGTCTTCCAACTTCTGCACGCGTACCGCGCCGTGCTCATCGACGGCGCTGTGCCGGGCGGCGCTACCTGGCTGATCCTGCTCGGATGGGTCACCGGGTTGCTGGTCCTCGGCTTCACGGTGTTCTGGCTTAACGAGGAGCGGTATGGCCGTGAGTGAGTTGCACGCGGGATGGCGCCTGAGCGGTGAGCCAAAAGTCACGATCGCGGCCGAGGACATCCGCCTCCGCTACACCGTCCAACGCAACCGCGACGCGCGCTGGTGGCGGGGCGGAAGCCGCCAGTCTGTAACCGGCCCCGTACTCCGGGGCATCAGCCTCGCCGCTCGCGAAGGCGAGTCGATCGGCATCGTCGGCCTCAACGGCTCGGGGAAGAGTTCCCTGCTGCGGGTGCTAGCCGGGCTCCAGCCGGCGACGTCCGGCACCGTCGTCGCCTCAGCGCAGCCGCAGCTGCTGGGCGTCAGCGCTGCTCTCGTACCGGAGATGTCGGGCGAGGAGAACATCTGGCTGGGCACGCTCGCAATGGGCATGTCGCCCGATGAGGCGTACTTCGCCAAGGAACGCATCGAGCAGCTCGCTGACCTTGGCGATCGCATCAGGCAGCCGATGCGCACCTACTCCTCGGGCATGGGCGCGCGCCTGCGATTCGCGATCTCGGTGGCGGCGGATCCGGAGATCCTCATGATCGACGAGGCGCTCTCGACCGGCGACGCCTCGTTCACGGAGCGCGCGAAGGAAGCCATGGACGGCCTCATCAATCGGGCCGGCACTGTGTTCCTTGTCAGCCATGCGGCGAAGACCATCGAGGACATGTGCGCGCGTGCGCTGTGGCTCGACAACGGCGCGCTGATCGCCGACGGCCCCGCGGAGGACGTCGCGAACATGTACCGCTACTACGCTCACAGCATCGCGATTGGCAAGCACGAGGCAGCCAAGAAGGCGTTGGTCAGCGCGACTGCGTCGCACCCGCCGAGCTTTCCGCCTGCCTAACCGACCCTCCCTGTCACGCGTTTGAGGAGATCCTGATGCCCCACAAGGTCATGACCGTGTACGGCACGCGACCGGAGGCGATCAAAGTCGCCACCGTAATCGAGGCGCTCGAGCGCGACCCCCGCTTCGAGTCCATCCCGGTCGTCACCGGCCAGCATCGCGAGATGCTCGATCAGGTGAACGAGCTGTTCGGCATCATTCCCCGGCACGATCTCGACCTCATGCGGCCCGGCCAGTCCCTCAACAGCATCGTCTCGCGCGCGATCGCCGGCATCGATGAGCTCATCGTCGTCGAGCAGCCCGATGTGGTGATCGTGCAAGGCGATACCTCGACTGCGATGGCGGCGGCGGTCGCCGCCTTCAACCGGCAGGTGACGGTCGTGCACCTCGAAGCCGGCCTGCGCACCGGCGACATCGATTCCCCGTTCCCTGAGGAGGCCAATCGCAAGCTGATTGGCCAAGTCGCCAAGCTGCATCTAGCGCCGACGACCGGCTCGCGGGACAACTTGCTGCAGGAAGCGTTCGACCCGAAGACTATCGTGGTCACCGGCAACACCGTCATCGACGCACTTCTGGAAGCGTCGAAGTGGGATACGGTGCCGACCGATCCAACTGTGGCCGAGGCGATCCGGAGCGGGCGCCCGATCATCTTGGCAACGACGCACCGCCGCGAGAACCTCGGCGACAGCATGGACTCCATCGGCCGCGCGATCGCGGAGATCGCCCGCCGGCACGACGACCACCTCGTCGTGCTGCCGGTCCACCGGAACCCGGCGGTGCGCGGCGCTGTGCTGCCCCACCTCGAAGGCATCGCCAATGTCGTCGTCACGGAGCCGCTGCCGTACGCGGACTTCACGAAAGTCATGGCGGCTTCGCGACTCGTGCTCACCGATTCGGGCGGCGTCCAGGAGGAGGCGCCGAGTCTCGGTAAGCCGGTGCTCGTGATGCGCGAGAATACCGAACGGCCCGAGGCGGTCGAGGCGGGCACGGTGCTTCTCGTCGGCACCGACTTCGAACGTGTCGTGTCTGCGACGACGCGGCTGCTCACGGACGCCGCCGCATACGAGGACATGGCCACGGCAGTCAACCCGTACGGCGACGGCGCGGCATCCGCCCGGACTTTGGAAGCGATAGCCGAGATCCTCGGCGTGGGCGAGCGGCAGCCAGACTTCGACGCAACGCAGTTGCACACGATCCGATTCGGCGCGAGTTCCACTAGCACGGGCGGGACGCTGGCGAAGAGCGCCCGCACGACTGGAAAGGACCGACTGTGACGCAGACGGGACGTAACGACGGCGGCGAGCGCTACTTCATCTACGGCTCGTGCGTCACGCGGGACGCGTTCGCGCTAGATGGAGCACCGCCGCTCACGCACTACTTCGCGAGGTCATCGATGGGCTCGGCGTTCGCTGCGGCCCCCGCAGAGATGCCGGATTTCGACCTCGAGGCGAATCCCTCGGCATTCCAGCGTCGGATGGTGGAGGCCGATGTCCGGAAGCTGCTGCCGAGGCTCCTCGCCTCGGATGCGTTCGACGCCCTGCTCATTGACCTCATCGATGAGCGCTTCGCGCTTCGCCAGATCGGAGACAGCGTGGTCACGCAGTCGCCAGAGATCTCGCCCTGCTTGCCGAAACCCAGGCCTGAAGAGCTTGTGACTTCGGGCTCTCCCGAGCACCGCCGGCGGTTCCGGGAGGGCCTCGATTCGCTGCTCACCATCGTTCCGCCGGATCGAATCATCCTCAACCGGGTCTATTGGAGCGAAGTCGACGAAGTGGGCGAGCCTTTCGCGAACCAGCGAGCGACCGCTGCCGCCAATGCGCTCCTCGATGACTTCTACGAGCTCGCCCGCGAGCGGGGGGTGGTTCGCGAGCTGTCATACTCGCCTGACCTGCTTGTCGCGAACGCCCACCACAAGTGGGGGCGGAGCCCCTTCCACTACGTGCACCCGTTCTACCAGAGCACCCTCGACCAGCTCGCACAAAGCGGCAATCGCTGATCTATCAGGAAGGGCGAGCCAAGTGACTGACGTCGCGCACGAACGCGTGGAGGGCATTGCGACGCTGAGCGTCGGCGACCGCGCGTACCAGGTCGTCGTCCCCGACGCGGGATCGGACTACATCCAGCGAATTCTGGCGAGAGGCGAGATCTACGAGCAGGGGCTGCTTGTCGACATGGCGCGACGCGTCGAGCCGGGGCAACTCGTGCTCGACGTAGGCGCGAACGTCGGAAACCACTGCCTATACCTCGCCGCGAGCGGCATACGCGTGATCGCGTTCGAGCCCGACGCGCACCTCACGCAGGCCATCAGGCGGTCCGTCGCCCTGAACGGTTTCGACGAGCTGCTCGAAGTGCGAGAGAGCGCGGTGGGCGCGCGATCCGGACGAGGAACATTGCTCAGGCGGGACGAGAAGAACCTCGGCGCGCAGTTCGTCCGAGCCGGGGGCGATGAACCCGAGTCCGATGACGTGGCGGCCGTCGGCGAAACAGGCATCCTCACGCTCGACCAACAGGCCTATCCGGATCGGGTCGCCGCCGTGAAGATCGATGTGGAGGGCATGGAGCTCTCGGTGCTGGAGGGTGCCGCGCTCCTGCTCGAGCAGGACCGTCCGCTGGTGTACATCGAGGTGCTCAGCGCCGAGCACTTCCGCCAGGCCTATCAGCGGCTCGGCCCTCTCGGATATCGCTACGAGGCCACGTTCAACTATTCGCCCACGCACCTCTTCGCACCGGGGCACGAGCCTGTCGATGACACGACGATCGAAGCGACGGTGCAGCTCGCCACGCGAATGTACACGGCCGAGGAGAGCACACGGTCGACGCAGGAGCGGCTGAACGCGGCGAACGCGAAGTACCGCGGCGCCACCGAGCTCATCGGCAACTTGCGCTCCGGCGCGACTCTCGCCGGTGGTGGCGCGAACGCCGACGCGGCTGCCCGCGCAGACAGGGCGCTGGAGCTCCTCGCCTCAAGCCAGCAGCGCGAGGTTGAGCACGCGGCACGTATCGTCGAGCTGCGGGAGGCCCTCCTCGCGAGGGACGCCGAAGCAAGCATGCTCCGGCGCACAGAGGAGTCGGCTCGCGCTGCAGTGACCGATCTCAAGGCCAATCAGTCCACGGGCGGCGTAGGCGAGCCAGGCGATGGAGTCCGAGTGGATCGACTCTTAGAGGAGCTCGATCAGGCCCGCTCGCGCGCGGAGCGCGTCGAGCTCGAGCGGGACGTGCTCGCCACTCGGCTCCGAGCCGCGAGCACGCGCCTGGCTGCCCGGCGCAGGCGCGCGTCGCAGGCTCGACGAGAGCTCGATGAGCTCGCTGCTCGCCTGGACGACGAGTTGCAGAGCCGCGATCACGATCGTGCCCTCCTTGTGCACGCGGAGCAAGAGCTGGAGCAGCTCGGCGCTGCGCTCGAATTGTCCCAGCGAGCCGGGGAGAAGCTGCGCGCACGCCTCGCGGTCGCCGAACACGAGGCCGAGGGGGACGCCCAGCGGGCCGCGCGCGCGCGGGATGACCGCCACGTGGTGCGCACGTGGATAGCGGAGGCGCAGGAGCGCGAGCGGCAGCTCGAACGGCGCATTGCGCTACTGACGACGGGCGACGGGATCAAGCCCGATGAGATCGGGCAATACGTCCCGATCGAGACTCTGCACGAGTTGCGCGCTGAACACGCGAGGACGAAAGCACGGCTGGAGCGGCTGGACGAGGCCGAGCGACAGGTGCGCATGTACCGAGCGCGACTCGTCGAGGTGCGCGGGAGCAAGACCTTCCGCCTGGGCAAGGCGTTGCGTGAGGGCGTGACCTCGTTCCGCGGCTTCCTCCGGATGCCGCTCGTCATGCTCCGCATCCTCCGCGAGCCGGCCGACGCCGCTCGCTCTTCGACGACGTCCGCTCAGACCGAGGAGACCCGAGTATGAGCCGTCAGGCAGACTCCAGCGCGCCCGACTTCATCGAGGGTCGGCGACGCTCGGTGGAACCGGTGCCCATCCGGCTGCGGGGCGGCCGCGCCGGCCGCCTGACCGTCGCTTGCGTGCTCGACGCGTTCTCGTTCAACTCGTTCAGCCCTGAGGCAGATTTCGCGCCGCTGACGATGCGCGACTGGCGTGCGGAGATCACCGCCGCTCAGCCCGACCTGCTCCTCGTCGAGTCCGCGTGGCGCGGGTTCAAGGACACGTGGTGGAACACCGTGTCGCGCTGCGGACCGGAGATCCTCGGAATCCTTGACTGGTGCCGAGAGCGCGGCATACCTACCGCCTTCTGGAATAAGGAAGATCCCGTGCACTTCGGGACTTTCCTGAACCTGGCGAGCCGGTTCGATGCCGTCTTCACCACCGACCTCGACTGCGTCCCCCGCTACAAGGCCAAGCTCGGTCATGAACGCGTCCACTTCCTGCCATTCGCGGCGCAGCCGCTGCACCACAATCCGGTCGAGCTGTTCGACCGGATCGAAGGCTGCGCCTTCGCTGGCGCCTACTACAAGAAGTACCCGCACCGGAATCGCGATCTTGATGACCTCGCGACCGCCATCACCGAACTCGGCCGGTTCGACATCTATGACCGGAACTTCGCGAAGCCGCACCCCGACCACACGTTCCCGGAGCGCTACCGCTCGCACATCGTCGGCGGGCTGCTACCCGAGGAGATCGACGTGGCGTACAAGGGGTATACGAGCAACCTCAACTTGAACTCCGTGCAAGAGAGCCAGTCGATGTTCGCGCGCCGCGTGTTCGAGCTCGTGGCGTCGAACACAACGGTAATCAGTAACTTCGCGCGCGGCCTGCGCCTAATGTTCGGGGACCTGGTCATGACGGTCAGCGGCTCCGCCGAGATCCAGCGCCGTGCGGCGGCACTCGATGCAGTCGAGAACGGGCATGAGCGGTTGCGCAACCAGGCGTTGCGCAAGGTGATGGCCGAGCACACCTACAGCGAGCGACTAGCGTACATCGCAAGAATGTGCCGCCTCCCTCTCGATCCGGCGGCCGTCGTGGTGCCTGCGATCGTCGCGCACATAGAGGACGCACCCGCGCTGGCGCACGTCTGCAGGATGGCCGTCCACCAGTCTCACGACGACTGGCGCCTGATCCTCTGGGGGGAGGGCGCGGAGGTCGTGTCGGTCCCGGGTGCCGCGGTCGAAGTGGTGGAGTCGGCGAGTGCTGCCCTCGACGCGGCCCGGGCGTCCGGAGCGACCCATGTTGGCGCCTGGGACGCGTCGAGTTGGTACGGCCCCGGCTACCTCGACGATCTCGTCGGAACGCTCGCTTGGGCGGACGTCGACGGCGTCGGTCACGTCGAGCGCTGGAGCAACGCGAGCGGAGCCCTGGTGCGCCGCGACGGCGGATCGGCCTGGACGATGCAGCGAGCGATCAATCTGGGACGGGGCATTGTGAGGATCAAGGGGCTGGAGGAACTCCCCTCAAGCTTCTCCGGCCTCGCTGTCTCGACGCTCGACTTTTGCGAGGGCGGCACGGAGCTGCCGCTCGACGCGCTGGAGCCGGTATCGGCACTCGACCTCGACGCGGGGATGAGCCTCAGTGCGCTTCGCGACTATGCCGATCGGCTGCACGCCGAGCCAGAGCAGGTCGACGCTTCTCTTGCCGTACCCCTGCCTGAGCTGTTCGAGGGGATCGCATCCCGTGGGCACGTGCGGGTTGCTCGGCTCGACGACGGTACTTTCGCGGTGGAGTCCGATCTCGAAACTCGTCAGCACGAGTATCTGTACAGCCGGACGACGCTGCCGCTCGACGTGCTCCCGAGCGACGACCGTCAGGTCGCGCACTTCACCGCGACACCCGGACTGAATGTGATGCTGGTTGTCGTGTATCTCGACGCGGCGCAGCGGAAGCTCGGGCACACCATGCTGAGCAACGGCAAGAACGTCGCGCTCAGAGCACCCGACGGCACGGCGCGCGTGCGCATCGGGCTCCGCGTCTCTGGAGGCGGCGAGACACGCATCGAGCAGTACCAGCGCGCTCCGCTACAGTCCGCACCGCAGCCGCTCGTGATGCGGACTGAGAACCTGCTCGTCACCAACATCTATCCCTCCTATGACCAGCTCTACCGGAACGGTTTCGTCGCATCTCGTGTTCGGGCCTACGCGCAGGAGGGCTTTGAGGTCGACGTCGCACTCGTCGACGCTCGCATCGATGCGCCCCGCTTCCGCGAGTTCGGTGACGTGGACGTGGCGACGATGAACGCCCAGACCCTTCGGCGCACCGTCGAGGGATCCGGCATCCGTCGCGTGCTCGTCCACTTCCTCGACACCGAAGTCTGGCAGGCGCTTCGGGACGCCGACTCGGACGCGGCGGTGACCGTGTGGATCCATGGCTTCGAGGTGCAGCCGTGGTACCGCCGGTCCTTCCAGCATGCGAATGAAGATGAGCTGACCGCGGCCAAGGAGCGCTCGGCGGAGCGCATGGCGATGTGGCGCGAGGTGTTCGACGCGCCGCCCGCCGGCTGGCAGTTCGTGTTCGTCTCCGACTACCTCGCAGAGCAGACGTTCGAGGATGTTGGCGTTCGGCTGCCGGACGACCGCTACCGTGTCATCCATAACCCCATCGACACGTCTCTTTTCCGCTTCCGCCAGAAGGCCGCCGACGACCGCTACCGGGTGCTCTCTGTGCGCCCTTACGCTTCCAACGTCTACGCGAACGACCTCGCGGTCGCGGCGGTCCTGCGACTGCGCCAGACGCGCCCGGACTTCGAGCGGTTCCGCTTCGCCTTCTACGGCGACGGCCCGCTGTTCGACAGCGTGACGGAGCCCTTGCTTGGCCTGGCCAACGTCGAGCTGCATAAGCGATTCCTGACGCAGCTCGAGATCGCCGAGCTCCACCGGGACTACGGTGTCTTCCTCACCCCCAGCCGCATGGACACCCAGGGCGTCTCGCGCGGCGAGGCGATGTCCTCGGGCCTGGTGCCGATCGCTTCCGACGTTGCCGCCGTACCCGAGTTCGTCGACGAACGATCCGGGATTCTGGTCGCCGCTGAGGATGCGGAGGGACTCGCGGAAGCGATGGCCTGCCTCGTCGACGACCCCGCTCGCTTCGAGGCGCTCTCTCGCGGCGCTGCGGAGCGCGTCGCAGAGCAGGTCGCCGCCGAGCGGGTGATCGCGCAGGAACTTTCGCTCGCGCGCCGCCCCTGGCCGCGGGCTGCGGGCTAGGGGCGGGTCGCCCCGCCCCACTCCGCGACCACTCTGCTCAGCGCGTCGGCGTAGGTGTGCGCCAGCCCCTCGTGCGAGGCGTTGGCGCGCACCCAGGGGATCGACTGCGCTTCGACGTCGAGCCCCGAAGGGTCCTGAGCGAGCCGAGACCATGCCGCGACCAACGCGTCGCAGTCGCCTGGAGCGACGACCGTGCCACCGCCCGAGTCGGCGAGCAGCGCGGCCGCCTCACCCGCGAGTAGGCCGGTGACATGGCGCCCAGACGCCAGGGCGTCGAAAAGTTTCGACGGAATGGTCCATTGCATCGGCTCCCAGGCCCGCAGGGAGACGATGATCGAGTCGGCCCACGCGTAGTGTGTCGACACCTCGCTGGCCGGGATCGGCCCGCGGATGTCGACGTGTCCGCCTAGTCGGCGATTCAGCTTTGTCAGGCGCGCGACATCGGCGCCGTAGCCGACGAACCGGGCTTCGATCGAGACCCCGTCCGCGCGCAATGCGGCGACGGCTCGCACGACCGTCTCCAGGCCCTGGCTGCGCCCCATATTACCCATGTACAGCACACGAAGCGGCTCGTGCGCAGCATCGCGTGGCGGGAGCGCCGCGTATCGGTCCGGGTCAACGCCGTTTCGGACGACTAGCACCTGATCGATGCCGCGTTCTCGCAGCACGGTCGCGAAAGTCGAGGTCGTCGTCACGACCAGCTGCGCCGACTGCTGCCACCGTGTGACCGATTCGTGTATGCGCCGCTTGAGCAGTCCAACAAGCCCTCGTCCGCCCTGAAGACCGGGCGTATGGGAGACGAGATCGGGCCAGGCGTCCCGCATTTCGGCTACGAATGGAACCCCCAAACGCCTGGCGAGCAGCGCTCCTGCCAACAGCGTCGGCACTGCCGGTGCCGTGGCGATAACCACATCCGGCGCGACCTCGCCGCGTGCAACAGCGCGGCGCACGTGCCGCTGTGTCGAGATCGCGGCCACGAGATGGTCGACGGTGCGCGACACGATGCCGCGGCCATGCGGCACGTACGCGACGCGGTAGACGCGGGCGCCGCCGGCGCCCGGGCCCACCGTCCCCGACCGGAGAGATCGGTGCTGCGGCTCGATGAACCCGCGCAAGTAGTGCGGGGGCGGGCAGAACACCGCGACCTCGTGCCCTGCCGCGACCCAGCGCGCGATCAAGGCCGACCACCGTCGTTGCGGGGCCGAGTTCTCCGGCTCGAAGTAGTGGGAGAGGAGCAGTACGCGCATGGGGTGGGCTGCCAGCGTCAGTCAGTCATCGCCACAGGCCCTTGGTGTCGATCACGATCTTGCCCTGGAGCGCGGCGCGGTCGATATCCCTGAACTGGTGGTGGTCGACGAGGACAGTGACGATGTCAGCCCGTTCGAGAGCCTGGGTTGGCGACACCAGCTCGACGTTGGGGAGATCAACCAACGACGCGGGCAGCTCCTCGATGTTCGGCTCGACGACAAGCAGGCGGGCGTGCGGTACCTCAGCCGCCAGCTTCTCGACGATCGACTTGGACGGAGACTCGCGCAGGTCGTCGATATCGGCCTTGAACGCGATGCCCAGCATCGCGATGACCGGGTCGCGGAACTTCGCCGCCTTGGCCATCACCTTCTCAATCACGAAGTGCGGCTTGGCGTCGTTCACTTCGCGGGCGAGGCGCACGAGCTTGGCCTCCTCGGGGGCAGCCGCGACGATGAACCAGGGATCGACCGCGATGCAGTGCCCGCCGACGCCCGGGCCTGGCTGGAGGATGTTGACGCGAGGGTGGTGGTTCGCGAGCTCGATGAGCTTCCATACGTCGATGCCGAGGCGGTCGCTGATGACCGACAGCTCGTTCGCGAACGCGATGTTGACGTCACGGTACGAGTTCTCAACGAGCTTCGCCATCTCGGCCGTGCGCGCGTCGGTCATTAGCAACTCGCCCTTGCAGAACGTCGCATAGAGTTCGCGGGCCTTGGCAGCTGCTTGCTCGGTGACGCCACCGATGATGCGGTCGTTGTCAACGATCTCGATCATGATGCGGCCGGGGAGCACGCGCTCGGGGCAGTGCGCGAGGTAGAGGCTGTTGTGCTCGCCTGGCGCCAGCGTGAGGTCCGGGCGGGCTACGAGAATGTACTCGCCCATCTTCTCGGTGAGGCCGGGAGGCGAGGTCGACTCGAGGATTACGAGCTCGCCGCCCCGCAGCCGCGGGGCGATTGACTCGGCTGCAGCCTGCACGTACTTCGGGTCGACATCGTAGGACTCGGTGAACGGCGTCGGCACCGCCACGATGTACGAGTCGGCGTGCGGCATCTCCACCTGCGCCTTGAGGCGCCCCTGGGCGACGACACCCGCGACAACCGACTCGAGGTCGGGCTCGACGAACGGCACTCGTCCGGCGTTGATCTCATCAACGTGACGCGGGTTGACGTCGACGCCGATCACGTCGTGATTGTTCGCGGCGAGGATGGCGGCCGTGGGCAAGCCGATGTAGCCGAGACCGACGACGCAGACGGTCTGTGTGGGTTCCATAGTGCTATTCCTCGCAAGTATCGTTCGTCAGTCCCGCCCTGGGCGAGCGCGGCAGCGTCACCATCCGCGCGCGCCTGGGAGCGCGCATCAATTCAAATCTACCCACTGCAGGGCGCAGGGGTCGAACGCCTCGTGGCCGGATACCCTTGCTGGACACGCGCTGGGTTTCCCTGGCGCCCTGATCTGCACCTGGAGCGCTGTGACCGGAAGCGATGATCACGCGACTCGAGTGCTCGTCTACGGCAGCTGCGTCGCACGCGACGCGGTTGATTTTGCGTCCCCGGCATCAGTCGACCTCCGCGGCTATATCGCGCGCCAGTCGCTCCTCTCGGCCGGGAACGACGCGTCAGCGCACCTGCCCGACCACCTGACGGTCTCGTCGAAGTTCCAGGAGCGGATGATCCGCGCCGACTTCTCCGGCGGGTTGTTCGGGCGGCTCGAGGCCCTAGCCACCGAAGTCGATGTGCTGCTCTGGGATCTGGCCGACGAGCGGCACGGCGTCTACCGCTTCAGCGACGGCACCGTGGCCACCCGCAGCATCGACACCATCCGCATCCCTGAGCTGGAGGAGCGATTCGAGGACGCCGAGCACATCGAGTTCGGCAGCGACGAGCACCTCGCGATCTGGGCGAAGCACGTCGCAGACTTCGAGCAGCGGCTGCGCGCCCTCCGCCTCTTCGATCGCACGGTGGTGCTGCAGGTGCCCTGGGCTGTGCTGACGACCGAGGGCAAGCCGTCGCCTTGGAGCATGGGCGTGCGCGCGGCCGACGCGAACAAGCGCTTCAAGCGCTACTACGCGCAGCTGCGCAACAGAGGCTTCCGCATGCTCGAAGTCGACGCGTCGATCGTGGTCGCCGATCCCAACCACAAATGGGGGCTTGCCCCGTTCCACTACTCCCACGCGGTATATCGCGACGTGCTGCGCAGACTGAGCGACGATTTCGGCTACACCGCGATCCAGAAGCGCCACTAACACCTGCAGCGTGGGATGCCCCGCTGGGCGCTGTCTCGCGACAGCCGCCATCGCTTCCTAGTAGCCTGAGAGCGTCACAGCAAGGCTCTTCCAAAATCACTGCGCGTGGAGAGGCCGTGCCGCAGTGCGACACAGCGACCAGGAGGAGTGGAGTGCCCGTGGACCTTCCCGAACCTGAGGACTTGGAAACCTTCCGTCTCGGCCGACGGGTGATCGTCGGGGAATGGCGTCACATTCACGCTGACATCGGCGAAGGAATATACGTAGACGCGCTTCTGCGTTTCGCAGATGCATCCGCGCCACTCCTGTGCTTCCTGCCTGCGGCGCAGCCCCGCGAGAATCGACGCAACCCGGTCTATCACCGATGGACCTGGGCCGACGAGTTCGCTGACGTCAACATCGCGATCCTGAGTGAATCTACGCTCTACGCGAGCGAGACCCTTCTGGCGGGCTGGATGATGCACCCGACGCTAGACATCCCAACCGAGGTCGCCAGCGTGCTCGACGCGGTTCGAGCGACGTGGAAGTTGCGGAACTCGGCGACGCTGTTCTACGGGTCATCTATGGGTGGCTTCGAGGCGCTGCAGATGGCCTCGGTGACGCCCGGGTCCCGGGCCGTCGCCGAGGTGCCCCAGTTGGACATGGTCCGATACGCGTTCCCGCAAGCCCTCGAAGACATGGAGCGCGACCTCCTCCGTGGCTCCTTCATGCGGCACCGTCGCGTCCACCCTGAGCAGGTGTCGATCCTGGAGCGGTTCCGCCACAGCGCGCGCGTTCCCTCCGCGCGCCTAATCACTAATGCAGCCGACCACACGGTCGAGGACATCCTCCGACTTCCGCTGGAGGCAGCACAGCTCGAAGTCTCGGACCGAGGGCTGGTCTCGGTCGATCTCTGGCCCGACCCGATCGGCCACCGACCGTTGAGTCGAGAGTCGATCGTGCCCGTACTGCAGCGGGAACTGGCAGACCTCAGGCCCAGCGCGTCCGCGACGGCGAGTCCCCCGACGCAGGTCTCAGAGAAGCCGAAACCGCCCGTCCTCGCGGACTTCCGCCCGCTACTCGAGCAGGGCCTGACCCTCGCGGCCAGCGTGGAGCTCACCAGGGATGCGGAGGATCGGCAGCGCTACGAGGCTGCGCTCGCGGCACTGTTCGCGGCGGCCGAAGCCGACCCGACCCAGGATCTCCCGCTCCTCCGAGCATGCTCGCTCATGAAGGTCTGGGACATGAACTACTCCGCGCGGTACCTCGAGACTGCTCGCCGCGCCCTGGCGCGCCGAGAGTCCGTGGCCGCGGCGTCCTTCGTGGCGCGGGGACTTCTCGCCAGCGAGCCCGCACCGGATGCGCTGCGCAGGATCGAAGAGCTGCGGGGCGGTATCCAGGATCAGGACACTGCGTCAATCCTGGGCATCTTCCGTGCGATCGCCCTCTACAACGCTGGCGAGATCGCTCGCTATGAGGACGAGGTCCGAACCGTACGACAATCGCTGCGGCGAGATTTCGAGAGCTACATCCTGGTCCCGTTCTCGACCGTGATGCTCCCGTCCGACATGAGCGATGCGGTGCCCGACCCGGAGCTGGTCGGCGCTCTGGAGTACGGGCTCGAGGGGGTCGAGTTCGGGGGCGTTCAGCGCGAGTACAGCGTCGTGATCTCGTGTGACCTCACCTACTTGCAGGCATTCGGCCCGATGCTCGTGTCGTCGTTCGAGCAGGCATGTAGTCCGGGTGCGCGTCTTGTCATGGTCGTGCTGGGCTCTCGAGAGAGCGCGGAAGCAGAGGTCGAGCGCCTGCAGTCGCTGTCCGACCGCTGCGAGTTCGTGTTCATCGACGTCGAACCCGGAGCGAACCTAGGGCCGCTCGCGTCACTGGTGCGATTCGTCGTCACGCCGAAGATACTCGCCTCGACAGCGTCTCCAGTAATTCTCATGGATGTCGACGCTGTCATCCTGAAGGACCTCTCCTCCCTCATCGAAAGCCTCGGCGATGCCGATCTGGGAGTGCGACTACTCGGAAGCAGCCCGGCGCCGTGGGAGATGTACGCGGCCGGGGTCGTCGTGTTCAGGCCGACGCCCGCAGGACGATGCGTCGCAGACGCGGCGGCTGCGGGTGCTTTGCACAAGGCGCGGCGCGGCGCGGCCCAGTGGTGGATCGATCAGAACGCTCTCGAGTTCGGCATCCGTTCTGCTCAAGCGGCGGCCCCGTCCAAGCTGATCGTCCACGATTTGATGGGCGCATCGAATGCTTGGCTCGTCCTTCCCACAGGCCCCCGGGACACGAAGGTGAAGGTGCTTCGGGCGGCCTTGGATCGGGTCGCCCCATCGTCCCGCTGACGCCTTCCGGCTCAGAGCAGCACGTGCTCCGCGGCCAGCCCGAAGCTCAGCACCTGGCTGTTCGCCAGGATCCGCTCGTCCTCGGTGCTCCAGGTGTGCCCGTCCCGGGCGCCGCGCATCTGGATGAAGCCGAAGCGGTCGGCGCTGTAGATGCCGCCTCCAGCCGCGAGGATGCCGCGCTGGAAGGTGGTGTCCTCCCCCAGCGTGCGATCCTCGAACGGCGTCGCGAGCCACGTCGCGCGCGGCCCGACCATCGTCGGGCCGCCCACGAGATCGACCCAGCGGTGCTCGCGGTGCGGATTCTGCAGCACGGTGGCTCCGACCGCCTCGAGGTGGAGGTATCGCGCCTCCTTGCCGACCAGCTCGGCCCCCGAGTAGTCGAGCGCGAAGCACGCGTCGGCGAGGTAGTGCTCGCCGTAGAGGTCGTCGTCGTCGAGCTTCGCGATCACGTCGCCGTCGCTCGCCGCGACGAGCGCGTTGAGGTTGGCGCCGAGCGAGCGATCCATGCCTGCGCGCAGCACGACCAGCTCCGCGAGCCCCGCCTCGCGCGCGAGCGCCTGCAGCTCGGCCTCGTCCTGGTCGAAGCCGTGCAGCAGCAGCAGCAGCTGCACATCGACGCCCACCTGCTTCGCCGTGGTGCGGATGATGCCGGGCACGAGGTGCGGGCGGATGGTCGGGGCGATCACGCTGACGCTGGGCCGCCGCCACGCGGCGGGGTCGTCGATCCCGAGCGCGCCGAGCACCTGCGTCGCCCGGTGCGAGAAGGTGTGGTGCCGCCAGATGTGGCGTTGCGCCAGGTGCACCTGCCGGTCGCGCAGCTCGGGGCTGCGCACGAGGGCGCGCAGCATGAGCTCCGCCTCCTCCCGATCGTCGACGATCGTCACCTCGCCGCGCGGGAACCAGTGCTCGACTGCGGCGCTGCGCGTCGACACGACGGGCGTGCCGCTCGCGAGGATCTCGAACACGCGGCGGGCGAGCATCGTGGGGCTGTCGACGACCGAGTTCACGTTGAGCATGACCTTGTGCGCGCGGTACGCGGTGAGCATGCGCTCGTAGTCGAGCGAACCGCGCACGTACGGCAGGAAGGCCTCGGGGAAGCGGTACTTCGGGTCGTCCTCGAAGCGCGAGTAGATGTCGAAGCCGATCCCACGCCGCTCGGCGACGTCGGCGGCCGCGCCCAGCAGCAGATCCATCTGTGCCTGGCGCTCGGGGAACTTGTGCGACCAGTAGCTGCCGCCGAAGCCGATGTCGCGCACCTGGTGCAGGCCCTGCTGCCGCATCGGGTGGTGCAGCGCCGGCTGCGCCGCGAACGCGAGCTCCTCGACCCGGTCGTGGCCGAGCGCCTCGCGGTAGCGGTCGATGAGCGCCGCGTCGGTGGTGAACACCTGGTCGAAGATGCGCGCCGTGTCGAGGAAGTCCTCGAAGTGCGGCGGATCCTCCTTGTTCCAGAAGGCGGTCGGGATGCCCTGCTCGCGGCAGTGCGCGACGAGCGCTCGCAGGGGCTCGCTCGGGGCCTTCGAGCCCGTCAGCTGGTAGCGCCAGGCGCCGCCGGAGCCGGCCCACGCCGACTCCACGAGCAGCAGGTCGATCGGCGCCTCGCCGAGCTGCCGCCGCCAGCCGTCGGGCGTGAGCTCGACGACCGCGAACTCGTAGCCCCACGCGCTCGCCGAGAAGGTGTCCATGATCACGCCGACACGCACGCTCGGGCGCCGCGTCGGCCGGTCGACGACGGGCCAGATCGGCATGTCGTCGGTGAGGCTCCGCGCGACCGCCGGATCGCCGTTGCGCGCCGCGGCCCCGCGTCGCAGGCGCCACGAGCGCAGCTGCTGCACGCCTCCCTTGCGCAGATGCCACAGGCCGGTCCTCAGGGTCTGCAGCGTCTTCACGGTCTCCATCCACGGTCGCGTCGTGCTCTGCCCGCCATCCTAGGCGGCGGGCGGCCGCGCGCCCTGGGCCCGCGCGGGCCGTCGCGCTCGGCTCAGGCCGCGTTCGCGCGCGCGAGCGAGGCGAGCGCGACGACCAGCCGGTCGACCTGCCGGGCCACGGCATCCGCCGACCGCCGGTAGACGGCGGCCGAGCGCCGGTAGGGGTCCTCGATGTCGAGGTCGGCCCGCTGCGCGTGGTCGATCATCGAGCGGTCGGCGCACGCCGCGACGACGCGCGATAGGAAGGCGGGGATGCCGTCCTCGCCGAGCGGCCGCACCTGCGCGCCGCGATGGCCGGCGGCGACCCGCTCCGTCAGGCAGGCGAACTCGACGAGCGTGAACGCCCGTCGGTGCGCGGTCGGCGCCGAGGCGACGGCGGCGCTGCGATGCTCGCGCGCCAGGGCGAGCACCAGGTCTGCGCGCTCGACGAGCGCGGGCTGCAGCCGCCGGGCGCGGTGGCCGTCGGCGCCGTGCAGGCCGAGACGGCCGGCCTCCGCCACCGCGAGCGGCTCCATGCGATGGCCGTCGAGCGCCATCGTGCCGGCGCTCGTCACCTCGATCACTGCCGGGTCCCACCCGGGGAAGGCGCTCGGCAGACGCTGCCGCAGCAGCAGCTCGGCCTGCGGCGAGCGGCAGATGTTGCCGGTGCAGACGGTGAGGATGCGGAACACGGGCGCCGTCGACCGGATCATCGCGTGTCGAGGTCCCGTCATGATCGGAACGCTAGACCCGCCGTCGCCGCGCCGGGCGGTGCTCGGCGAGGACTGATCGAGGCTTCGCACACGGGTGCGGATGCGGTGTGGTCGGTGCTGAGGATCGGTGCCGTTGCGCGCCCTTCGTCAGGTCGCGCAAAGCCGCCCGCGACAGACTCGACGGGTGTCCTCCGAGCCTCGCGTCGTCGTCGTGCCCCGCGCGCGACGTGCGCCGCTGCGGCGGCTCGGCATCGTCGGACTGCTGCTCGGCATCCCTGTGGTGCTCGTCGTGACGCTGTGGCCGACGCACTTCCTGCTGCGGGCGAAGCCGCGCGTCGTGCGCGGCATCGAGTGGCTGCAGGCGCGCGACCTCGCCGACTGGCTGAGCTGGACGCGGCTCGAGGTGCTCGCCAACGTCGCGATGTTCGTGCCGCTCGCGCTCTTGCTCGTCTTCGTGCTCGGCGCCCGGCGCTGGTGGATCGCGGTCGCGCTCTGCGTCGCGCTCAGCCTCGGCGTCGAGGTCGTGCAGCACTTCCTCCCCGGGCGCGTGGCCTCCGTGCGCGACATCGTCGCGAACGGCATCGGTGCGTTGCTGGGGGCGCTGCTCGCCGTCGCCATAGAGGCCGTCGTGCGGTCAGTGCGGCGTCGGTCGGCGTTAGCGGAGGCGCAGCGCCGAGCCAGCACGGGCTGAGACGCCCACGAGTCGCCGCGACCGCGCGCGTCAGGGCCGGTCGCGCTCGAGCGTCGATGCCAGGATCAGCGCCGCCCGCTCCAGCGCTGCGCGCTCGCGCCGCCCGAGGTGGGTGAAGCGCGGCTCGAGCAGCACGCCGTCGGCCTCGCGCTGCTCGTCCCGCGCGGCGATCCCCGCGGCGGTCGGCTCCAGCCGGGTCGTCCGTGCCGAGCCGCGCCGGCGCATCCAGCCCGCCTCCTCCGCCTGCCGCACGAGCGCCGTCATCGTCGGCTGCGCGACGTGGCAACGGCGGGCGAGCGCGGTGACACCCATCGGGCCCTCGAACTGCAGCACGACGAGTGCGCGCACGGTGAGCGGCGACATGCGGTGCGCACTGCGCTCACCTGCGAGCCGACCGAGCAGGTGGCCGCTCTCGGCGAGCCGCACGAGGGTCGCTGCGAGTCTGGTGGGCATGGCGCGACTCTATAGCGATCGGATGCCTGAACGGCACCCCTCGCAAGTGCGGGAGAGATTGTGGAAAGTTCGCGCGTGTCGTAGATACGTTCGATAGACTAGCCGCATTCCAACGTTGGAGGGGGCGACCATGGCACCGCAGCCGACCAGCCGCACCTCCGATGCGCTGCGCTCCCTTGACGTCGCACTCGACGCCATCGCGGCCGCCGCGGGCACCCTCGACGCCCTGCTGCCGCACCTCGACGACGCGCAGCGGCGCGACGTGGTGGCACGCGTGGGCGACATCGGTCGCGGAGGCGACGCGCTCAAGGTGCGCGTCGCCGACGACCTCGCGAAGCGCCACGACGGCCTTCCGAAGGACGAGCGCTTCCCGCTGTGCTGCGGCTACAAGGATCCGCTCGAGATGCTCACCGCCGAGCTCGGCGCGTCCCGGCGCACGGCTCGGCAGCTGCTGCGGGCCGCGAGCGCCACGCGGGCGTCGATCGGCATCACCGGGGCCACCGTGCCCGCGAGGTTCCCGATCCTGGGCGGCGCGCTCGAGACCGGCGCCATCTCGCTCGAGGCGGTCGGGGCGGTGCTCGATGCGCTCGGCGATGCACCCGATCGTGCGCACGCCGACGACGTCGCGGCCGCCGAGGAGGCGCTCGTCGCATCCGCCATCGGCGACCGGAGCACCCACCGCGACGACACCGGCACCGATGCGCCGATGCCGCCCGAGCTGCTCGCGCGCCTCGCACGCATGTGGCGCGACGCGATGGATCCGGATGGCGCCGAGCCCCGCTACGAGCGGCAGCTGGCCGAGCGGGGCTTCAGCTTCGGCACCCGTCCCGATGGCATGGTGCAGGGCCGGCTCATCTGCACGCCCGACCAGGGCGCCGTGCTCGCCGCCGCCTTCGACGCGTTCACCGGCCCGCGCACGAAGCCGCGCTTCCAGAGCGACGACGAGCGCGCCGCAGCAGCGCTCGAGGTCGATGATCGCTCGCGGCCGCAGCAGATGGTCGACGCGCTCATCGCCATGGTCGGGCGGTCCGTCGAGCAGCGCGACGTGCCGCGGGTCGGCGGTGAGGCGCCGGTCGTCGTCGTGCACGTCGCCAAGCAGAGCCTCGAGGCCGCCGCAGCGGGCACCCCGGGCTGCACAGCGACGGTCGAGCGCACGGGCGACTGCATCCCCGTGCACCTCGCCGCCGCGATGCTGTGCGACGGCCGCATCCAGAGTGCCGTGACCGGCGCCGACGGCCTCCCGCTCCACCTCGGCCGCACCGACCGCCTCTTCTCCCGTGCCCAGCGGCGCGCGCTCGCCATCCGCGACGGCGGCTGCCGCGCCCCGGGCTGCACCTTCCCCGTCGGCTGGACGGAGGCGCACCACATCGTGCCGTGGGAAGCAGGCGGCCCGACCGACCTCGACAACGGCATCCTCCTCTGCTCCCACCATCATCACGAGGTCCATCGCGGCACGCTCGAGGTGCAGTGGGCGTCCGGAGGCTGGGTCGTCGTGCCGAGGACCAGGCGCGCCACGCGCATCCGCGGCTTCGGTCGCCGCATCACCGGCGCCCCGCCGCAGCTGCAGCCCACCGCGTAGGCACTCGCCGCCACCGGCGTGCGCAGCGTGTCCCGCATGCGGCTTGCGCAGCGCTGCCGAGCCGCGCCGCGCAGGCAGCCGTCGGATACGCTCGATCGAGCCGCAGCGACCCGGTCGCGACCGGCGCACGACGCCGACCACGGGAGCCCGACGATGCTGGAAGCGCTGCTCGGCGACCGCCACGAGCGCCGGCAGCGCCAGGCGATGCAGGCGTTCCGCCGACGCGAGCAGCAGCTGCGCCCCGCGTACAAGATCTGGGGCTACAAGAACGTCTTCGCGAAGGGCTTCCTCGTCACCCGCGGTCCGACCGCCCACGCGCCCGTCGAGACGTGGGAGCACGACGCGGTCGGGCCCTGGCACGTGCGCGTCGACCCCGTGCTCGACCGGCAGGTGGCGCGCTCCGAGCGCGCCGAGGTGCTCGTGCTCGGGCAGGCGTTCGACGACGGCGGCCCGAAGACCCGCGACCGCGTGGTCGAGCGCATCCTGCGCGCGGTCACCGCGCATCCCGACTCGGCCGCGCAGACGCGCGCGCTCGACGAGACGATCGCCTGGCTCTCGGGCCGCTATGTCGTGCTCGTCGCCCGCGGCGAGCGGCTCGACGCCTGGGGCGACCCACTCGCCACCCGCTCGCTCTACTGGCACCGCTCCGCGACCGGCGTCGCGCTCGCCTCGCACAGCGCGATCCTCGCCGACATCGCCGGCGGGCTCGACAGCAGCCGCATGCGCTGGGTGCTCGAGCACCCGCACTACCGCTCCCCCGCCGGCCGCTGGCTGCCGGGCCTCATCACGCCGCACGACGAGGTCGGGCAGCTCTACGCCAACGGGCGGCTCACCGTCGAGGGCTCGACCGTCTCGAACGAGCGCTTCTTCCCGCTCGCCGACCGCGTCGAGCTGAGCACGGCGGATGCGTCGGCGCGTTTCCGGGACGACCTGCGGCAGCAGGTGCGCAACTGGATCTCGGTCGCCCCCGTCACCGTGCTCTCGCTCACCGCCGGCCGCGACTCCCGGGCCGTGCTCGAGGCCGGGCTCGTCGACCTGCAGCGGGCGGGTGCGCTGACGCTCACCTACCACCCGTTCCACGTCGCCTCGAAGAGCACCTACGCCGACTTCCTCACCGCCGGGCGGCTCTCCGCCGCCGCGGGGCTGCCCCACATCGGGCTCGACGTGCCCATCCTGAAGCCGACCTCCGAGATGGCGCGCCTCTACCGCGCCACCTTCCCCACCTGGCAGCGCTACGCCAACCTCGCCGGCGCGCTCTACCTGCACGCGCCCGCGCGGGCGGCCACGATCTTCGGGGTCGGCGGCGCCATCGTCACCGGCATGTGGAAGGACACCTCGGTGCGCGAGCTCACCCCGCAGCTGCTCGCCGCCAAGTACGCCGCATCGCCGTTCCAGCACGACCCCGAGCTGCACGACGAGCTCGCCCGCTGGATGGACTTCACCGACTTCTCCGACGACGCCCTGCGCGGCTACGACTTCTACGACTTCTTCCACTGGGAGCACCGCATGACCAAGTGGGGCGGCAGCGGCTACAGCGAGTACGACCTCGCGACGATCCCCGCACCGGTGCTCAGCTCCCGGCGCCTGCTCGCCGCGGCGCTGTCGCTCCCCAAGGAGCAGCGGGTCGCCGCCGAGGTCTACCGCGCCATCTCGGAGGCCGGCGCGCTCCCCGCCCGGTAGCGCCCCGCGCATCCGCCACGCACTCTCGACGCATCCAGGGAGCGGGTGCAGGCTGGAGCCATGCCTGAGACCTACAGCCACGAGCCCCCGTACACGATCGGCGTCATCTGCGGCAGCATCGCCGCGTCGTCGATCAACCGCCGCCTCGCCCGCGCGCTCATGAAGCTCGCGCCCGCCGACCTCGAGTGCTCCTTCATCGAGATCGACCAGCTGGCCCTCTACGACCGCGATCGCGACGACGCGTACCCGCCCGAGGCGACCGCCTTCAAGGAGGCCATCCTCGCCGCCGACGGCATCCTCATCGTCACGCCCGAGTACAACCGCTCGATCCCCGGCGCGCTCAAGAACGCGATCGACTGGGCGTCGCGCCCGTACGGCGAGAACGCCCTGACCCGCAAGCCCGTCGGCGTCATCGGCGCCTCGCCCGGCGGCATCGGCACGGCCGTCGGCCAGCAGCACCTGAAGACCATCCTGTCGTTCTGCAACGCCCCGATGATGAACGAGATCGAGGCCTACGTGCAGTACCCCGACGGCCTCGTCGACGACGACGACGAGGTCACCGTCGCGTCGACGAAGGAGTTCCTCAGCACCTACATGCAGGCCTACGACGACTTCGTGCGCCGCGTGCTGACGGTGGTGCCGCAGCAGCAGGCCTGAGCGGCGCCGCCGCGCGAGGCCGGGTCCGCCCTACGGCGCCGGCACGGCCTCGCCGTCGGGCTCGACGGATGCGCGCCTGACGGTCAGGTAGAGGCGGTGCGCCGTGATCACGAGCACGAGCCACGCCGCCCCGAGCGCCCACGCCGCGACCACGTCGGTGAGCCAGTGGTGTCCGAGCACCACGCGGCTCAGCCCGATCGTGATCGCGAACACCGCGGCGACCGCGATCGTGAGCACCCGCTGCCAGCGGCGCTCGAGCCGCAGCACGATGAGGTACGCGACGATGCCGGCGATCACGGTCGCGTTGAGCGTGTGCCCGCTCGGGAACGAGGCGGAGTGCTCGTACGGCGGCACCGCGAGCTCGAGCGGCGGCCGCGAGCGGCCGATGAAGCCCTTCGCGACGATCGTCATGAGCAGCGAGCCGAGGCCCGCCGACAGCATGAGGATGACCGGCGTCCACGAGCGGCGTCGGATCGCGAGGAGGAGCATCACCGCGATCGCCAGCACCGGCATGCCGATGACGCCGGCGACATCCGTGTAGGCCGTCACCGCCGGCCCGAACCACCCGGGCCGCCAGTCGGCGAACCACGCCGTGATGGGCATGTCGAGGTTGGCGAGGCCGTCCTCGTCGGTGACCGCCTCGTACACCTCCGCACCGCCCGCGGCGAGCCCGGCCGCGACCGCCAGGCCGATCGCGAGCGTCAGCAGCAGCGCGGCGTGGGGGCCGAGCCTGCGCCCGATCTGCTCGACGAGCCGCGCCACCACGCGACCGACGCGCGTCGTCCAGTGCGTGAGGTCGCGCCCGCCTACGTAGCGGTCGCGGCGCACCTCCCCCGCCGGTCCCTGCTCCGGTCGCGCGTCGTCGTCCATGCCCACCCCGTCCCGATCGTGGCGACGATCCTCTCGCGCGCGCCTGAGGACCAGCCCGCAGCGCGTCGGCGCTCCGTCGCCCGGTGCTCAGTCGCAGTGGGGCGTGGGCACGAGCAGGCACTCGACGAGCTGGGCCGCCCGCGACGCCCCGCCGAGCGCCGCGAGCTCGTCGGCGATCTGCCGCGCGCGCGTGCGGTAGCGCGGCTCGCGCAGCACCTTGCGCACCGCGGCGAGCACGCGCGGCGGCCTCGGCCGCCCCGTGCGCAGGTCGATGCCGGCGCCCGACCACGCGACGCGCGCGGCGACCTCGGGCTTGTCGGCCGAGCCGCCCGCGACCACGAGCGGCACGCCGCACGCGAGCATCTCGAGCACGCCGCCCCAGCCGCCGTTCGTCACCCCGACGTCGGTGTGCGGCACGACCGCCGAGTAGGGCACGAAGTCGACCAGCCGCGCGTTCGCCGGCACCTCGCGGTCGATGGTGCGCCCGGCCGTCGTGCCGATGACGCGCACGGGCACATGGGCCAGCGCGTCGAGCGTGGGCAGCAGCAGCGCGGTCGGGTCGGTGTCGACCGTGCCCTGCGTGACGAACACGACCTGGCGCGGCTCGTCGGCGAGCGTCTCGGCCCAGAGCGGCGGCGGCGCGAGCGGCCCCGTCCTCGGCTCGAGCCAGCCCACGAAGCGCACCGAAGCGGGCAGGTCGCCGGGGTCGTACTCGAGCGACGGCGAGCCCGTCGCGAGCACGAGCCGCGGCGAGTAGAGCGCCTCGTCGAACGGACGCCCGGGCCCGAGCCCCAGCTCGGCGCGGGCGGCGCGCAGCGAGCGGTCGAGGGGGCCGGATGCGTTGCGCACGACGGCGCGCAGCATGCGGTCGCGCGCCCGGCCGAGCCACGTGCGCGCGGGCTGCATCGCGAGGCCCGGCGGCGGCAGGTCGCGGCTGCGCATCGTGAGCGGCATGAGCGACACGCTCGCCCACGGCAGCCCGAGCACCTCGGCCGCGAGGCCGGTGCCGACGGCCATCACGTCGCCGACGAGCGCGTCGAAGGGCGTGCGCTCGTGCGCGGCGCGGATGTCGCCCACCTGGCCGGGCGCGGTGCCGATGAAGAGCTCGCCGAGGTTGGCGAGCGTGCCGAGGGGCCCCGGGGGCGCGACGCCGGGGAACGCCTCGGCGAGGCGGTGCTCGTCGAAGTCGAGCGCGTCGCGCCAGACGAGCGTCTCGCAACCGAGCCGGTCGAACGCCTCGACGTGGCGATCGCCCGTGTAGGCGGTCACCCGGTGCCCCCGCGCGAGCAGCGCAGCGGCGACTGCCGTCATCGGCCGGACGTGTCCGGCGAACGGCATCGCAGTCACGAGCAGGTGCGCCACCTTCGCACGATACGCCCGCGACGACCCGATTGAGGGGATTAGTAGAACACTGTTATGGTTACCCTGTGCCTCGAGCCCTGCAGCTCGCCCTCGGCATCGTGGCGGTCGTCGTCGGGCTGTCGCTGGGTGCGATCATCATGACCGTCTGGCGGCCCTGCGCCGCGGCGGTGATGCCGCTCGACCCGATCACGTCACCGGCGTGCGCGCACGTCGCGAGCGGTCCGAACACCGCGTGGATCGGCCTGCTGCTGTGGCCGGTCGCGCTCGCCGCCGCCGGCCTCGCCGCGATTCGCGCGATCTCGCGCGGCTGGGGCGCCGTGACCGCCGCGGTGGTGGTCGTGCTGGCGCTCGCCGCGCTCGCGGCGAACCCCATGGTCGAGTACGTGCTGCTCAACCAGGTGCCGCAGTCGTGGGACGAGCCGCCCGGCACCGGGTCGCTCACCGCCGCCCTGTTCGTGCTGGCGGGGCTCGTGATCGCCACGACGCTCGTGCCGCGGCCGCGCGGCGGGCCGCGCATGGCGGAGGAGCGGCGCTGGGTCTGACGGATGCGCAGGAGACGACGACAGCCCCGCCTCGCGGCGGGGCTGTCGATGTGGTGGACCTCCGTAGAGAGTTCGAGAACCCCTGCCCGGCCCTGAAAACTGTGACTTCTCGCCGGTCGCGGGGCGTCTACCAGCGGGACCGCAGGCCCCTGGAGCCGTCTGTAGTGGACGAGCGGGGTCGGATGGTGCGTGCAGTTGGGATGACTCAAACCTTTCTGAGCCCGGCACAGGTAGACGAGCTGGTAGCTCTCTACCAGGAGGGCGCGACGCTGGTGGAGTTGAGCGAGCGGTTCAGCGTTCACCGCCGCACGGCGGCGGCCCATCTGGTCCGCCGTTCGATCCCGATCCGCAGGCGCGGTCTTGATGAGTGCGACCTCGCCGCAGCCGTCGAGCTGTACGACGGCGGGTTGAGTCTTATGGAGGTCGGCCTGCGGTTCGGGGTCAGTCAGCAGGCGGTTAGGCGCGCTCTGGCAAACGTCGATGTGCCGATCCGCGCCAGCGGTAGACGGGCACGAGCATCGGCATGACCGGCTGTGGCTGGGTGTCGATGCCACTGCAGAGCGTGGATTTCCACGCTGCTCCTCTCTGAAAGCATGGGAAACAGGGCCTCCTGAAGCTGGTGTGTGGTCAGAGACCACCAGCATCCAGAGGCCCACCTCATGCGACGGAGCGACCCAGAGTGAGGGGATTTGATGAGCAGAACTGGGGAGATTCAGTGAGCGCCATCAACGAACGCGTCGTGTTGAACCGGCTCTGGCTGCTCATTCTGTGGTTCCTCGTTTCGTCATGTGAACAGTCGCAGGAACGCTGTTGTCAGGCTGGCGATAAGCACGACGAGGATGAGCGGTAACCGGAGGACGGCCGCGGTACCTGCGGCGAGTACCCCGGCAGTGCGGGTCCAGTCGGCCAGGTCTTGCCCGTCGTACAGGGCGGAGGTTGCTGCGACGGCGGCAAGGAGTATGGCGACGGCTTGTTCGAGACCCTGGTCCAGCTTCTCGGGGATATCTGTCCCCCCTGAGGTGGTGCCAGCGAGCCTAACGACGTACGTGCCAACGGCGAGCACTACGCATGCGGTGAGCATTTGGGAATCAATCACGCTGAGAACCTCGCTTCCACCCCAGACCGAGGGAGACCAGGGCCGCCAGCGGCGCGACTCCAGGCGGCACGAAGGGTGTGACTGCGACTGCGAGCAGAACTCCACAGGCCACGATGATGGCCGCATGCTTGCTGCGCACAGCGCCTAAAACCATCGCGAAAAGGATCGCGGGAAAGACCGCGTCCAATCCCAGCGCCGAGACATCGGTGAGGGCTCGGCCGAGGAGCACACCGATCGCGGCACCCGCAGGCCAACTGAGAAGAATCGCCCAGCCGAGCACCCAGAAAGCTCGCCGACGACGTGGAGAGTCGTGCTGCGCCGATGCGTAGGCAACCGTCTCGTCGTTGACGAAGTGTGCCGCGAGCAGGCGTGTCCATCCTCTGTGGAGGAACCGGGATGCGGCGATCCCGTACACGCCGTTGCGCAGGTTCACAAGCAAAGCGCCCGCAGCGGCCGCGAGTGGTGCCGCGCCGGCGAGGATCGAGGCGATGAACATCAACTCGGCCGAGGCAGCGAGGACCGCGACGGCCAGAGCAATCACGAGCCACGCAGGCAGTCCGACCTCCGAGGCCAACGCACCGAAGGAGACGCCGACCACCAACACCGCGGAGGCGATCGAACCGACATCGCCCACCATCCTCCGCACGGACCATTCTGATGAACTCACGTCTATTATCATGAACGACTCCCCGCGGTTCGTCAATCCGTACGGTTCGTTAGCTATCATGAACGCATGGTTGGTGACTCAGTGCGGCAGCACATCGGTGGGGCGGTGCGCCGCGAGCGGACCCGCATCGGTTGGAGCGCCGCCGAGCTCGCCCGCCGAGCAGGTATCTCCAAGGCCAGCGTCTCCCAACTCGAATCGGGCGCCGGCAACCCAAGCGTCGAGACCTTGTGGTCTCTCAGTGACGCCCTCGGTGTACCATTCTCGACGCTCGTCGACCCCGGCTCCGCAGGCCCGACGCTGATCCGCGCTGCCGATGCCCAGCCGATCACGGCGGTGGGAAGCGCCTACTCCGCCTCTCTGCTTTCGGCGTGTCCGACCGGAGCCCGACGCGACATCTACCTGGTGACGGCCGAGCCAGGTGAGCCTCGTTGCTCCGCACCTCACCAGGACGGCACCACCGAACATGTCATCCTGGTCACCGGCTCAGCCGATGTCGGGCCTCCCGGCGATCCCCAGCGCCTAGGACCCGGCGACTACATCTCGTACCGAGGCGACTCCGAGCACATCTTCGCTGCCCATACCTCGGGCACGGTCGCGATCCTGATCTCCGAACTGCGGTAGTCAGACGACTCGTGTGTCCGCGGCGACAGGCTCCGTCCAGCCAATCGCCTGACAGGCGATAACATCACGACGCAAGAGCGCGCCCATCCGCCACCGATTGGCAGGCATCGCTCGCCTGATGAGGTCCCCTTCCAGCCGACCTCATCAGGCGAGCGGTTCAGCGTTCACCGCCGCACGGCGGCGGCCCATCTGGTCCGCCGTTCGATCCCGATCCGCTGGCGCGGTCTTCATGAGTGCGACCTCGCCTACGCCGCAGGACTCGCAGGCGGCCCTCTCCTCACCGGCTTCACCACCGCGATGGTCATCACCGCGGTCGTGCTCGCCGTGATTGGCGGAACATCACTCGCTCGGCTCCCATGAGCACCCCGATGAGAGAACACACCCCGCGCGAAGAGTGCGAGCTTGGAAGCACGTGTCTACGGGTGGAGTGCTGAGGGGAAGCCTGCGCGCCCGTATTCGAGAGGCTGGTGCACGTCGCCGGGATCGAACACGCGAGACCCCGAGCTGGACCACGCGCCAGGAGGAACCGACTGCCTACGTCGCGGCACGGTAGCCCTCACCGGGACAGGCCTCACTCGATCGGCGAGCGTAGCCACGCTCGCGGCGGTCCGGGGCCGACCGCGAACAGCACGCCTCAGTGAGGTTCGCGGTGGCGGCCCGTACGGTCATCAGCCCGAGTCCGTGGGACGCGAGGTCGTGCAACTCGCGGGCGATTCGCAGCCGCTCAGTCTGCGCGGCTTTCTCCGCAGCCCAGTCGGTCAGCTGATCCTCGTAGGCGCGGCGCTGGGCGCGGGTTCGCAGCAACGCCCAGGTGGCAACGATGACGGCAGTGGCGACGATGAGCGAGACCGCCACGACCAGGTAGGGCGAATCCTGCCCGAGAGCCAGGAGGGCGAGCAGGAGCACGACGAGCACGCCCGCCGCCCGCGTGGTGGGCGGAGTCGGTGCGCAGCCGGGCCCAGGACTCGTTGACGGCCACCGGACCTGCGGTGGCGAGGTGCTGGCCGAGTTCGCCGTGGCGCTCCAGGGTGGCGGCGATGGCCGGGTCGTACGCGCTGCGCAGGATGACCGCGATCTGCCCCGGGGTCAACCAGCCGGAGGGTTTCAGGTCGGCGGAGCGTAGCGCTGCGACCAGGGTGGACATCTCCTGGCGCAGGACGGCGGCGGCCCCGCGGATGCCGCCGCCAGCGATCCTGGCCGTCAACGTCGCGGTCGGTGACACCGACGCTGAGGGCCTGCACCTGGCGAACTCCCCGAAGGGCTACTACGCCAGACTCGGCCGGGCCACCAACCGGCGCAACAGCGAGTGTCGCAAGACCGTTGGTAGAATGAAACAAGCAAAAGCCTCGCGTACGCGGGGTGTTGTGGTCCTAAACCCCGCCTCTGGCGGGTAACACGCACCGTGACCCCGTCGGGTCTCGTCCTACAGTCACACCGATGGCTGCTCTCACGACCAACATCCCCTCCCAGGCATCTGGGGGCGCGAGGGACGAATCGTGTGAGAGGCAAGGACCCGATGACCACCACAACTCCTGCTGCTGATCCGGCGGCCAGCCTGATCGACCCGCCCACCAGCACGGCAGCTGCCATCTCCTATCTGCGGGTCTCCACCCGCGAACAGGCGTCCAAGGGCGGCACCGACGAAGGCTTCTCCATTCCCGCCCAACGCGAGGCCGTGCGCCGCAAAGCAGACCAGCTCGGTGCAACCATCATCGAGGAGTTCGTCGACGCCGGAGCCTCAGCGAAGTCCGCCCAGCGGCCCGACCTGATGCGAATGATCCAATACGTCAAGGCCAACAAGGTCGCCTACTGCATCGTCCACAAAGTCGACCGGCTCGCCCGCAACCGCGCCGACGACGTGACCATCCACCTTGCCCTCCAACAGGCCGGGGTCATGTTGGTCTCGGCCACCGAGAACATCGACGAGACTCCCTCCGGCATGCTGCTGCACGGCATCATGTCCACCATCGCGGAGTTCTACTCCCGCAACCTCGCCACCGAGGTCACCAAAGGCATGACACAGAAAGCAATCGGCGGTGGCACCCTTGGCAAAGCCCCAATCGGCTACCTCAACGTCCGCCTCCGCGACGACCAGGGCCGCGAGGTCCTCCGAGTGGGCATTCAAGGCCTACGCCTCGGGGAACTGGACCGTCAGCCAGCTTCACGACGAACTCACTTCCCGTGGCCTGGTCAGTGTCCCCACCCCTAAGCGGCCACCGAAGCCGCTCGCGGTCTCCTCCGTGCATCGACTGCTGACCAACCCCTACTACAAAGGCGATGTCGTCTACCGCGGCACCCGCTACAAGGGCACCCACCCCGTGCTCGTCCCGCCTGAGGTCTGGTACCAGGTCCAGTCCGTCCTGACTGCCCACAAGAGTGCTGCCGAGGCCACCCAGGTCCATGACCACTACCTCAAAGGCACCGTCTACTGCGGCCAGTGCGGATCCCGGCTGATCGTGTCCAACGCCAAGAACCGCCACGGCAACGTCTACTGCTACTTCGTGTGCTCCGGTCGGCACTCCAAGCGCACCGACTGCACGCGAGGGGCGATCCTGATCGAGGACGTCGAGAGGCTCATCGAGGACTACTACGCCCGCGTGCAGATCAGCCCCGCCCAGCGCGATGCTCTGTCCGGGATGCTGCACCACGAGTTCGACGGGCTCATGGCCGCCGAGACCGACGAACTCGAACGCCTGACCAAGCACCGCGACCGGCTCGAACACGAACAAGACCGGCTCATGCAAGCCCACTACGCCGACGCCGTGCCGCTGCCGGTGCTCAAACGAGAACAGGACCGCATACTCGGCGATCTCGACAGCCTCAACCGGCGCATCGACGCCCACCACGGCGACTACGCCGACGCTCGTGCCCACCTTGATGACGCGTTGAACCTGCTGGCCGACTGCGGCGACATCTACCAGCGCTGCGACGACGCCAACCGGCGCCTGTGCAATCAAGCCTTCTTCACCAAGGTTTACATCGACGAAGACGGCGAGCTTCGGGTCGAGAACAACCGCCCCTTCGAGATGCTCCTCGACCCCGAAGTCAACGCCAACGCCCTCAACTGGGTTCAGGACAGCGACAAGGCCCGTACCCGAGCCAACGATTCCGTTGGCAAGGGTCCGAGCCTTGTGCGTGGGGTGGACCCGGGGGGAATCGAACCCCCGACCTTCTCATTGCGAACGAGACGCGCTACCAACTGCGCCACGGGCCCGGACCGGTTCAGAGTACCCGACACCCGCCCCAGCGGCGAAATCGGGGCGACGGCTCCGGCTCAGACGACGCGACGGGCGAACGCGGCGTGCACGTCGAGCCCGTCGAGGTCGTCGTCGACGAGCCCCATGGCGGCGAAGCGGGAGCCGCCGGCGGGCGCCGGGCGGCGGACCGGGTCCTCGCGACGGATCGCGTGCTCGTCCTCCTGCGTCTCGAGCGGCGCATCCGAACGCACGACGTCGAGCGACTCGGCCGCGCCGATCGCGGCGCCGAGCTGCACCTCGCGGATCGGCACCGCGGGCGCGGTCGGCGCCATGCGCCGCTCGGTCTCGGTCGGCACCTGGGCGAGCTCGCCCGTGACGATCTCCTCGAAGCTCGGCTCGAGCTGGGTGACGCGCGCGAGCGGGCCGGAGATGGCCTTGCGGTCCTCGGCGAGCTGCTGGCGCGCCCGCCGCAGCAGGTCGTCGCTCGGCGACGGCGGCTGGTACTGCACCCGCGCCCGCGGCTCGGGCAGCGGCTGCGGCGACCATGCGCGCGAGGCCAGCACCTCGTCGGTGCGGAGCGCGGCCGGCGTGGCGGCGGCGACCCGCGGCGCCTCGCCCGTGCGCGACGCCTGCCGCGCCACGACCTGCTCGGCCATGCGCGCCTCGGACGCGACCGCCTCGGCCGCGACCTGCCGTGCCTCGACGAGCGTGCGCACGTGCGGCGCCGTGGCCTCGGCGACCCGGCGCATCCGCGCCGACGACGCGTTCACCGTGACGAGCCCGGCAGCGCCGAGCACGGCGACCGCGCCGCCGACCGCGAGCAGCACCTGCATGCCCGGCACCGCGGCGCCCACGACCATCGCGGCGACCGCGACGAGCACGAGCGCGAAGCACGCCAGGCGCGTGCGGCGCAGCCGCTGCGCGCGCGACACCGACGACTTCACGGCGGCGCGCACCTCGCGCTCCACCGCCTTGATCTGCTCGTCGAGCTCGCGGGCGCGGGCGACGGCCTTCGCGTGCTCCATCGCCTGCTTGAGGCGGGCCTCCTTCGCGACCGCGCGCTGCTGCACGGCGATGGTGCGCGCGTCGGCCTCGAGCCGCACCTCCTCCGGCGACTCGGCCGACTCGGCCATGATGCGGAGCGTCTGCTGCAGCCGGATGGCGTTGCGCTCGGTCGCCAGGTACTCGCGCTTCCGCGTCCACACGGGCACGAGGTAGACGACCCAGAGCACGACGGCGACGATGAGGATGAGGGTCGTCCCGAGACCTGCGAACTCTGGCATGTCCTGCACGGTAGTGGCGCGGCGCACCCGATCACGGGAGGGCGCGCGGCGGTTCGATCAGGCGCGCGGCGAACTTCCCGCGCGCGGGTCGCCGCCGACCGGCACGGGGTAGACCGAGCGGTCGAACGGCGGCACCCGGCCGGCCTCGAAGCGCTGCAGGAGCGGCTCGGCGAGCTCCTCGCGCACGAGCGCGAAGCACAGGTGGTCGCGCCAGTCGCCGTCGATGTGGATGTAGCGGCGACGGCAGCCCTCGTAGCGGAACCCGAGCTTCTCGACCACGCGCAGGCTCGCGACGTTCTCTGGCCGGATGCAGATCTCGACGCGGTGGAGACCCATGCCGAGCATGAGGTGATCGGTGACGAGCGCGACCGCCGTGGTCGTCGCGCCGCGGCCCGCGAAGCGTCGCGCGATCCAGTAGCCGAGCGTCGAGGAGGCGAGCGCGCCGCCGGAGATGTTGGCGACGTTCAGCTGGCCGGCGAACTCGCCGTCGACCTCGATCGCGAAGGCGAGGCCGCTGCCGTCGCGGTCGCTCTCGAGCAGCGAGCGGATCGACGAGCGGGTGTCGAAGCGGCCGCTCGGGCGCGTGCCCGGCAGCGTCGCCTCCCAGCGCTCGAGCCAGGGCCGGTTGGCGAGCAGCTCGCCCTCGAGGGTCTTCGCGTCGCGCATGCGGATGCCTCGCACGGTGACGGCGCCGTGCGAGAGGCGGGGCGCGCTGTCGAACACGCTGTCGAGCCTAGAGCGTCGCCGCGCGCATCCCCTGGGCCGCGAAGTCGCGCACCGTGTCGGCGAGGCCGATCCGCGGCTGCCAGCCGAGCTCGTCGCGCAGGCGCCCCGCGTCGCCGACCACCTCCTGCGCGTCGACCGGGCGCCGCTCGCCCGCGATCCGCACCCGCGGCGGCATCGGCACGCCGAGCGCCGCGCAGAGCTCGGCCAGCACCTCCTCGCCCGATCGGGCGACGCCCGAGGCGACGTTGTAGAGCGGATGCTCGAGCACGGGTGCCTCGCACAGGGCGAGGTAGGCGGCGGCGACGTCGCGCACGTCGGTGTAGTCCCGCCGGGTGGTGAGGTCGCCGACGGGCAGCGCCTCCCCTGACCGCAGGCGCCGGAGCCCCGCCGCGAGGTCGGGCAGCAGGAACCCCTCGCCCTGGCCCGGCCCCAGGTGGTTGAAGGGCCGCACGGCGATCGTCTCGAGCCCGCGGCCGCGGTAGTAGTCGAGCTGCAGCTCGACGAGGAGCTTGCTGACCGCGTACGGCGACGCGCACGCGGTCGGCGCCCGCTCGTCGAGCGGGCCGTCGCCCGGCGCGTAGACGGCGCCGCTGCTCGCGCCGATGAGCCGCGGCCGCTCGTCGGCCTGCAGCAGCGACTCCGCGAGGTGCGTCACCATCGCGGAGTTCTGCTCGAGGTAGCGCTGCGGCTGCGCGAACGACGGCCCCACGGCGGCGAGGCCCGCGAGGTGCAGCACCACGTCGACGGGCGGCAGGGCGGGCGCCGCGTGCGCGAGGTCGGCGACGACCGCCTCGTCGAGGTCGGGCGGCGCCTCGCGCCGCTCGGAGCGCAGCACCCCCACCACACGATGGCCGCGCTCGGCGGCGAGCCGCGCGACGTGCCGTCCGACGAAGCCGTCGGCGCCGGTGATCGCGATCCTGAGGCTCATGCAGGCACGCGCCCGCTGGCGAGCTCGCGGTCGTGCGCGACCATGCGCCGCACGAGCCCCTGGAAGTCGACGTCGCGGCGCCAGCCGAGCAGGGCCTCCGCCTTCGACGGGTCGCCGAGCAGGATGTCGACCTCCGCCGGCCGCATGTACTCGGGGTTCTGCCGCACGTAGGGGCGCCAGTCGTCGACGCCGATCTCGGCGAACGCGCGCGCGAGGAAGTCCTCGATCGAGTGCGTCACGCCGGTGGCGAGCACGAAGTCGTCGGGCGTCGGGTGCTGCAGCATCTGCCACATGCCGCGCACGTAGTCGCCGGCGTAGCCCCAGTCGCGCTTGGGCCACAGGTCGCCCAGCTCGATCGCGTCCTGCAGGCCCGCCTCGATGCGCGCGACCCCGTCGGTGATCTTGCGGGTGACGAACTCGACGCCGCGGCGCTCCCCCTCGTGGTTGAAGAGGATGCCGCAGGAGACGAACATGCCGTAGCTCTCGCGGTAGTTCTTCGCCGTCCAGTGGCCGTAGAGCTTCGCGACGCCGTAGGGGCTGCGCGGGTGGAACAGCGAGTCCTCGGCGTAGCCCCGGCCGGGGCGGTTGTAGTCGAGGCCGCCGAACATCTCGGAGGTCGACGCCTGGTAGAAGCGCGTCAGCCCGCCGCGGCCGGTGACCCGCACCGCCTCGAGCAGGTTGAGCACGCCCTTGCCGGTGACCTCGGCGGTCAGCGCCGGGTTCTTGAAGGAGTAGCCGACGTGGCTGATCGCGGCGAGGTTGTAGAGCTCGTCGGGCGCCGCCATCTCGACGGCGCGGATGAGCGAGGTCGGGTCGGCGAGGTCGCCCTCGAGCAGCGTGACGGCCGGGAACTCCTCCCGGACGGCGTGGCGCTTCGGGTTGTGCTGCCCGCGGATGAGCCCGAACACCTCGTAGCCCTGCGCGAGGAGCAGCTCGGCCAGGTGCCCGCCGTCCTGCCCGGTGATGCCGGTGACCAGCGCTCGCATCGCACCCTCCGTCGCTCCTGCCCTCACAGTACGGTTTGCGTCACACCTTTATCAAACAGTGTTCCACAACGTCGGCTCAGGAGAGCGGCAGGGCCACCACGAGGCCCGTTCACCGGCACGCGCTAGATTCCGGGGCGTGAGCGACCCGGAGCACGACGTCGAGGAGGCCAAGCGCGCCCTGCGCCGACGCCTGCGCACCGAGCGGGCCGAGCGCGGCGCCGCCTTCGCCGGAGAGCGCGCCGACGGCCTCGCCGCCAACCTGCAGGCGCTCACGCGCGCGCTCGGCGCCCGCACGATCTCTGCCTACCTCTCGCTCCCGGAGGAGCCCGACACGCGCGCCTTCCTCCGCTGGGCCGACGCCCAGGGCATCCGCGTGCTGCTGCCGGTCATCCGCCCCGACGGCCTGCTCGACTGGGCCGAGCACGACGGCACCGAGACCGTCGAGGCGACGCTCGGCATGCCCGAGCCCACCGCGGACGCCCTCCCGCCGACCGCGCTCGACGAGGTCGACCTCATGCTCGTGCCCGCGACGGCGGTCGGCCGCGACGGCTCGCGCCTGGGCGGCGGCCGCGGATTCTTCGACAAGACCATCGCCGCGATGGCAGAATGTCCTCCGGTCTATGCCGTCGTGCACGACGAGGAGCTGTTCGACTCCGTGCCGCACGCGGCCTACGACCAGCCGGTCGACGGCGTCGTCACGCAGTCCGGCATCCACCACACGTCCTGAGGAGCGCCCCGTGCCCGTCTACGCCTACGCCTGCACCGCCTGCGGCCACGCCTTCGATGCGCGCCAGAGCTTCGACGAGCCGTCGCTGACCGTCTGCGAGGCCTGCGGCGGCGCGCTGCGGAAGCAGTTCGGCACCATCGGCGTCACCTTCAACGGCTCCGGCTTCTACCGCACCGACTCGCGCGCGAAGAGCGCACCCGCTTCCGGATCCCCCCAGCCCGGTATGGCGAAGACGTCCGCATCGACGACCCCGTCGTCGGGCGGCGCCGGCACGGCCACCTGACCGCGCCGGGTTCCCCGCACCCACACAGAGGAGGACCCCATGGAGGGCTTCAAGAAGTTCCTGATGCAAGGCAACGTCGTCGAGCTCGCCGTCGCCGTCGTCATCGGCACGGCGTTCACGGCCATCGTCGCCGCGTTCACCGAGGCGATCATCAACCCACTGCTGGCGCAGGCCTTCAACGCCGACGACCTCGCCGGAGCAACGGTCGGCATCTTCAAGATCGGCCTGCTCATCGCGGCCATCATCAACTTCCTCGTCATCGCCGCCGTCGTCTACTTCGTGCTCGTGCTGCCGATGGCGAAGCTCAAGGAGCGCCAGGACCGCCGCCGCGGCGTCTCCCCCGAGGAGCCGGCCGAGACCGACGTCGACGTGCTGCAGGACATCCGCGAGCTGCTGCGCGCGCAGCAGGCGCCGGGCGCCGCGCCCGGCACCGCGCCGCGCGGCTGACGCAGCTACCGCGAAGCTCGGGCCCGTAGCGGATGTAGGGCCAACGGCTCCCATCGGGCCGCCCTGGCATCCGCCTGCACCTGCATCTGCGGGTGCAGGCGGATGCGTCAGCCCCAGTGGGGCGGGACGTCACGACGCAGCTGCTCGTCGTTCTCGCTCGACTGCTGCCGCCGCTCAAGCAGAGGCTCGCCCGTGTACCCGGGCGACGGCTCGGTCGAGACGCGCCTGCCGCGACGGCGGATGACGAGCGGCGCGGGCTGCGGCGTCGCCGGATCCGCTGCCTCCCCGCCGTCGGCCGGGCCGCCCTCCTGCGTCACGACGACGCATCCGCCCCGACGAGCTCGGCGATGCGGTCGGCGACGCCCTCGGGGTCGGTGAACAGCTCGAAGGCGTGCACGCGCATCGTGTGCCAGCCGAACCGGCGCAGCACCTCGGGCCGCAGCCGCAGCGCCTCGCGCAGCGTGCGGTCGCCGTCGTCGTGGTCGGCCTCGATCGCGGCGCAGATGCCGCCGTTCGCCACCACGAGCGGCAGCTGGTCGTCGTAGGAGACGTCGGCGCGGAGGCCCCGGCGGCGCAGGCGCGTCGCGAGGTCGACCATGAGCGGGTCGCCGCCGAAGAACGTCGGCGCGCGATCCTCGGCCGCGATGTCGAGCAGGATCTCGCGCAGCATCGCCGCGCCGTGCGCGAGCCGCTCGGGGTCGAGCTCGGCCGCGTCGAACGACGTGACGATCTGCAGCGCCTTGCGGGCGCGGGTCATCGCCACGGCGAGCAGGCGCTCGCCGCCCGGCTGCCCCAGCGTGCCGAAGTCGACGTTGCGGCCGTGCTTCGTGCGGCCGTAGCCGACCGAGAAGATGACCCGGTCGCGGCTGAGCGCGCTCGCGTGCGTGACGTCGACGATGACGAACGGCTCCTCGCGGTCGGCGACCACGAAGTCGGTCAGCTGGTTCGACGACGCGAGCGCCGCCATGACCGCCTGCTGGATGCGCACCTCGTGCTTCTCGTTGGCGGTCACCACCATGAGCGACTCCTGCGGCCGCGAGCGCGCGTGCTGCGTGACGAGCTGCACGACCCGGTCGACCTCGGCGTCGGGGCTCTCGACCGTCGCCGCGCCCTGCTCGGGCAGCCCGTGGGCGCCGTGCACGATCGAGGCGGTGAGCGAGGCGTGGCCGAGGTAGGCGCCCGCCCACGGCAGCGCCTCGATGCGGCCCTCGTAGAAGCGCTCGTTCACGGCCGCGACGAGGTCGGCGCCGCCCGTGCGGTACGAGCGCGTCAGGTGCAGCGTCGGCAGCACCTGCCCGAGCCGCGACAGCGCCGACTCGGCGTGCAGCTCGTCGGGCGTCGCGAGCTCCTCGCTCGGGCGGATGCCGAGGGTCGAGATGCCCACGTCGAACGGCGCGGGCGTCTGCGTCGCCGAGTCGCCGAGCGCGATCACCTGCCGCGCGCGGCTGATGGCGCCGGCGGCCTCGGCGATCGTGATGGCGCCCGCGTCGGCGATGATCACGGCGTCGAAGGGGATGCGCTTGGGCACCCGGTGCAGGTCGTACGGCGAGGCGAGCCACACGGGCGCCACCGAGCGCGTCAGGTGCGGTGCGAGGCGCTGCAGCTCGTCGGCGTCGACAGGACCGGCCTTGATGAGGCGACGCAGCGCATCCGCCTCGTCCGGGTGGTCGTCGACCGCGAGCCGCCAGCCCTGCGCGACCTGATGCGCGAGGCGCGCGCTCGACGCGTCGACGTGCGCCTCGTCGACGAGCGCGAAGTCCTGCTCGAGGCGTCGCAGCACGTCGGTGTTGCCGCGCAGCAGCGCCCGCTCCCGGCCCAGCATCGACTGCAGCGCCGACTGCCACCATGCGAGGTCGAGCTCGTGCTCGACCTGGTCGTCGGCGACGTGCCGGTCGGCGAAGTCGGTCAGCAGCGCGTCGAGGCCGAGCCGCTCGACCGAGCTCATCAGCTCGGCCCGCTCCTGGATGTTCTGCAGCGCGTCGCTCGGAGCCGCGAGCTCGGCGATGCGGGCCTCGAGCTCCTCGATCGGCAGGTCGACGCTGCGCACCTCGGGCTTGAGGGCCGCGTCGAGCCGGTCGAGCCGCACGACGACGTCGCGCAGGCGCGCGTCGAGCGCGGCGAGGCCCGCAGGCACCGACGGGATCGAGCCGTCGGGCGCGAACTTCGCCCACAGCCGCCGCTGCTGCTGCGCGGCGACGAGCACGTCGTGCAGGTCGGGCACGTGGCTGCCGGGGCGGATGTACTCCTCGGCGAGCTTCTTGAGCCGCCGGCGCTGCATCGCGCCGAGCGACTGGATCGCCTCGCGGCGCGGGCCCGTCGCCGTGATGAGCTCGCCGAGCGGGCGGTCGTAGAGCGACGGCGTCATGACGTCGAGCGTGGCCCGCACGTCGGTGAGCAGCGCGACCTGGATGCCGAGCTCGGCGAGGGTCGCCGCGGGCCGCAGCTTCGTGTCGCCGATCACGCGGCGCGCCTCGGTGAGCAGCGCCTCGAGGTCGCCGCCGGAGGTGCCCGGCCCGGTCGTCGCCGACCCGGCGAGCGCCTGCGAGTCGGCGAGGGCGGCGGATGCGTCGCCCGAGGAGTCGAAGGAGGCCCCGTACCAGGGCGTGTCGCTCGGCCCGTAGCGGAACTGCCCGAGGGCCGCGGCCTTCCGCATCGTCGCCGCCACGCGAGGCCGGTCGGTCGCGAGCGCGACCGTCGCCTGCTCGCTCAGCCGCGCGCGCGTCGACGGCGGCGTCGGCAGCATCGCGAGCCGCGAGAGCTCCTTGAGCGCGTCGAGCACTGACACCTGCAGCTTCGGGTCGACCCGCTGCAGCGCGGCGCGGTAGTCGAGCAGCACCTTCCGCAGGCGCAGCATCGCCTCGTCGATCTCGCCGGTGTCGGGGCGCTCGGACTGCTCGATGCGGCGGATCGCGCCGATGAGGTCGCGCCGCAGCGTCGCCTCCGAGACGGCGAGCGACTCGAGCTTCGTGCTCGCGAGCCGGTCGCCGATGTCGCGGAGCGTCGCTCGGCGGGGGCTGACGACGAGCACGCGGCGGTCGTCGCCCACGAGCGCCGCGATCACGTTGACGATCGTCTGCGTGAGGCCCGTGCCGGGCAGCGCCTCGACGACGAGCGAGTTGCCGGCGGCCGCCTCGGCGATCACCGCGTCCTGCTCGGCGTCGGCGTCGAGCACGAGCCGGTCGACCTCGGGGTCGCGGCTGTCCTGCGGCGTCTCGTCGACGCCCGCGCGGCCCTCGCGCACGCGCCACGCGGCCTGCTCGTCGCCGCGCACGGCGTCGAGCACGTCGTGCGGCTGCTGCTGCAGGTCGGCGGCCATCGGCTCGCCGACGTCGGCGAAGGTCGAGGCGAGCAGCCGCGCCTCGACGGTGAAGCCGGGCACGTGCGCCGCCGCCTGGCGCAGCGCGTCGAGCACGGCGTTGGGCGTGAAGGTGCCCTCGCCGGAGCCCAGCTCGATCAGCTGCCGCTCGTCGAGCCGCACGCCGTGGTGGCCGCGCAGGATGCTCGCGATGCGCGGGTTGACGAAGGGGCGGCCGAGCAGCTGCAGCTCGAAGTCGCGCCCGCGGCGCCGCACGACGAGCGGCCGCAGCAGCACCGGGCCGTAGACCTCGCCGCGGCCGCCGCCGGCGTCGGCGTGCGGGAACCGGGCCATGCCGATGCCGAGGTGCACGGCGTCGATCGAGCGGGCGGCCGCGAGCTCGATGCCCTTCGAGGCGATCGCCGCGGCAGCCGAGCGGGCGGCGCGGAGCGCGAGGTCGTCGCGGATGAGGCTCGACAGCGCGGTCGGCCGGCCGGTGATGAACTGGGCGAGGCCGCCCGGATGCGTCGTCGAGAGCTCGATGCGGGTCGCGGTCGTGTCGATGAAGTCGGTCAGCGGGCTCCGCCCGCCCACGCGCCGGAGCGCATCCGCCCACGCCTGCCACTCCCCCTCGCGCCGGCGCACGCGCGGCGCCGGCTCGGCGGCGGCCGGCTCGGGCGCGAGGCTGCGGTCGGCGCCGGGCTCGGGGGCGTCGTGGGCGTCGAGGATCGCGTCCTCGGCGGCGTCGGCCACGGCCTCCGCCTCGTTCAGCGCAGCGCGGTCGACGGCGGCGCCGCGGGCGCCCGCCGTCTCGTGCGTCGCCTCGTCGACGGGCCCGTCGCCCCGGATCTCGGTCTCGTCTTCACGCACACCGTCACGATAGCCACGCGGCCGGGAGCCGCGCGGGTGCCACACCGCCGGGTGCCACGGCGCGTGGAGGACACTCCAAGGTGGACCCGGTTCCATGGCCTGCGTCAGCGGCGGGCAGCTGGGTGCTGCCCGATCCGACACCCCGACCACGGAGGAGCAGCCATGACCCGCTCGGAACAGACCGACGCACACGAGCAGTCCGGGCATGGCCCAGCACGGATGTACCTGAAGTTCGGCGCGATCCTGCTCGTCAGCCTCGGGCTCATGTGGGTGCTCTCGATGTCGATGATCCGCGAGCTCGGGCACTTCACCTTCAACATCAGCAACTTCTACATGGCGCTCATCATGGTCGCCGCGATGGGGATCGTCATGACGATCGGCATGTGGTCGATGTTCCCCAGCAGGAAGGCGAACATCGCCATGGTCGTCGGGTTCGCTGCCCTGTTCGTCGTCGCCCTCCTCATGGGCAGGAGCGAGGCGTTCGTCGGAGACAAGGGCTTCCTCGAGTCGATGATCCCGCACCACTCGCGGGCGATCCTGGTGTGCCAGGAGGCCGACATCACCGACCCGGAGATCGTGCAGCTGTGCGACGACATCGTCGAGGCCCAGCAGGAGGAGATCGCGCAGATGGAGGAGATCCTCGAGCGCTACTGACGTCGGACGGGCCGGCGGCGCGAGCTGCGCCGCGGGACCGGACGGACAGGCTGCGACCGTCGCAGCCGAACCGGAAGAAGGAGAGAGAACGATGACCCATCACGTCATGTCGATGCTCGACACCTATCCCAAGGACCTCGGAGGCGTCGACCGGGACAAGCTCGCCGCATGCATCGAGGCATGCTTCGAGTGCGCCCAGACCTGCACGGCGTGCGCTGACGCGTGCCTGGCGGAGGACATGGTCGCCGAGCTGACCACGTGCATCCGCACCAACCTCGACTGCGCGGATGTGTGCGAGGCGACCGGCCGCATCCTCTCGCGTCGCACCGGTGCCGACGCCGCGGTCACGCGCGCGGTGCTGGAGGCCTGTCAGGCCGCGTGCAAGGCGTGCGCGGACGAGTGCGAGCGCCACGCCGACATGCACGAGCACTGCCGGGTGTGCGCCGAGGCCTGCCGGAAGTGCGAGCAGGCCTGCGCCGACCTTCTCGCGTCGCTCGGCTGAGCCGGACTCGACTGCCCTGGCGAGTCCTCGTGGACGCGCCAGGGCAGTCGAGCGCAGGCGTCGGGACGAGCCGCGCCGCTCAGAACCAGGCGTCGCCCGTGCGGCGGGTGTAGACGGCGCGCAGCCAGCGGCCCGCCTTCTGCCACAGCGCGTAGCGGCCGGTGAGCGGCAGCTCGAAGGTGGGCATGTACGTGACCGGCTCCGCCGCCCATGCGGTCTTGAAGGTGTAGAGGCCGCGGATGTCGCTCGTCTCCCACTCGGCCGGGTCGGGGATGTTCGCGAGCTCGTAGAGCGTGACGCCCTGCGCGTGCAGGTCCTGCATGATCTTCCACTGCATGAGGTAGGGCGCGAAGATCTTCGCGTTCTCGCGGATGCTGCCGGCGTCCTTGTACCAGGCTGTGTCGCCGAAGCGCATGACGAACGCCATCGACTGCACCTCGCCCTGGTAGTGCGCGACGTAGAAGTGGCCCTGGCCGACGGTCTTGTAGACGTCCCAGATGCGCTGGAAGTACTCGGGGTGGCGGAAGTAGCCGCCCGAGCGCTCCTTCGTCTCGCCGATGAGCCGGTGCATCTCGGCCTCGTGCTCGGGCGTCATCGCCACCTTCTCGACCGTCACGCCGAACTTGTTCTCGGCGGCGCGGTACGAGTTGCGGGCGCGCTTCTTGAAGCGCGCGGCGACCTCGTCGAGCGTGCCGGTGAGGTCGACGGCGACCGCGTGCTGGTACTGGCTCGAGGCGGCTCGCACCCAGCCGTTGCGCTCGAACGCGGCGATGAGCTCGGGGTCCTCCGCCTGGAACGTCTCCATCTTCAGGCCGAACCAGCGCTTGGGGTAGGCCTTGGCCCGGGCGGTGATCGCGTCGACGGCCGCGGCGTCGATGCCGGCCACGCGCGGCAGGAAGAGGATGCGGCCGGCAAGCGGCACGCTGCGCTCGAAGAGCTGGATCGGGAGAGGCCGCTCGCCGCCGGCGACCGGCACGGTCACGACGTCGCGGAGCGCCCGCCACGGGCTCTCCTCACGGGTGCGGGCCCACGCATCCGACTGCATGTAGTGGGCGCGTGGCTGCCCCTCGAGCACCTGCGCGTCCCACGCGGCCCCGTCGGTGGCCTTCGCGGGCCTCGGCTCGGCCGCAGCGGTGATGCTCATGCGCTCGCTCTCGTCGTGGGACTGCCTGGATGATCCGCTCGGGCGGCCCGGTCCCGGGCTCGCCGGAGCGGCGGATGCACGGGGCCGCGCATGCGTGGCCCGTCGCGCTCGATGCTACCGGCGTGCGGAGCGAGGGCATGCGCAGCTAGAGCCGATCGAGGATGAACGCGACGCGATCCGCCGGGCTGAGCACGGGCACGGTCACCACCGGGCTCGGGAGTTCGCGGTACACCTCCGTGAGCAGGGCATGGATCCGGGACTGGGCTGCGGCATCCTCGATGCGAGCGTAGTCAGGGGCGAGCGGCAGCAGGTCGAGGATGAAGACCTTCCGATACGACACCCGTGGGAGCGCGTCGAGCAGTTGGGCGTGGGGCTCCAGATCGAGGAATCGATGGTAGGCCAGCGAGTCAGGGAGGGCGCGGTCGAGGAAGACGGTCTCATCGGGGTCGAGGCTCGCCTCCTGCTCGAGCTGCATGGCGAAGACGCCGCACTGGAACTCGCGCTGCCGCCCGCGCACTTCCTCGACGCTCCTGCCCTCGATCCGCTGGAGGTCGATGTAGTGACGGGCGTGCTCGACGGTCGTGGCGTAGCCGCGCTCATGCAGCAGGTTCACCGTCGTGGTCTTCCCCGAGCTCGGCCCGCCGGTGATGACGTACCAGTTGCTCATGTCGCCCCTTTCACCCGGCCGGCGCCGGGACTAGCGTCATCGACGAGCACCGTACACCGATGCAGGCGCGGACCCGGCGCTGGCGGTGTGGCTGACATCGCTCACCGTGTCTCGAGGACAGGCGGGAGCTGCCTGCGCGGCTGACAGGAGGACTGGGACGGGATGGATGCAGTGGTCTAGAGGTCTTCGAGCACGAGCTCTGCGTCCGGACGAGCCACCTCCGGCCGCGGCGGACGCTCGCCGATGCCCGGTTGGGCGCCCGCGCACGCGGGCCAGCCCCCCTCCCCCCCTGCGACGGGAGCCGCCTGTCTCGATGAGCACGGCGCGCCCGCCTCGACGCTGACCGACAACGGTCGCGTCTTCACCGCCCGCCTCGGCGGCGGCCGCAACGCCCTCGAGTACGTGCTGCCGCTGCTGGGCGTCCGGCAGAAGAACGGCAAACCCGGCCATCCGCAGATGCAAGGCAAGATCGAACGCTTCCGCACCAGCTACAAGCCTCCGCCGAGCTGGCCGCATGCACCACCTCGCCATCGGCGCAGCCCACCGAGGCCGACGCATCCTCGCCCTCATCGACGACACCACCGCCACCGTCATCGACCTCGACACAGGCGAGATCCTCGCCACCAACACCATCGACCCGGCACGCAGCTACTGGCGCAACACGAGAAGAGCCCCCGGCCGATGGCCAGGGGCTCTCTCTTCGTGACACATGTCGCGACTCAGGTGAGACCTATGTCGCGACTCATCACAGCGTGCCCCTGGAGGGACTCGAACCCCCAACCAGCTCCTTAGGACGGAGATGCTCTTCCATTGAGCTACAGAGGCCAGGCTCACCGAGCCTATCGCGGCACCACGGTGCCGCAGGACTGGTGCACAGGGATCACCCCGACTCGGCGACTATCCTCGAAGAGGAGAGGGGGCGGACATGGGCGCTAGCGGCATCGTCGCGAGACGGTTGCTCCTGCGCTGGCTCCCGGTGGCGGTCCTCCTCGTCGCCGCCCTGACCATCGGCCTGCTCGGGATGCACACGGTCAGCGGCCCCGACGGCCACCGCCCGGCCGTCTCCGATGCGTTGCCGCTGGCGGCATCGGGAGCGCCGACACTCCCGGAGCACGCGCAGGCGCAACCGTGCGAGTGCGCCGCTCCGTCGCCTGATCACTCGTCGGTGCTGATGTCCTGCGTGCTCGCCCTCCTCGCGGGGCTGCTCGTCGTGACCCCTCGCCGATGGACCGGAGCCCTCACCATCCCGTTGACGCGCGGCGGCGCGATGCTCGAGCATGACCCGGGCGCGATTCCCCGTCCACGGCCTCCCTCATTGATCTTCCTCTCGATCAGTCGGACCTGATACGGGCAGCACCGCGCCGGATGCGTCCGGTACGCCGCCGCGTCCTGTGGGACGCGAGACCCATCTGCAATCCGAATGATCGAAGGACAGAATGACTATGAAGAAGCACTTCCGCACCATGACCATCGCTTCCGGCCTCATCGCATCCGCTGTGATCCTGGCTGGATGCTCGACCCAGGGGGGAACGGCCGCAGGCACCTCCGAGAGCCCGGGTGCCAGCACCTCTGCAGAAGCATCCGCCGACTTCAACTCGGCAGACGAGATGTTCGTCACCATGATGATCCCTCACCACGAGCAGGCGGTCGAGATGGCCGATGTCGTGCTGGACAAGAACGGCGTCGACCCGCGCGTGCTGGACCTCGCGCAGCAGATCAAGGACGCACAGGGTCCCGAGATCGAGACGATGCGGGGCTGGCTCGAGGCATGGGGCATCGAGTACGAGGACAGCTCGATGGGCGGCATGGATCACGGCGACGGCATGATGACCGATGACGACATGCGCCAGCTCGAGGATGCCGAGGGTGCAGAGGCGAGCCGCCTGTTCCTCGAGCAGATGGTCGTGCACCACGAAGGAGCAGTGGAGATGGCCGAGGTGGAGGTGGAGACGGGGCAGAACGCGGAGGCGGTCGCCCTGGCCGAGCAGGTGATCGAGGACCAGACCTCGGAGATCGAGACGATGCAGGAGCTGCTCGAGCAGCTCTGACCTTGACCGGCACGGGGAGGCCTGCGGCTGCGCGCCCGGGCCCGGGCCTCCCCATGCCGGCACCGACCCGACCCCTGGTTCGACACCCCTGGAGGCACCGACGATGAAGACCCCCCGCTCGCGAGCGCTCCTCGCCATTCCTGTGCTCGCGCTCATGCTCGCCGGGTGCGCCCAGGAGCCCGCTCCGGACGCAGCCGCAGCTCCGCTGCACGACGATCCGTTCGCACACGTCCACGGCATCGGCGTGCTCCCGGGCGACCCCGACATCCTCGTCGCCAGCCACGCAGGCGTCTACCGCGTCGACTCCGCCGGCGAGGCGGAGGGGCCGCTCGGAGGCGAGGACTTCGACGCCATGGGCTTCACCGTCGCCGGCGGCACCCTCTTCGCCTCAGGGCATCCGGGAGCCGCGACGTCTCCCGAGCTCGGCGCTCCCAATCTGGGGATCGTGCGCAGCGTCGACGGAGCGGCGACGTGGGAGCCCGTCGCGCGGACGGGGGTCGAGGACTTCCACGTGCTCACCGGCGGCCCCGACGGCAGCCTCTTCGGGATCGGCTCATCGTCGCCCAGCGTGCAGGCGAGCAGCGATGCCGGCACCACCTGGACCGCCGGGGCAGTGCTGGCAGCCGCTGACCTCGCCGTCGGCGCGGGCGACGAGCTCTACGCGGCGACCGAGGACGGCCTGCAGGTCAGCGTGGACGGTGCTGCGACGTTCGCTCCGGTGCCCGACGCGCCGCTGCTGTTCCAGATCGCCGCCGGCGCCGACGGCACGCTCGTCGGCGCGGGCATCGACGGCCAGCTCTGGCGCGCGCAGGACGGCCGCTGGACGGGCGGCGAGCGCTTCAGCGGCGCGCTGCAGGCACTCGCCGTCGGTGAGGGAGGCTCGCTGCTGCTCGTCGACGACCGCGGCCTGGTGCGCATCGATGCGAACGGCGCCGACGTGATCCGTCCCGCCGGCTAGGTTCGGCGACCGACGCTCACGCGGGTTGCGGCTGCACCGCGTCTGAGCTGTCGCGCCCGACGCCGTACGAGAACTCGCGAGCCTGCCCGGCATCGAGCGGTGCTGCGACGCCAGACACCCGTACTCGGATGGGTGGAGCCGATCCCGGGTGCGAGCGCAGCCTCGCACGGTCGCTGCACGAGCTGCACGATCTGCGCCAGCGCTGTATCGGCGCCGATCCTGGTCGCACGCACCCGCAGCGTGCCCACGGTGTTCACCGTCGCTCCGATCACCTCGGATCCGGGCTCCTTGGCCACGGGCATGGACTCGCCCGTCACCATCGACTCGTCGACCTCGGAGACGCCCTCCTCGACGTCGCCGTCGGTCGGGATCTTCGCCCCGGGCCGCACCAGCATGAGATCACCGGGCATGACCTCGGACGTGGAGACCTCCACCTCGACGCCGTCTCGGATGACGACCGCCCGTGGCGGCGCGAGCTCCAGCAGCCGGCGGATCGCGTCGTTCGCCCCGCCTCGGGCGCGCATCTCGACCCAGTGGCCGAGGAGCACGAAGGTCGCGAGCACGGATGCCGCCTCGTAGAAGACCTCGCCGCCGCCCGTGAGCGTGACCACCAGGCTGTACAGCCAGCCCGCACCCACGCCGACGGCTACCAGGACCATCATGTCGAGGGTCCGCTCGCGCAGCGCTCGCCAAGCACCGTCGAAGAAGATCCAGGCGGCGTAGAAGATCACCGGCAGCGAGAGGATCAGCGCGAAGACGTCGTCGCGAAGCCCGAACGGGGCCGGGATCGCGAACCCCAGCACCTCCCGACCGATCGGCGACCAGAGCGTGATGGGGATCGAGAGCAGCGCGGCGACCACGAAGCGGTTGCGCATGTCGCGCGTCATCGCCGCCATGGACATGTCGGCGTTGTGGCCTCCATGTCCCATGACATCCTGCGCGGACGGCGCAGCCTCCTGCTGTCGGCTGCCGTGGTCGATCAGGGCCGACGGTCCCTCGTTCCCGCCGTGCATGGCGGCGACTGGATCGCAGATGTGGTCCGGCACGGACTGCCCCGAGCAGTGATAGCCGCACTCGATCACCCAGTCGCGGAGCTGCCCGACGCTGGTGACTCGGGGGTCGTAGGTGACGTTGGCGGTCTGCGCGACCGGGTTGGCGTCGACGGCGACCACCCCCGGCCGGCGCAGCAGCGCGGCTTCAGCGACGGACTTCGAGGACGCCCAATGCACCCCGCTGACCTCGAGGACGACGGTGCTCGGCTCGGCGGTCACCGGGCCCACCGCGGACGAGCGTCGATCGCAGCGCGTCGAATCGGACGATCGAGCTGATCCTGCACCAGCGAGCGCGGCATCGGCATGGGCGGCCTCCTGTCCGAGACCATGCTCACCGTGTTCCGGAGGCGCGTGCACGGGCCTCCTTCTGCTGCATGGGCTGCACCCGGAGGATCGCGAGGCTCGTCCTCACAGCGCTTCGTCGTGCAGGGTCAGGTGATGTCGATGAACACCGGTGCCGTACCGCCGATGTTGACGCCTGCGACGACCGTGTTGTAGCCCGACCAGCCGCCGTGCACGGCCTGGCCACCACCGATGTAGATGGCGATGTGCGCGCGTCCCACGCCGCCGTCGGCGTAGTAGATGACGTCGCCGGGCGAAGCCTGGGACATCGGGATGGTCGGGCCGAGGTTGAACAGCGAGCCCATGCCCGAGTACGGGAGCCCCGCAGCGCCGATGGCCTTGCGCACGAGCTGCACGCAGTCCTGCGAGACGCCGACCTGTGCGAGCGCGGTGTTGGCGATGACGCTGCCGGACGCCCCGGCCGACACCGCGGCGGACGGCGCGCTGGAAGCGGGCGAGGAGGAGGCTCCTCCCGCCGTGCCCCCAGCGGTCGCCTGCTCGGCATCCTGCTGCTGGGCCTGCTGCTCCTGCTCAGCCTGCTGACGCTCCAGCTCGGCCTGCGCCGCAGCCTCGAGCTCCGCTCGGATCTGCTCGAGCTCCTCCGCCGTCGTGGCCTGCACGTCGAGACGAGCCTCGAGGCCGGGGCCCCCTGCCGTCACGACGCCCGAGACCGACTGTGCGTCCTGCGCGACGATGGACGAGTACGAATCGGAGGCGTCGGCGTTGGAGCTCGACGCGAAGGCGGGGAGGGCGAGGGGCGTGGCGAGTGCCGCAGCGACAGCGATCACGCCCACACGACGGGCGTTGCGCACCACCGACGCGCGGGTGAAGCGCTTCTTGTCGGTGGACTCGAAGCCGGTCATCTCGGTTGAGGTCGTCACAGGCTGATACTCCAAAAATCTCGGTGGAACGAAGCGCCGACAGGCGGCACTTCGACCCACGTTACCAAATCGTTATCGTTTTGTCACCCGACGTGCAGGTCAGCCGAACCGGCGGACCTCGGGCGTGCCGAACGCCGCGACCATGGCCGCATAGTTCGAGTACTTCACCGGCTTGCCGCTCGTCGCGGCATGCACGATCTGCCCACCTCCGACGAACACGGCGACGTGCCCGTTCCACACCAGGAGGTCACCGGGAGCGACCTGCGACGCCGGCACCGGAGTGCCGTAGCCGGCCTGGGCGTTGGACGAGTGCGGCAGGTAGTGCCCTGCCTGCCCGTACACCCACACCGTGAAGCCGGAGCAGTCGAAGCCCGTCGAAGGGCTCGAGCCGCCCCAGACGTAGGGCACGCCGAGCTGCGACTGCGCGATCGCGGCGATCGAGCCGTTGGCGGGGATGCTCGCCGCCGCAGGCGTGCTGACGGCCTCGCCGCCCGTCGCCGCAGCGGAGGCGACCTCCGCTGCCTGCTCCCGCGCCTCGGCCAGCTCGGCCTGGCGCGCCTCCTCGGCGGCGGCGGCGGCCTCCTGCAGCTCGGCGAGCTGCTCGGCGGTCGTGCCGGCGATGCCCTCGCGAGCGACGAGGTCGACGCGCGCGTCGGCGGCGACGGTGACGGTCTGCGAGTTCTCGGCGACGATGCTCGCGAGCTCGTCGGCGGAGAACTGCTCGCCCTGCGGCCCGAAGGCCGCCGCCGGCAGCGAGAGCGCGCCGACGAGGGCGGCCGCGATGCTGACCACGCCGACGCTCTTCACGCCGCGGCGGAGCGGCGCGAGCGCGCGCTCCCTCGGAGCAGGTCGTCCGGCCATCGGGACGGCGATGGCCGTCGAGTGCTGCTGATCCATGCTTCGGTGTTCCCCCAGATGCGTGCAGATCCCCGCACCACGGTGCAGGGCTGACGCGGCGAGACTAGCCGACCGTTACCAATCCGTCACAATCCGTCCACGCCCGTCGGCGAGCCTCTGAGGGGCCTGGACGAAGCCTGGACGTCACGCCTCGAGGTAGATGTGCTGCGCGAGCTCGACGGGCAGGTCGATCGCGGCGCCGCCGACCACGGAGAGGCGGATGCGCGGGCCGACGTCGGTCACGGCGACGCGCGCGCCGGGGACCACACCGGCCGCCTGCAGCTCGGCGAGCCCCTCGATGTCGTGCTGCACCGGCTCCCCGAGCCTGCGCACCACGTGCTCGCCCCGCGCATCCGTCGCCGGCACGACGCCCGCGAGGAACGCCTCGGCAGGCTCGAGCCCGAGCTCGGCGAGGCCCGGGATGGGCGTGCCGTACGGCGACTCTCGCGGGTTGCCGAGCAGCGCGAGCAGCCGGCGCTCGACCTGCTCGCTCATGACGTGCTCCCAGCGGCACGCCTCGTCGTGCACGAGGCTCCAGTCGAGCCCGATCACGTCGGCGAGCAGCCGCTCGGCGAGGCGGTGCTTGCGCAGCACGCGGATCGCGAGCGCGCGGCCCTCCTCGGTGAGCTCGAGGTGGCGGTCGGGGGCGACGACGACGAGGCCGTCGCGCTCCATGCGCGCGATGGTCTGCGACACCGTGGGGCCCGAGTGGTGCAGCCGCTCCGAGATGCGGGCGCGCAGGGGCGTGATGCCCTCCTCCTCGAGATCGAGGATCGTGCGGAGGTACATCTCTGTCGTGTCGACGAGATCCGTCACCCGCAGCTCCCGCTTCCTTCGCCCCGTCCGCCAGCCATCCGGCTCCACCCTATTGTCGCCGCGCTCGTAGGATCGTCAGCGTGAGCGACATCGTCATCCCCGCCGACCTCCTGCCCGCCGACGGACGATTCGGCTGCGGCCCGTCGAAGGTGCGGCCCGAGCAGGTCGCGCGCCTGCAGTCGAGCCTCGACCTGCTCGGCACGAGCCACCGGCAGGCGCCGGTGAAGGGTCTCGTGCGCTCGGTGCGCGAGGGGCTCGCCGAGCTCTTCTCGCTGCCCGACGGCTACGAGGTGCTGCTCGGCAACGGCGGCTCGACCGCCTTCTGGGACGCCGCGGCGTTCAGCCTCATCGAGCGCCGCTCCCACCACCTCACGTTCGGCGAGTTCGGCGCGAAGTTCGCGAAGGCCGCCGCCGCGCCGTGGCTCGAGGCGCCGAGCGTCGCGAGCGCCGAGCCCGGCTCGCGCCCGGCGCTCGAGGACGTCGAGGGCGTCGACGTCGTCGCCTACCCGCACAACGAGACCTCCACGGGCGTCTTCCACCCGGTCGTCCGGGGACAGGCGGATGCGCTCACGGTCGTCGACGCCACGAGTGCGGCGGGCGGCCTGGCCGTCGACGTCGCCGAGAGCGACCTCTACTACTTCGCGCCGCAGAAGAACTTCGCCGCCGACGGCGGCCTGTGGCTCGCGCTCGCCTCCCCGGCGGCGATCGAGCGCATCGAGCGGATCGGCGGCTCCGGCCGCTACATCCCGGAGTTCCTGTCGCTGCAGCAGGCGGTGACGAACTCCCGCCTCGACCAGACCCTCAACACGCCCGCGCTCGCGACGCTGCTGCTGCTCGACGAGCAGATCCGCTGGATGCTCGCCTCCGGCGGCCTCGACGCGATGGCTGCGCGCACGGCCGAGTCGGCGTCGACCCTGTACGCCTGGGCCGAGGCGCGCCCCGAGGCGACGCCGTTCGTCGCCGACCCGGCGCACCGCTCCGACGTCGTCGTCACGATCGACTTCGACGAGTCGGTCGATGCTGCCGCGCTCGCGAAGGCGCTGCGCGCCAACGGCGTGGTCGACACGGAGCCGTACCGCAAGCTCGGCCGCAACCAGCTGCGCGTCGCGAGCTTCGCCGCGATCGAGCCGGCCGACGTGCTGCAGCTGACCCGCTGCCTCGACTTCCTGCTCGAGCGCTAGTCAGCGGTCGGCGCCGGCGGCCTCGTCGTCGGCGTCGTCCGCCTCGTCGTCGTGGTCGCCGAGGTCGTGCTCATCGTCGATCGCGAAGTCGTCGTCGAAGTCGTCCTCCAGGTCGGCCTCGAGATCCGACTCCAGCTCCTCGTCGTCGACGAAGTCGTCGTCGTCCGCGCCCTCGGCGCCCGAGGCCTCCTTGGCCGCCAGGTAGTCGGCGAGCCGGTCGGCCCACGGCACCCAGGCGGGCGCGAGCAGGGAGCCCTCGCCGGGCAGCAGCGCCACCTCGAGCACGGTCGGGCCGCCCTCGAGGCCGCGCGAGAGCAGCACCGTCCACGACCAGTCGGGGTAGCCGCCGAGCGTCGAGGCGTGGCGGATCGCGAGCACGTGGTCGCCCTCGGCGAACGCGTCCTGCACCTCGCCCACGGCGCCCTTCGGCGCGACCTCGTCGAGCGCGGCGATGGCGAGCTCGAGCTCCTGGAGCGTCGGCGTCGCGGGCACGGGTGCGGGCGCGTCGGCTTCAGGCATCGAGGTCATCGGCGACCCTCCGGAGCATCTGCGCGACGGTCGAGCCGTGCGCGGCGCTCGGGTAGCGGCCGCGACGGAGGTCGTTGCCGATGGTGTCGAGCAGGCGCACGAGGTCCTCGACGATGATCGCCATGTCCTCCGTGTCGCGGCGGGCGGCCTTCACCGCGGCGCCGCCGACCGTGCGCAGCGAGAGCGCCTGCGGGCCGCGACGGCCCTCGGCGATGCCGTACTCGACCTTCGCGCCGGGCTTGATGACGACGCCCTCGGGCACCGCCGACGCGTGCAGGAACACCTCGACGCCGTCGTCCCCGGCGATGAAGCCGAAGCCCTTGGCCTCGTCGAAGAACTTCACCCTGCCCGTCGGCATGGCACCCTCCCCAGCGTCTGCACTGCGGCGCCCTGCCGCTTGCGCCCCAGCGTAGTCGGCGCCGGATGGGCGGATGACCGCGTTATCCTGGTCGGATGCCGAAGGCGAGCAGCAACCCGACGCAGCGCCCCAGGAAGCGGGAGCGCGGCACCGCGACCGAGGAGCGCTCCGCGCGCGGCCTCGCTGAGCGCGTGCTCGCGATCGGCGTCGTCGCCTTCGCCGCGATCGCCCTGCTCGGCTTCGCCGCCACCATGCTCCACGTCGGCCTCCGCGACTCGGTCGAGCTCTTCGCCGCCACGCTGTGGCAGTGGGCGTTCTGGCTGCCGCTCGTGGCGCTCCCGCTCATGATCGTCTGCCTCGTCGCCCTCGTGATCGTGAGCGCCGCCGGCAAGTCCCGCAGGCGCTGATGGACGTCGTCGCGCTCGCCGCCCGCATCCAGGCGATGCCCGACGACGCGCTCGACGCGCTCGTGGTCGAGCGGCAGGCGCCGCTGCAGCTCTCCTCCACGTTCGACCTCGCCGAGCACCTGCTGTCGGATGCGTCGATCGCGCAGGCGCTCCGGTGGCGGTCGGCGGCCGAGCTGGCCGCGCTCGCCGAGGGCGGCTCGACGCCGAGGCTCGAGGCGCTGCTGCTCGCGGTCGACGGCGTCGCGCTCGCGCCGGTGCGGGCCGCCGCGCGGGCGGCGCTCGAGGCCGCCGGCCTCGACGAGGCGGCCCCGCGCGCGAGCGAGCCCATCGAGAGCCCGACCGCGCCGCAGCTCGCGATCGACGAGGCGATCAAGGTCGCCGAGCTCGTGCACCGCATCGCCGACCACCCCGTCGTGCTCCGCAGCCGCTCCCAGCTGCCCGCGGCCGTCGCGCGCGACCTCGCCGAGGCGGTGGACGCCGACCCGGCGCAGCTCGAGGAGCGGCTCGAGCCCGCGCTCCTGGCCGGCCTCGTCGACCGCTCCGACGGGCGGCTGCGCGCCACCGTCGACGCCGACGCCTGGCTCGCCGCCCCCGTGCCCGACCGCTGGCTCGTGCTCGCGCAGGCCTGGCTCGCCGCCACCCCCGACGTGGAGGCGGTCGCGGGCGACCCGCGCACGGGCTTCCCGCTCGCCGGGGACGCCGAGCGCGCGGTGCGCGAGCGGCAGCACCGGCAGGCGCAGCGGCTCGGCATCGTCGATCGCGGCGCGCTCACGACGCTCGCCGCCGACCTCCAGGGCGGGCGCACCGCCGACGGCGAGCCGGCCGCCCGCGCCGCGCTCGCCGCCCACGTGCCGCCGGCCACCGCATCCGTCTACCTCCAGCCCGACCTGTCGGCCGTCGCGCCCGGGCCGCTCACGCCCGAGGTCGAGTCGCGCCTGCGCCGCATCGCCCGCATCGAGCGCGCCGGCATCGCCTCGCAGTGGCGCATCACGGCGCAGAGCATCACCGCGGGCCTTGCCGGCGGCGAGACCGCCGAGGGGCTGCTCGCCTTCCTCGCCGACGCCTCGCTCACGGGGCTCCCGCAGCCGGTCGCCTACCTCGTGCGCGACACCGCCGCCCGCTTCGGCAGCCTGCGCGTGCGCGCCGTCGACCCCGTCGCCGAGGGCGGCGCCCGCTCGCAGGCGCGCAGCGACGACGCGCAGCTCATCCGCACCATCGCCGTCGACCGGGCGCTCGCCGCGATCGGGCCCGCGCAGACCGGGCCCCACCGCGTGACCTTCCGCCCGAGCGCCGAGGAGGCGCTCGACGCTCTGCTCGACGAGCGCTACCCCGCGGTGCTCGAGGACGAGCGCGGCGAGCTCGTCGTGCGCGTGCCCGAGCGCGCCCCGCGGCGCGAGCGCGGGCAGCACCGGCTCGTGGCGCGGCTGCGCGACGCCGGCTTCGAGGTGGGCGAGCACGAGCGCGCCTGGCTCGAGCGGCAGCTGCAGACCGCGGTGCGCGAGCGCGTGCCGGTGCGGCTGACGCTCATGACCGCCACCGATCCGGTCGACATCGAGCTCGTGCCGCTCGCCGTCGCGAACGGCCGGCTCCGCGCGCGGGACGCGAACCGCGACGTCGAGCGCACCCTGCCGCTCAGCGCGATCACGAAGGTCGCGGGGCTGGGCGCGGCCAGGTAGCGCCGCCGCAGTAGGCTGGAACGCTATGGATCAGCCCGGCCCGCTCATCGTCCAGTCCGACAGGACTGTGCTGCTCGAAGTCGCCCACCCCGACGCCGCCGCCGCGAGGCAGGCGCTGCAGGTGTTCGCCGAGCTCGAGCGCGCGCCCGAGCACATCCACACCTACCGCGTCACGCGCCTCGGCCTGTGGAACGCGCGCGCCGCCGGCCACACCGCCGACGAGATCATCGGCACGCTCGACCGGCACGCGAAGTTCCCCGTGCCCGCCGGCGTCGCGCAGGACATCCGCGAGACGATCGGCCGCTACGGCCGCCTCGTCATCGAGCGCGACGACGAGGGGCTCGTGCTGCGCAGCCAGGACCGCCCGGTGCTCGAGGAGGTGCGGCGCTCGCGCAAGATCGCGCCGCTGCTCGGCGGCCCCGCCGGCGACGGCATCCGCGTCGTCGACTGGGCGCGCGGCGAGCTGAAGCAGGAGCTCGTGAAGCTCGGCTGGCCCGCCGAGGACCTCGCCGGCTACACGCCCGGCACCCCGCTCGAGATCGACCTCGTCGAGGACGGCTGGAGCATGCGGCCGTACCAGTCGGATGCGGTGACGCACTTCTCCGAGGCCGGCTCGGGCGTCGTCGTGCTCCCGTGCGGCGCGGGCAAGACGATCGTCGGCGCTGCGGCCATGGCCGCGACCGACACGACCACGCTCATCCTCGTCACGAACACCGTCTCGGCCAGGCAGTGGCGCAGCGAGCTGCTCGCCCGCACGAGCCTCACCGAGGACGAGATCGGCGAGTACTCCGGGCAGAGCAAGGAGATCAAGCCGGTCACGATCGCGACCTACCAGATCCTCACCGTCAAGCGCGGCGGCGAGTACGCCCACCTCGGCGTGCTCGACGCGCTCGACTGGGGCCTCATCGTCTACGACGAGGTGCACCTGCTGCCGGCCCCGGTCTTCAAGCTCACCGCCGACCTGCAGGCGCGCCGCCGCCTCGGCCTCACCGCGACGCTCGTGCGCGAGGACGGCCGCGAGTCCGACGTCTTCAGCCTCATCGGCCCGAAGCGGTTCGACGCGCCCTGGAAGGAGATCGAGCAGCAGGGCTTCATCGCGCCCGCCGCGTGCTTCGAGGTGCGCATCGACCTCGACGAGGACGCGCGGCTCGAGTACGCCGCGTCCACCGACCGCGACCGCTACCGGATCGCCGCCTCCAGCCCCCGCAAGATCCAGACCGTGCGGCGCATCCTCGACCAGCACCCCGACGAGCCGACGCTCGTGATCGGCCAGTACCTCGACCAGCTCGACGAGCTCGCGGCGGCGCTCGACGCGCCGCTCATCACCGGCGAGACACCGGTCTCCGAGCGCGAGCAGCTGTTCCAGGCGTTCCGCGACGGCAGCGAGCGGGTGCTCGTGGTGTCGAAGGTCGCCAACTTCTCGGTGGACCTGCCGGACGCGTCGCTCGCGGTGCAGGTCTCGGGCTCGTTCGGCTCCCGGCAGGAGGAGGCGCAGCGCCTCGGTCGCCTGCTGCGGCCGAAGGGCGGCCGCACCGCGAGCTTCTACACCGTCGTCGCGCGCGACACGGTCGACCAGGAGTTCGCGCTCGGCCGGCAGCGCTTCCTCGCCGAGCAGGGCTACGCCTACACGATCCTCGACGAGCACGACCTCGGCGTCGCCGACCACGCGGTCGTCTGACCGCACGTACCGACGTCCCACTGACTTTCAGGAAGCACTCAGCGGACGACCAGAGACTGAGCCCATGACCGAACCCAGCGCCAAGATCCTCGTCGTCGACGACGAGCCCCACATCCGCGACCTGCTGACCACGAGCCTGAGGTTCTCGGGCTTCGACGTGCGCGCCGTCGGCGCGGGCGCCGCCGCGATCTCGGCGGTGCTCGAGGACGAGCCCGACCTCATCCTGCTCGACGTGATGCTCCCCGACATCAGCGGCTTCGGCGTGACCAAGCGCCTCCGCGCATCGGGCTTCACCTCGCCCATCCTCTTCCTCACCGCGAAGGACGACACGGAGGACAAGATCACCGGCCTCACCGTCGGCGGCGACGACTACGTCACGAAGCCCTTCTCGCTCGACGAGATCATCGCGCGCATCAAGGCGATCCTCCGCCGCACCATGGCCGAGGCCGACGACGCCACCATCCACGTCGGCGACCTGGCGATGAACCAGGACACGCACGAGGTGACCGTGCGGGGCGCCGAGATCGAGCTCTCCCCCACGGAGTTCAAGCTGCTGCGCTACCTCATGCTCAACGCCAACCGCGTGCTGTCGAAGGCGCAGATCCTCGACCACGTCTGGGAGTACGACTTCAACGGCGACGTCGGCATCGTCGAGTCGTACATCTCGTACCTCCGCCGCAAGATCGACGACGGCAGCAGCGACCCGATGATCGTCACGAAGCGCGGCTTCGGCTACATGCTGAAGTCCCCCAAGGCGTAGGTGGTCGAGCGCCTCAGGAGCCTGCTCGGCCGCATGTCGCTGGCCGGGCGCATCAGCGCGCTGACGGTGCTCGTGATGGCGCTCGGCCTCGCGCTCGCGGGCGTCGGCACGCTCGCGATCATCCGCGACGCGCAGCTCGCCGAGCGCGACATCGAGATCGAGCAGGCGATGCGCGCGTTCACGAGCGAGCCGGTGACGCGCTCCGACTCGCCCGAGCAGTGCGACCTGGCGCAGCGCATGCCGAACACCTACTTCCTGGGCGTCGCCGACGCATCCGGCACCGTCCTGTGCGACAACAAGCTCCCGGGGCCGGCCAACCCCGACGTGAGCGGCATCGACATCGGCACGGTCGTCAGCGAGGAGGAGGCGTTCACCGTGCCGTCGATCGACGGCCAGACCCGGTGGCGGATGCTCGTGGCGCCGACGACCGTCGAGGGCTCGGGCGAGCTGCTGGTCTCGATCGTCGCCGCCGACATGACCTCGATCGAGACGTCGACGGCCACCTTCACGCTCGTGTTCGCCGGGTTCTCGGTGCTCGCGATCGTGCTGGGCGCGGCGCTCACGCGCATCCTCGCCGTCTCGACCCTGCGCGGCCTGCGCCGCGTCGCGTCGGAGGCGCAGCGCTTCGCCGACGGCGACTACGACACCCGCCTCACGGGCGAGCACCCGCACACCGAGGTGGGCTCGCTCCAGCAGTCGCTCAACGCCATGCTCGACCGCATCGAGGCCGCGATCGAGCAGCGCGACGAGTCGGTCGCGCAGATGCGGCAGTTCGTGGGCGACGCGAGCCACGAGCTGCGCACGCCGCTCGTGTCGGTGCGCGGCTACGCCGAGCTCTACCGGATGGGCGCGATCACGAAGCCCGAGGATGTCGGCAGCGCCATGGAGCGCATCGAGGGCGAGGCGAAGCGCATGGCGCGACTCGTGGAGGACCTCCTGCAGCTCGCGCGCCTCGACGAGCGCCGGCCGCTCGACCTGCAGCCGCTCGACCTCGTGCCGCTCGTCAACGACGCGGCGAGCGACACCCGCGTCGGCGCTCCCGAGCGGCACGTGCAGGTGCTGCCGGTCGACGCGGACGCGCTCGGCCCGGTCGCCGGCGCGGAGGACGACGCGCCGACCGCGCTCTTCACGCCGCCACCGCTCACGCCACCCGCGATCGTGCTCGGCGACGAGCTCTCGCTGCGGCAGGTGATCTCCAACCTGATCGGCAACGCGCTGCGCTACACGCCAGAGGGCAGCCCGATCGAGCTCGGCGTCGGCGTCGCGACGCGCCGCCGCGAGGCGATCGTGCTCGTCATCGACCACGGGCCCGGCGTGCCGGAGGACCTCCGCCACCGCATCTTCCAGCGCTTCTACCGCGCCGACCCGTCCCGCACCCGCGAGAGCGGCGGCAGCGGGCTGGGCCTCGCGATCGTGCGCGGCATCGTGCGCGCCCATCACGGGCGGGTCGACGTGGTCGACACCCCGGGCGGCGGCGCGACGTTCCGCGTCGCCATCCCGCTCGCCGACGACCGCGCCGTCATGGCGCTCAGCGAGCGGCTGCGCCCCGACGCGAGCACCACCACCGGCGGCGGCCGCGATCCACAGGTGCCGCTGCGCGGGCTCGCCTGAGGCGCCGAACTCCGTACGGTGTGCCCTCGAGCGCGGATGCGCCGCGCAGGAGAGAGGGCATCATGAGCAGGTTCGTCGTCGACGCCGACGCCATCCACGGCGCGCACGTGGCGGTGCGCGGCACCGCCTCGCGGCTGCAGTCCGAGGCCGCCGCCATGCACGGACAGCTGCAGGCGCTGCAGGACTCGTGGACGGGGCAGGCGTCCGTCGCGTTCCAGGGCGTGCTGCAGGACTGGCGCGCCACCCAGCTGCGGGTGGAGGAGTCGCTCGCGAGCATCAACGAGGCGCTCGCGCACGCCGGCAGGCAGTACGCGGAGGTGGAGCAGGGCAACGCGCGGATGTTCGCCGGCTGACCCTCGCTCCCCACCCGCTGGTCGAGCCGCGGCCGCAGGCCGCGAGTCGAGACCCCCGCCGCACGGCGCCCCGCTGGTCGAGCCGCGGCCGCAGGCCGCGAGTCGAGACCACGACCGCACGGCAAAGGGCCCCAGCATTGCTGCTGGGGCCCTTCGCTCTGACGGAGCTCCTGGGTCTCGATACGGCGGCCTGCGGCCGCCTACTCGACCCTGATGCCTCCGCGCTCAGGTCCGCTGCGCGGACCTGAGCGCTGCGGCATCAGAAGTCCATGCCACCCGTCGGGTCGGCCGGCATGGCCTGCGCCTTCTCGGGCTTGTCGGCGACGACGGCCTCCGTGGTGAGGAAGAGGCCGGCGATCGACGCGGCGTTGGCGAGCGCGGAGCGCGTCACCTTCACCGGGTCGGCGATGCCCGCGGCGAGCATGTCGACGTACTCGCCCGTGGCGGCGTTCAGGCCGTGGCCGACCGGGAGGCCGCGCACCTTCTCGGCGACGACGCCCGGCTCGAGGCCGGCGTTCAGCGCGATCTGCTTCAGCGGAGCGTCGACGGCCACGCGCACGATGTTCGCGCCCGTCGCCTCGTCGCCCGTGAGCTCGAGGCCCTCGAACGCCGTCTTCGCGGCCTGGATGAGGGCGACGCCACCACCGGCGACGATGCCCTCCTCGACGGCTGCCTTCGCGTTGCGCACGGCGTCCTCGATGCGGTGCTTGCGCTCCTTCAGCTCGACCTCGGTCGCGGCACCCGCCTTGATGACGGCCACGCCGCCGGCGAGCTTCGCGAGCCGCTCCTGCAGCTTCTCGCGGTCGTAGTCGCTGTCGGTGTTCTCGATCTCCGAGCGGATCTGGCGCACGCGACCGGCGATCGCGTCGGCCTCGCCGGCGCCCTCGACGATGGTCGTCTCGTCCTTCGTGATGACGACCTTGCGCGCACGGCCCAGCAGGTCGAGCGTGGCGTTCTCGAGCTTGAGGCCGACCTCCTCGGAGATCACCTGGCCGCCCGTGAGGATCGCCATGTCGGCGAGCATCGCCTTGCGGCGGTCGCCGAAGCCGGGGGCCTTGACGGCGACCGACTTGAAGATGCCGCGGATCTTGTTCACGACGAGCGTGGCCAGGGCCTCGCCCTCGACGTCCTCGGCGATGATGACGAGCTGCTTGCCCGCCTGGATCACCTTGTCGACGATCGGGAGCAGGTCCTTGATGTTCGAGATCTTCGAGTTGACGATCAGGATGTACGGGTCCTCGAAGACCGTCTCCTGGCGCTCGGGGTCCGTGACGAAGTACTGCGACAGGAAGCCCTTGTCGAAGCGCATGCCCTCGGTGAGCTCGAGCTCGGTGCCGAAGGTGTTCGACTCCTCGACGGTGACGACGCCCTCCTTGCCGACCTTGTCGATGGCCTCGGCGATGAGCTCGCCGATCTCCGGGTCGGCGGCCGAGATCGATGCCGTCGCGGCGATCTCCGCCTTGGTCTCGACCTCCTTGGCGTTGGCGAGCAGCTGCTCGCTCACCGCGGCGGTGGCCTTCTCGATGCCGCGCTTGAGGCTGATCGGGTCGGCGCCCGCAGCCACGTTGCGCAGGCCCTCGCGGACGAGCGCCTGAGCGAGCACGGTCGCCGTCGTCGTGCCGTCGCCGGCGACGTCGTCGGTCTTCTTCGCGACCTCCTTGACGAGCTCGGCGCCGATCTTCTCGAACGGCTCCTCGAGCTCGATCTCCTTGGCGATCGAGACGCCGTCGTTCGTGATGGTGGGGGCGCCCCACTTCTTCTCGAGCACGACGTTGCGGCCGCGCGGGCCGAGGGTCACCTTCACCGCGTCGGCGAGCGTGTTGAGTCCACGCTCCAGCCCGCGACGGGCCTCCTCGTTGAATGCGATCATCTTTGCCATTGCAGTTCGTCCCTCCTGGACGCTGTGGACGTTCAACTGGCACTCCGACGAAGGGAGTGCCAGTAGCCAAGTCTGGCACTCGACCCATGCGAGTGCAAGCCGCGCGAGGCTCAGGGCTCGGGCGCGTGCGAGACCTCGCTGTCGACGCCCGGCTCCGTGCTCGGCGCGGTGCCCACAGCATCCGTGCCGAGCACCACCGTGATGGGCGTGCCCGAGATGCGGCCGTCCGACTGCAGCGCCTCGCCGACCCCGAGCTGCTGGGCGATGCCGCGCGCGACCGGCTCGAGCTCGGGCGCGTCGAACCACACGACCGTGCGGTCGTCGCCGCCCGTGCTGCCGCCGGTCGCCACGACCGGCCAGCCGGCGTCCGCGAGCGCCTGGCCGACGCCCGCCGCGAAGGCGTGGTCGTCGCCGTCCTCGTCGAGCACGGTGATGGATGCGTCGAGCGCCGGGTCGATCTGGCTCGGGTCGGTCACCACGGCCGGCGCGGCCTCGGTCGGCACCGGCGCCTGCGGCCGGAGGCGGTCGAGCACGAAGAGGCCGACCGCCGTCAGCACGACGGCGACCGCGAGCGCGCCCAGCAGGATCGCCCAGCGCGGCCAGCTGCGCGTCGACGCCGATCGGTGGGCGCCGACCCGGTGCGGCCGGCTCACCGGCCCTCGCGCAGGCTGAGCAGCCGCCGCACGAGCATCGGATCGTGGCGCAGCGCCTCGGTCGTCTCGAGCACGCCGTCGAGCACCTGGTAGTAGCGGGTCGTCGTCCAGCCGAACTCGGCGCGGATCGCGCGCGCCTTCGCGCCGCCGTGGCTCGACCAGCCCGCCTCGAAGTCGAGGAGGCGGCGGATGCGCGCCTCGCGCGCCGCCTGCAGGTCGTGCGCCGACGCATCCGTCACCGCCGCCGGGCCCGGCGACGCGGGCTCGGTCTGCGAGTCCGCGGCCGCGAACGCGAGGGCGGCCGCCTCGTCGGCGGAGGCCTCCCTGCGCGGGCGAGGGTCGGTCGGCATGCCCTCGATCCTACGACCGGCGCAGGCGTCCGCTCACCGCGAAACGCGAGCCGGGCGGGCGTAGCATCGAGGCATGACCCCTTCGATCGATCGCTCCGACGCCGAGTGGCGCGAGGCCCTCTCCCCCGACGCCTACCGGGTGCTGCGCGAGGCCGGCACCGAGCGCCCCTGGACGGGCGCGCTGCTCGACGAGCAGCGGCAGGGCGTCTACGCGTGCGGCGCGTGCGGCAACGAGCTCTTCGACGACGAGACGAAGTTCGACTCCGGCTGCGGCTGGCCGAGCTTCTTCGACGCGCGCGACGACGCGGTCGAGCTCATCGAGGACCGCTCGCTCGGCATGGTGCGCACCGAGGTGCGCTGCGCGAAGTGCGGCAGCCACCTGGGCCACGTGTTCAAGGACGCGCCGCAGACCCCGACGGGCGACCGGTTCTGCATGAACTCGCTCGCGATGACCTTCACGCCCGAGGACTGACCCGGGGCCTCCTGCGCCGCATCGCCGAGACGGCGACCGCGACGATCGTGAGCGCGGCGCCGATGAGCGACCACACCGTCACCGGGTGACCGGCGGGCAGCAGCGCGTCGAGCAGGAGCGACGTGACGACCTGCCCGCAGATGACGCCGAGGCCCATCGTCAGCACCCCCAGGTGGTGCACCGCGACCGACATGAGCGCGATGAACATGATGCCGAGCAGCCCGCCGGCGTAGAGCCACGGCTCGGTCGGCAGCGGCTGCGCGGTGACGCCCGCGGCGGTCTGCACGAGCACGATCGCGCCGAGCGCGATGGTGCCGACCAGGAAGTTCGAGACCGTCTGCGCCATCGCTGAGCCCGAGCGGCGCTGCACGATGCCGCCGAACGCCTGCTGCACCGACTGCAGCAGGCCCGCGATGAACGGCAGCACGACGAGCCAGGCGCCCTCGAGCCGGCCTGCGCCGACGAGCGCCACCCCCACCGCGACGAGGGCGAGCAGCGCGCCGAGCACGCGCTGCGGCGTGATGTGCTTGCGCGCGAGCCCGCCGATGCCGAGGCGGTCGATGAGCAGGCCGCTGACGGTCTGGCCCGCGACGACCCCCACCGTGTAGAGCGCGACGCCGGTCGTGCCGACGACGAGGCCCTGCGTCGCCACGAGGAACGCGCCGAAGAGGCCCGTGGAGGCGAACCACCACGGCAGCGTGCCGTCGCGGAGCACGCCCACGAGTCGTCGCACGCCGGCGCGGATGCCGGGCGAGACGGCGAGGAGCGCCGCGAGCACCGCGAGCCCCACGCCGAACGAGATGAGCGCGGCGAGCATCCCGTGCTCCAGCCGGGCGCCGAGCTCGCCGTTGATGCGGCTCTGGATCGCGAGGCCGGTGCCGGCCGTGACGGAGGCGAGCACCCACAGCAGCCCGCCGAGGCCGGGCGCCGCGTCGCGCTGGGTGCTGGACGGGCGCAGTCGACTCACCGGTCAAGCCTAGAATGGCGGGGCGCCGCGGGCGAATCCGCCCGCCCGGCCTCCTTAGCTCAGTGGTAGAGCAACGCTCTTGTAAAGCGTAGGTCGTCAGTTCGATCCTGACAGGGGGCTCCCTCGCCCTGCGGTCCCATGCGGCGCGCGGCGCGCCTAGGAGGGCTGCTGCTCCGCCACGAAGGCGGCGAGCGCCGCGGGGTCGCTCACGTCGCCGGCGAAGGTGACGCCGTCGACGATCACCGTCGGCACCCCGCGCAGCGGCTCGACGCCCTGCAGCGGCTGCTCGATCGCACGCACGGTCGCCTGCCGCACCCACCACGCGAAGTCGGCGCCGTCGATGCACGCGCCCACGTCGGCGCCGTGCTCGGCGGCGAGCGCCGTCACCTCGCTCGCCTCGAACGGCCGCTCCTGCAGGTGGGCGACGAGCGCCGTCTGGAAGGGCCGGTACGCCTCGGGCGCGCCGTCCGCGACGCACGCGAGCGCGTTCGCCCCGAGCGTCGACGCGTAGCCGTTCTCGATCTGGTCGCCGAGCGACACCGGCAGGTACGCCACCCGGGCCTGCCCCGCATCCGCCATCGCCGTCAGCTGCTCGCCGCTCGCGGTCAGCAGCCGCGCGCAGTACTCGCACGACGCGTCGAGCACGACGAGGATGTCGTGCACCCCGGATGCCTCGGGCAGCGCCTCGGGGGCGCCGTCGGCGGGCACGGGGTCGGCTTCGATCGCGCCGCCCGCCTCGAAGGCGATGGCGTCAGCCATGTTCGCGGGCCCGTCGGCCGCTCCGAGCGTGACGATCTCGCCACCGAGCTCCTGCTGCAGCGCCTCGAGCGCCGGGTCGCGGATCACCCAGCGGCCCGACACCAGCACCGTCTGCTCCTGCAGCTGGCGCTGCGTGGCGATGGCCTGCGCGGCGTCGGCGTCGGCGGCGAGGATCAGCTCGGTGTCGGCGCCGCACGCGGCGACCACCGGGTCGTCCTCGGAGGCGCGGTACTGCTCCACCAGCTCGGCGCACTCGCCGCCGGCCTCGAGGTAGGCGGCGCCCAGCTCGCCGATCGTGGTGATCGGCGGCGGGGGCGTCGCGGCGCACCCTGCGAGCAGTGCGAGCGCGGCGACCGCGCCCCCTGCCAGCAGGGTGCGCAGGCGCATCAGCCCTCGCTCGGGGCGGGCGTCTCGGTCGGCTCGCCGCCCTGCTGGCCGGCGGCCGCGGTGACGAACGCCTGGAAGCCGGCGGCGTCGGCGGGCGAGCCCGGGTACTTCTGGCCGTTGACGATGACCGTCGGGGTACGGTCGGCGACCACGCCGTCGGTGCCCGGCAGCGGCTGCGTGCCGGCGCGCACGGTGGCGTCCTCGGCCCAGCTCATGAAGCGGCCCTCGTTGATGCAGTCGGCGAGGCCGCCCTCGGTGTCGATGCCGGCGCCCTGGGCGAGGCCGATGATCTCCTCGTTGGTGAGGCCCGCGGTCGACTCGGCCGGCTGGTTGTCGTACATGGCCGAGTTGAAGGCCCAGAACTGGTCGGGCGCGAACTCGGCGACGCAGCCGGCGGCCGACGCGGCGCGGGTCGAGAACTTCGTGCCGAGCGAGGCGCGGTCGAGGATCGTGATCGGGTGGATCTCGACGGTGGCGGCGCCCGTCTGCATGAGCTGCTCGAGCGTCGCGCGGTTGGCCTCGTCGAACGTGCCGCACACGGGGCACATGTAGTCCTGGTAGATCTCGATCTGCACGACGTCGTCGCGCGGCTCGGTCGGCGTCGGCTCGGCGTCGGCGGGCGTCGCGGCGGTTCGCTCGGCGACGAAGTCCTGGCCGATGACGATGCCGTTCGAGGCCATGTTCTCGGGGCCGGGGCCGGCGGGCCGGATGCTGTTGACGATCACGACGGCCACGATCGCCACGATCGCCACTGCGGCGACGATGATGCCGCCCACGGTGAGGCCCTTCTTCAGGCGTTCGCGCCGCTGGCGCTCCTCCTGCATCTTGCGGGCCTGCTCCCGCGCCTGGGCGCGACGCTCGTTCTTCGTCAGCTTCTCGGTCATGCGTCCTGTCCTGGGGTCGGCCGGGATGTGTCGGCGGTCGGCGCTGAGGGATCGCACCGTCCTCTAGGGTACCGGGCCGCTGACGTGCCAGGATGTCCCTGCGGGCGATGCCGCCCGTCCTCACCACTACGGATCGTCCGGCACGTCCCTGCCGGTGGAAAGGAAGCACGACGATGGCGTCTGTGACGTTCGACAACGCAACCCGGCTCTATCCGGGGAGCACCAAGCCCGCGGTCGACTCGATCGACCTGGAGATCGCCGACGGCGAGTTCCTCGTCCTGGTCGGCCCCTCCGGCTGCGGCAAGTCCACCACCCTCCGCATGCTCGCGGGCCTCGAGGAGGTCAACGACGGCCGGATCATGATCGGCGACCGCGACGTCACCGACATGCCGCCGAAGGACCGCGACATCGCGATGGTCTTCCAGAACTACGCGCTGTACCCGCACATGACGGTGGCCGAGAACATGGGCTTCGCGCTCAAGATCGCGGGCGTCGCCAAGGAGGAGCGCGCGAAGCGCGTCGAGGAGGCGGCGAAGCTGCTCGACCTCGAGCCCTACCTCGGCCGCAAGCCGAAGGCGCTCTCGGGCGGCCAGCGCCAGCGCGTCGCCATGGGCCGCGCGATCGTGCGCCAGCCGCAGGTGTTCCTCATGGACGAGCCGCTGTCGAACCTCGACGCCAAGCTGCGCGTGCAGACGCGCACGCAGATCGCGTCGCTGCAGCGCCGCCTCGGCGTCACGACCGTCTACGTCACGCACGACCAGACCGAGGCGCTCACGATGGGCGACCGCATCGCGGTGCTGAAGGACGGCATCCTGCAGCAGGTCGGCACGCCGCGCGACCTCTACGCGAACCCGGCGAACGTCTTCGTCGCCGGCTTCATCGGCAGCCCGGCCATGAACCTCATGTCGCTGCAGATGAGCGACCAGGGCGTGCACTTCGGCCAGCACCTCACCACCATCGAGCGCGAGCGGCTCGCGAAGGCGAAGGACGGCGTCATCGTGGGCGTCCGCCCCGAGGACGTCTCGGTCTCCGAGCAGGGCGACGGCCTGCCGGTCGAGGTCGACCTCGTCGAGGAGCTCGGCGCCGACGGCTACCTGTACGGCCACGCCGACGTCGAGGGCAAGCGCGTCGACATCGTCGCGCGCGTCGACGGCCGCAACCACGCGACCGCAGGCGACACCGTCTACATCACGCCCGACCCCGAGCACCTGCACGTGTTCGACAAGGAGTCGGGCACGCGCCTCTGAGCGCGCACCGAGCGACGGGCCCCGGCATCGCGCCGGGGCCCGTCGCCGCGTCCGCGGGCGCCGGGGTCGCCCCTGGGCGGATGCGCGGGCGGGCCTACGATGGCCGCATGCGCTCCGACATGCGGATCACCTCCTCGGTGATGGACGCGACGCTGCTCGACCTGCCCTGGGATCTGCCGCTCGACGAGTGGACCGAGGACGACGTCGTGCAGCTGCCCAAGGGCATCTCGCGCCACCTCGTGCGCTTCGCGCGGCTGAACGGCCGGGTCGTCGCCATCAAGGAGACGACCGAGGAGATGGCGTCGCGGGAGTACGCGATGCTCCGCACCCTGCAGCGCCTCGACGTGCCGTGCGTCGAGCCGCTCGCGGTGATCGCGGGGCGCTCGGACGCCGACGGCGAGCCGTTGAACGCCGCGCTCGTGACCCGGCACCTGCGCTTCTCGCTCCCCTACCGCGCGCTCTACTCCTCCTCGATGCAGCCGTCGACCGCGCAGCGCCTCGTCGACGCCCTCGCGGGCCTGCTCGTGCGGCTGCACCTCGTGGGCTTCTACTGGGGCGACGTGTCACTGTCGAACACACTGTTCCGCCGCGACGCGGGCGCCTTCGCCGCCTACCTCGTCGACGCCGAGACCGGCACCCTCGAGCGCGACGGCCTCTCGGACGGCCGCCGCGAGGACGACCTCGAGGTCGCGCGCGTCAACATCGCGGGCGAGCTGCTCGACCTCGCCGCCGGCGAGCGCCTCGACCCCTCGATCGACCCCGTCGCCGTCGCCGGCTCCATCGTCGAGCAGTACCGCTCGCTCTGGCACGAGCTCACCACCGAGCAGGTGATCCCCGCCTCGGAGCGCTGGCGCATCCGCGACCGCATCGAGCGCCTGAACCTGCTGGGCTTCGACATCGAGGAGCTCTCGATCAGCACGGGCGACGGCGGCACGACCGTGCGCATCCAGCCCAAGGTCGTCGACCCCGGCCACCACCACCGGCGGCTGCAGTCGCTCACGGGCATCGACGCGCAGGAGAACCAGGCGCGCCGGCTGCTCAACGACCTCGACGAGTACGTCGCGGTGCAGCACGACCAGCGCCCGAACGTCGGCGACGAGGCGCTCGCCAACGAGTGGTTCGAGCAGGTCTTCGCGCCGATCGTCGAGTCGGTGCCGCTCGAGCTGCGCGGCAAGCTCGAGGGCCCCGAGGTGTTCCACCACGTGCTCGAGCACCGCTGGTACCTGTCGGAGCAGCGGCAGTGCGAGGTGCCGCTCGTCGAGGCGGCCGCGAGCTACATCGAGACGCAGCTCGCGTACCTGCGCGACGAGGCGGCGCTGCTCAACGTGCCGACGACGATGACGATGCCGATCGTCACCCTGCAGGACCTGCAGGACGACGAGGACGACGGCGACTGGCGCGACAAGGTGTGACGCCCGGCGCTGCGCCGAGCGCGGCGGCTCAGCGCTCGGAGCGGCGCTTCGCGACCTCGTAGAGCGTGACGGATGCGGCGATGCCGGCGTTGAGCGACTCGGTCATCGACTCGATGGGGATCGAGACGATCGCGTCGCACGTCTCGGCGACGAGGCGCGACAGCCCCTTGCCCTCGCTGCCCACGACGATGACGAGCGGCCCGTTGGCGAGCTCGAGCTCGTGGAGCGCCACGTCGCCGTCGCCGTCGAGGCCGATGACGAAGCAGCCCTGCGACTTCAGCTCCTTGAGCGAGGCGGTGAGGTTCGACGCCATCGCGACCGGCACGCGCGCGGCGGCGCCGGCGCTCGTCTTCCAGGCGCTCGCGGTGACGCCCACCGAGCGGCGCTGCGGCACGATGACGCCCTGCGCGCCGAACGCGGCGGCCGAGCGGATGATCGCGCCGAGGTTGCGCGGGTCGGTGACGCCGTCGAGCGCGACGAAGAGCGGCGTCTGGCCGCGGTCGACGACCTGCTCGAGCAGGTCGATCGGGTGCGCGTACTGGTACGGCGGCACCTTGAGCGCGACGCCCTGGTGCACGGTGTCGTGGCCCGAGATGCGGTCGAGCTCGGGGCGCATCACCTCGAGGATGGGCACGCCGCGCTTCGTCGCGATCGAGAGGATCTCCTTCACGCGGTCGTCCATCTCGAGGCGCGCGGCCAGGATGAGCGACGTCGCCGGGATCTTCGTGCGCAGCGCCTCGAGCACCGCGTTGCGGCCGGTCACGAGCTCGGAGTCGTCCTTGGCCGACGTGGGCTTGCGGTGCCGCGGCGGCTGCGACGGGCGGCCCTTCGACGAGGCGGCCTCGTAGCGCTCGCGCGCGGCCTTGCGCTTGCCGGCGACGTGCCAGGAGCGGTCCTCGGCCTTCGGCGTGGGGCCCTTGCCCTCGAGGGCCTTGCGGCCGTGGCCGCCGGTGCCCTTGAGGGGGCCCTTCTTGCGCGGCGTGCGCTGCGGCTTGCTCATGCGATGCTCCAGGTGGTCGTGTGCTTGCCGTCCTCGACGAGGATGCCGGCGGCCGCGAGCGCGTCGCGGATGCGGTCGGAGGCGGCGAAGTCGCGCGCCTCGCGGGCCGAGCGGCGCTCCGCCAGGAGCGTCTCGACGAGGCTCGCGAGCGCGCCCGCCTCGGCCGACTGCCCAGAATGCCACACCTCGTCGCCCGGGTCGAGCCCCAGCACCCGCAGCATCGCGAGCACCTGGCCCGCTCGCTCGAGGGCCGCCCGGTCGTCGCCGGCGTCGAGGGCGATGTTCGCGGCGCGCGCCGTGTCGTGCAGCACCGCCACCGCCTGCGGGGTCGAGAGGTCGTCGTCCATGGCCGCGCCGAACGCATCCGGCACCGCCTCGTCGGGCAGCGCGCCGATGCGCGCGGCGCGGTCGAGCATCGCCTCGATGCGGCCGAACGCCGTCTCGGCCTCGGCGAGCGAGCCGCCCTCGAGGCTCCCGTCGGCGGTGCGCAGGTCGATCGTCGAGCGGTAGTGCGGCGCGACGAGGAAGTAGCGCGCGACGATCGGGCGCACGGCGCGCAGCAGGTCGGCGGCGAAGATCGAGTTGCCGAGCGACTTCGACATCTTCTCGCCGTCGACGTTGACGAGCCCGTTGTGGCTCCACACGCTCGCGAAGCCGAGCCCCGCCGCGGTCGACTGGGCGAGCTCGTTCTCGTGGTGCGGGAACCGCAGGTCGAGGCCGCCGCCGTGGATGTCGAACGCGTCGCCCAGGTAGCGGCGCGCCATCGCCGAGCACTCGATGTGCCAGCCGGGCCGGCCGCGGCCCCACGGCGACGCCCACGACGCCGACTCGGGCTCGTCCTCCTTCTGCGCCTTCCAGAGCGCGAAGTCGCGCGGGTCGCGCTTGCCGCGCGGATCGGCGTCGGCGGCCGGCTCCATCTTCTCGACCGACTGGCGGGTGAGCGCGCCGTACGCCTCCCACGAGCGCACGTCGAAGTAGACGTCGGCCGAGCCGTCGAGCGCCGGGTAGGCGTGGCCGCGCTCGATGAGCAGCGCGATGAGCGCGTGCATCTCGGGCACGGATGCGGTGGCGCGCGGCTCGTAGGTCGGCGCGAGCACGCCGACGGCCCGGTAGGCCGCCGAGAACTCGAGCTCGACGCGGTACGCGAGCGCCCACCACGGCTCGTCGACGGCGTTCACGAGCACCTTGTCGTCGATGTCGGTGACGTTGCGCACGAACGCGACGCGCAGCCCGCGGTGCTCGAGCCAGCGGCGCCACACGTCGTAGGCGACGGCGCTGCGCACGTGGCCGATGTGCGGCGACGACTGCACCGTCGGGCCGCAGACGTACATCGACACCCGGCCCGGCTGCAGCGGCTGCAGGTCGACGACGGCCTGCTGGCGGGAGTCGTAGATGCGCACGGTCACGGGCCCAAGGCTACTGCGCCGGGCTACGGCGACCCGTTCCACCGGGAACGACCCGGTGCACCGGGTCGGCGCGGGTCGAGGGGGTCGGACGCGCGGCGGCGGCGTATCAGGACCTGTGGATGAGCGCGGTCGCGATGGCCTGGACGCCCTCGCCGCGCCCGAGGGCGCCGAGCCCGTCGGTGGTGGTGCCGCTGACGCTCACCGGCGCGCCCACCATCGCCGAGAGCACCCGCTGGGCCTCGTCGCGCCGGCTGCCGATGCGCGGGCGCACGCCGAGCACCTGCACCGCCACGTTCGTCGGCCGCCAGCCGTGCTCGGCGAGCAGCGCGACCGCGGCGCCGACGAAGACCTCGCCGCGCGCGCCCGCGTAGCGGGGGTCATCGACACCCACGAGTCCGCCGATGTCGCCCAGGCCCGCCGCCCCCAGCAGCGCGTCGACGATCGCGTGGCAGACGACGTCGCCGTCGGAGTGGCCCGCGAGGCTCTGCCCCTCCCATGCGATGCCCGCCAGCATGAGCGGCCCGTCCCCGCCGAACGCGTGCACGTCGACCCCGATGCCCGTGCGCAGCTCCTGCACGGCGCTCCCCTCCGGCGCGAGCAGCGCCTCCGCCCGGTCGGCGTCCACCGCCGTGGTGATCTTGAACGCGAGCTCATCGCCGTGCACCGAGACCACCTCGGCGCCGAGCATCTGCACGAGCTGCGCGTCGTCGGTCGCGCCCGCGCGCAGCTCGCCGGCCTCCGAGTACGCGCGCCGCAGCAGCGCCGCATCGAAGCCCTGCGGCGTCTGCATCGCTCGCAGACCCGAGCGGTCGACGATCGAGCCGAGCGACTCGACGGCGTCGTCGCCGCCGGAGCGCGCCGAGCCGTCGACGGCTCGCACGGTGTCGATGACCGGCAGCACCGGCACGACGGCGGAGGCGCCGGCCTCGAGCGCGCCGAGCACGCGCGAGAACGGCGTGGCAGGCGTGAGCGCGCGCGCCGCGTCGTGCACGAGCACGAAGCGGGCATCCCCGGCAGCCTCCAGGCCCGCCGCGACGGAGTCGGCGCGCGTCGCGCCGCCCGCCACCACCGACGCGACCACCCCCGCGCGCTCGGCGATCGCCGACGCATCCGACTCGAATCCGCCCGGGACGACCACGACGATGCGGGCGGGCACCCAGTCGAGGCCGCGCAGCGCGTGCTCGAGGATGGTCGCGCCCGCGACCTCGGCGAAGGCCTTCGGCACGCCGCGGCCGAGGCGCGTGCCGCTGCCGGCGGCGACGACGATGAGGGCGGTGTCGGTCACCCGGTCAGCCTAGGGCGCGCGGGGCGGCTCGGTCTCGAGACGGCGACCCTGCGGGACGCCTCCTCGACCGCCGGAGGGCACAGCAGAAGAGGCGCCCTGCCTTGGGGACAGGGCGCCTCGGTCTGCGGTGCGGCTCAGCTCGCGGGGGCGAGGGCCTCGTCGAGGCGCGACGCAGCCGCGTCCTCATCGGTGTGCTCGGCGAGCGCCAGCTCGGACACGAGGATCTGGCGCGCCTTCGCGAGCATGCGCTTCTCGCCCGCCGACAGGCCGCGGTCCTGGTCGCGGCGCGACAGGTCGCGCACGACCTCGCTCACCTTGATCACGTCGCCCGAGGCGAGCTTCTCGACGTTCGCCTTGTAGCGGCGGGCCCAGTTGGTCGGCTCCTCGGTGAAGTCGGCGCGCAGCACCTCGAACACGCGGCCGAGGCCCTCCTCGCCGATCACGTCGCGCACGCCCACCATGTCGACGTTCTGCGCGGGGACCTCGATCGTCAGCCCGCCCTGTGCGACGTTGAGCTTGAGGTAGGTCGTCTCGACGCCCTTGATCTTGCGGACCTTGACCTCGGTGATCGTCGCGGCGCCGTGGTGGGGGTAGACGACCGTCTCTCCGACCTCAAAGTTCATCGAATGCTCCTCGTCATAGCCAGAACCTTGATTTTATCACAGCGTGTCGCTCGCGAGCGCGTACCCGAGGGTGGTTGGATCGCGCTCCGCGCTGGCTCCTGGCCCGCGTCGACCGGTCGCCCCGACGCCCGTCGCGGCGGGCGGCGTACTAGAGTGAAGCCCGACCGGCGGCGCATCCGAAGCAGCGCTGCCGGCCTCGTCGAAAGGGTCCCCGTGCGTCACCGCTCCCTCGCCGCAGCAGCCGCAGCCGTCGTCGTCGCGCTCGCCGCGACCGGCTGCAACATCCTCACGCCGCAGGCGACGACGATCCAGTACGACGCTTCCGACGGCATCTCGGGCCAGACCGGCACGGTCGAGTTCCACAACGCCATGCTCATCGGCGAGCCCGAGGGCGACGCGCTCAACCTCGCCGTCACCTTCACCAACGACGGCGAGGCCACCTTCGTCGAGGTGCGCGTCGACGACGAGGCGCAGCAGGTGCGCATCCCGAGCGGCGTCACCACCTACGGCTTCCCGGAGCAGCAGCTCGTCTTCGAGGCGGGCGGCGACATCGAGTTCGGCGCGCAGCGGAACGTCTCGTTCCAGGCCGACGGCGCCGAGCCTGCGGGCGTGGGCGTGCAGGTCTTCTCGACCGAGTTCCCCGACTACGCCGACTTCGCGCCCGTCGCGGGCGAGTGAGGCGGGCTACCGCTCGAAGCGGTAGCCGAGCCCCCGCAGCGTGACCACGCGGGTCGGGTTCGAGGGGTCGTCCTCGATCTTCGCCCGCAGCCGCTTGATGTGCACGTCGAGCGTCTTCGTGTCGCCGAAGTAGTCGCTCCCCCACACCCGGTCGATGAGCTGGCCGCGCGTCAGCACGCGCCCGGCGTTGCGCATCAGGTACTCGAGCAGCTCGAACTCGCGCAGCGGCATCGCCACCTCGGCGCCGCCGACGGTGACGGTGTGGCTGTCGGCGTCGAGGCGCACGGGGCCGACCTCGACCACCGAGTCGTCGTCCTCCTCCTCGGCCGCGCGGCGGCGGAGCACGGCACGGATGCGCGCGACGAGCTCGCGGGACGAGTACGGCTTCGTCACGTAGTCGTCGGCCCCCAGCTCGAGCCCCACGATCGTGTCGACCTCGCTGTCCTTCGCGGTGACCATGATGATCGGCACCTGCGAGGTGCGGCGGATGTGCCGGCACACCTCGGTGCCGCTGCGACCGGGGAGCATCAGGTCGAGGAGGATGAGGTCGGCGCCGTCCTGCTCGTACATCTGCACCGCGCGGTCGCCGTCGTCGGCGTGCGCCGTCTCGTAGCCCTCGAGCTCGAGCAGGTACGACAGGGGCTCGGCGAGCGCGTGCTCGTCCTCGACGATCAGGATGCGCGTCATGCAGTCTCCTTCGCGGGGGCGCCGGCGACCGGCAGCCGCAGGGTGAAGGTCGAGCCCTGACCGGGGCGCGACCAGAGCGTGATCTCGCCGCCGTGGCTGGCGGCGACGTGCTTCACGATACTGAGGCCGAGGCCGGTGCCGCCGGTCACCCGGCTGCGCGCGGGGTCGACGCGGTAGAACCGCTCGAAGACCCGCTCCTGCTCCTCCGGCGCGATGCCGACGCCCTTGTCGGTCACCGCGATCTCGACGATGCCGTCGGCGACGCGCACGCCGACGCCGACGTGCGTCGCCTCGGGCGAGTACTGCACGGCGTTCGCGACGAGGTTCTGCACGGCCATCGTGACGAGCTCCTCCGAGCCCAGCACCTCCGCCTCGTCGAGCACCCGCGGGATGATGCGCATCCGCTTCGCCGCCGCCTGCACCTTGTTGCGGTCGATCGCGACGTCGACGATGCGGCTGATCGAGACGCGCTCCGCGTGCGCGAGGGGGTCGGCGGCCTCGATGCGCGACAGGTCGATGAGCTCCTTCGACATGCGCGCGAGCCGGTCGGCCTCGAGCTGCATGCGGCCGGCGAAGGCGCGCACGCGGGCGGGATCCTCGGCGGCCGCCTCGATCGCCTCGGCGAGCACCGCGACGGCGCCGATGGGGGTCTTCAGCTCGTGGCTGATGTTGGCGACGAAGTCGCGCCGCACGCCCGCGAGCCGCAGCTCCTCGGTGCGGTCGGCGGCGAGCACGAGCATGAAGCGGTTGCCGAGCGGCGCGACGCGCACGCGCAGGTGCATCTCGGTGCCCGTGCCGATGCGGCCGCGGCGGTGCACGAGGTCGAGCACCTCGGCCTCGCCGGTGCGCCACACGCGCCGCACCGCGGCGAGGATCTCGGGCGAGCGCAGCGCGCGCCCGTCGACGAGGTCGAGCGCGACGGCGCCCGGGGAGGAGAGGATGACCTGGCTCGAGCCGTCCATGACGATGCCCGCCGACTCGAGCACGTGCACCATCGCGGCGATGCCGTCGGGCACCGGCTCGCTCGCGATCGCCATCACCCGGCGGCCGCGCTGCGCGGCCACGCCGAGCAGATGCACCGAGGCCGCTCCGATCGCGAAGCCCAGCAGGAGCGCGAGGAGCACGTACCAGGAGGCGTCCACCCCGCCAGCGTAGTGGCGCGCGATGTACCCCCCTGGGGTTCAGACTGCGGACACCCCCCGGTAATCTGGCGACGAAACACTCGGTGTCCGACCATGCCCGTGCTGCGACGCAGTGGGCGGCACAGCAAGGAGCAGGAGCAATGCGCGACGTCTTCCAGCAGGAGCTCGCCGAGGTGCAGGACCGCCTCGTCGACATCGCCAACCACGTCATCGTCTCGATCGAGGCGGCGGTGCGGGCGTTCGGCGACTCGAACGTGCAGCTCGCCGAGCAGGTGATCGCCGCCGACCCGCTCATCGACGACAAGGCGTCCGCCCTCGACGAGCTCGCGATCGACATCATCGCCCGCCAGTCGCCGGTCGCCCGCGACCTGCGCATCGTGGTCTCGGCGCTGCGCATCTCGGCGTCGCTCGAGCGCATGGGCGACCTCGCCCGGCACATCGCGATGCTCGCGCGCTACCGCTTCCCGATGCAGGTGGTGCCCGAGTCGCTGCAGCCGACCTTCGCCGAGATGGGCGCGAGCGACATCGAGATCGCCAAGCTGCTGCGCGACCTGCTCGCGACCCAGGACCTCTCGATCGCCGAGCGCATCGAGGCCTCGGACGAGCACGTCGACCAGCTGCACCGCGACGTCTTCTCGCACGTGCTCGGCACCGAGTGGCAGGGCGCAGCGCACACGACCGTCGACGCGACGCTCGCGAGCCGCTACCACGAGCGCTTCGCCGACCACGCGGTCGGCATCGCCAAGAAGGTCAAGTACCTCGCGACCGGCGACTGGGTGGGCGACGAGGATGCGCACGCGGCGCTGTCGCCGGAGCCGGTGCAGCCCGCCGACCTCGGCTGAGCCGCCCCGCACGACGAGAGGGCCCCGCGATCGCGGGGCCCTCTTCGCGTGCTCGCGTCAGCGCGAGGTCAGTGCTTGCCCTGGCTCGCCACGGCGGCGGCACCAGCGGCGGCGGCCTCCGGGTCGAGGTACTCCCCCGGCCCGAGCGGCATGTTGTCGTCGCCGAGGCGGTAGACGAGCGGGATGCCGGTGGGGATGTTGAGGGCCGCGATGTCGTCGTCGGAGATGCCGTCGAGGTGCTTCACGAGCGCGCGCAGCGAGTTGCCGTGCGCGGTGACGAGCACGGTGCGGCCCGCGTCGAGGTCCTTCGTGATCGTCGACTCCCAGTAGGGCAGGAAGCGCTCGATGACGTCCTTCAGGCACTCCGTCTTCGGCACCTCCCCGTCGATGTCGGCGTAGCGCGGGTCGTCGGCCTGCGAGTACGGGTTGTCGTCGGCGATGGGCGGCGGCGGGGTGTCGAACGAGCGGCGCCAGAGCATGAACTGCTCCTCGCCGTACTGCTCGAGCGTCTCGGCCTTGTCCTTGCCCTGCAGGTCGCCGTAGTGGCGCTCGTTGAGCCGCCACGAGCGGTGCACGGGGATCCAGTCGCGCTCGGCCGCGTCGAGCGCGATGTTGGCGGTCTTGATCGCGCGGGTGAGCAGCGACGTGTAGAGCACGTCGGGCAGCACGCCGTGCTCGCGCAGCAGCTCGCCGCCGCGCTTCGCCTCCGCCTCGCCCTTCGGCGTCAGCGGCACGTCGACCCAACCGGTGAACTGGTTGCTCTCGTTCCACGTCGACTGGCCGTGGCGGAGCAGGATGAGGGTGCGCTCGGTCATGCCGCCAGCCTAGCCCGCGAGCGCGTGCCGGAGCCGGGTGCGGCCGCTGGGGCGGCTGCGCCCGAGCGGGGCCGGCGCGCCCGCCCCCGTCGGGCGCAGCGGCCCCCGTCGGCGGCGGCGCCTGGGGCCCGGCTGCGCGGCCGGGGTAGCATCGACGCCGACGGAGGGGACGCGATGGAAGCGCTGCGCAGGCTCGCTCCGCGAGGGCCGCTGGCCCCGCGGCGGCTGCTGCTCGCGCTGCTCGCCGTCACCGCGATCCTCGTGGGGCTGCTCGCGATGCACACGCTCTCCGGCGGCGGGCACGCCGCCCACGAGGCGGGCATCGCGCAGGCCGCCGCCCCCGACGGGCACGCCGCACCCGCTGCGGCCGCCGCCCACGGCGACCACGCCGGGCACGCGATGCCGGCCGCAGCGCCGGCCGAGCCGGCCGGGCTGCTCGCCGCCCTCGACTGCAGCGACGACGGGTGCGAGGGCCTCGCCGCGATGGCCGCGGGCTGCGTGCTCGCGCTGCTCGCGCTCGTCCTCGTCGTGCGGCCCTCCGTCGCGGCGACGCTCCTGCGGCTCCCCCGCGGCGTCCTCGCCGAGCGCGCGCCGCCGCGGCGCCCGGTGCCCGCCCTCACCCTCGTCGAGCTCTCGATCAGTCGGACCTGATGGCGCCCGCGCGCGCTGCGGCATCGCCGCGGCGCGCACCGAGCCCACCGCATCCGATCGACCGAGAGAGAACCCCGATGAAGACGACCACTCGCGCGCTGCTGCTCAGCGCGCTCACGACCGCGCTCGTGCTGACCGGCTGCAGCAGCAGCCCCGACGCCGAGCCCGCCTCGACCCCCACCGCCGCCGAGACCGCGCCCGCCGCCACGAGCGGGGCGGATGCGTCGGAGGGCAACCAGCACGACGTGACGTTCCTCGAGAACATGATCCCCCACCACCAGCAGGCCATCGACATGAGCGAGATCGTGCTCGCGAAGGACGACGTCGACGAGCGCGTCGCCGACCTGGCGGAGCGGATCCGGGCCGCGCAGCAGCCCGAGATCGAGGAGATGACCGCCCTGCTCGAGGAGTGGGGCTACGAGGTGGACGCCTCCGGCGGCCACGGCGGCCACGGCATGGGCACCGGCGGCGGCATGATGATGTCCGAGGACGACATGGAGGCGCTCGAGGCCGCCGACGGCGCCGAGGCGTCGCGCCTGTTCCTCGAGCAGATGATCGTGCACCACGAGGGCGCGATCATGATGGCCGAGGCGCAGCTGAGCATGGGTCGCGCCGACGCCGTGGGCGAGCTCGCCCAGCGCATGCTCGACGACCAGACCGCCGAGATCGCCGAGATGCGGCAGCTGCTCACCGAGCTGTGACCCAGGGCGGGGGCGGCCTCCGAGCCGTCCCCGCACGCCGCGCGACTCCCGCGCACGACGAACCGAACCGTCCACCGCCGATCCCTCGAGGAGGACCGCATGTCCCACCATCACGACCAGTCCCGCCACGGCGCATCCGGCCACGGCAGCCCCGCCCGCATGTACGTGAAGTTCGGCATCATGCTCCTGCTGAGCCTCGGGCTCATGTGGGTGCTCTCGATGTCGATGGTGCGCGAGCCGGGCCACTTCATCCTGAACCTCAGCAACTTCTACATGGCGCTCATCATGGTGGCCGCGATGGGCATCCTGATGCTCGTCGGCATGTGGTCGATGTTCCGCAGCACGAAGGCCAACGTCGCGCTGCTCATCGGCTTCGCGGCGCTGCTCGTCGGGGCGTTCGCGCTCGGCCGCAGCGAGGCCTTCGTCGGCGACCGCGCCTTCCTGGAGTCGATGATCCCCCACCACTCGCGGGCGATCCTCGTCTGCCAGGAGGCCGACCTCAGCGACCCCGAGGTCGTCGCCCTGTGCGACAGCATCGTCGAGGCGCAGCGGGAGGAGATCGCGCAGATGCAGGGCATCCTCGACCGGCTGGAGTGACGCGAGGCGCGTCGGCACGCTGTCGCTAGGCGGGTGCCGAGCCCGCCGGCCGGCCGAAGCGGGCAATGAGGTGCCAGACGCGCTTGAGCGCCTGCGGGTCGTGCTCGCCGCGCGCCGCCGCGTCGCCGAGCGTGCGGGCGACGAGCGCTCCGCCGTCCGCGAGCTCGAGCGCGAGGCCGAGCGTGTCCATCCCGCGGTACGCCTCCAGCGACTCGAGCCGGTCGACCTCGAGCACGAGGCCGGCGTGCCATGCGACGGGCACCGCGAGCCGCGCCGCCTCCGCCTCGACCGCGGTGCCGCGGTACGACGGGTCGAGCACGAGCCGCGCCGCATCGCGCGCGACGACGAGGCCGCCGTGCAGGTGCGCCTCCACGTAGTCGTCCAGCGGGTCGGCCGCCGTCGCATCCGCCATCGCCAGGAGGTCGCCCGCCCGCGCCGGCGTGCCGAAGCGCTCCGGCTCGAGCACGCTGTCGGGCCAGCAGAGCGTGACGCGGTCCCACGCCTCAGGGCGGACCTCGAGCCAGCTCGAGCCGAAGCGGATGGCGCCGCCGGTGGCGCCGCGGCGGTGCTCGACGGCTCCGTACACGGGGCGCTCCTCGGGACCGGCGTCGTCGTAGGCGCCGCCGAACATGCGCGACTCCCAGCGCCAGCGGTCGCCGCCGGGATGGGCCGTCAGCCCGCCGTTCGAGATGCCGGTGACGAACTGGGAGCGGTAGGCGCCGCCGGCCGCGAGGCGCTCGATCACCGAGCGCCCGCCGAGGAGCCGGTCCGGGTGGAAGTGCACGGTGATGCGAGCGTCATCGGGGAGCGGCCCGCCGACCGAGCGAGCCGCGACGTGCGCGATCGCGCGCCGCCACGCATCCATGCGGCAACCCTAGCGCGGCCGCGCACGGGAGGATGGAGGCGTGGCGAAGCCGACTGGGCGCATCACGCGCGGCACGACCGGGGTGAACCGGCTGCGCCGCGTCGACCGCTGGATCGCCGCGCAGCCGGCCGCGCGCGTGCCCGGCTGCCTCGTCGTCGACCTCGGCTACGGGGCGAGCGCCACCACGAGCCTCGAGCTGCACGAGCGGCTCGCGCGCGGCAACCCGACCCTCGAGGTGCTGGGGCTCGAGATCGACCCGGAGCGCGTCGCCCTCGCGACCGCCGAGCTCGCCGCGGCCCGCGAGGCGGGCCCGACGCGGTACGGCCGCGCGATCGCGGCGGACGCGCGGGTGTCGTTCGCGCTCGGCGGCTTCGAGGTGCCCGCGCCGCGGCCGCCGCACGTGATCCGCGCGATGAACGTGCTGCGGCAGTACGACGAGCACGAGGTCGCCGGCCACTGGGCGACGATGCTCCGGCGGCTCGCGCCGGGCGGGCTGCTCGTCGAGGGCACCTCGAACGAGGTCGGCCGGGTGTGCTCCTGGGTGGCGCTCGACGCCGCCGGCCCCCGCTCGCTCACGATCGCGCTCAAGGTCGACGAGCTCGGCTCCGACGCGATGGAGGCGCCGTCGGTGGTCGCCGAGCGGCTGCCGAAGGCGCTCATCCACCGCAACGTGCCGGGCGAGCGCGTGCACGCGCTGCTCGCCGAGCTCGACCGCGCGTGGGCGTCGCATGCGCCGCTCGCCGACTTCGGCGCGGTGCAGCGCTGGCAGGCGACGGTGCGGCGGATGCGCGACACCGGCTGGCCGGTGCTCGGCACGGCGGCGAGGTGGCGGCTCGGCGAGCTGACGGTCGCGTGGGAGGCGGTCGCGCCGCGAGCGTGAGCCGCGCGCGCTACGCCGGCGGCGCCGGCCGGCGCACCGCGCCGAGCCGCGGCAGGCGCGGCGGCCGGTGCGCGTGGCCCGCCGTCGGCGGCACGAGCACCTGCTGGGCGGCGGCGACGAGCACGCCGTCGGCCGTGCGCACCGCGAGGTCCTCGTCGGCGGGCGCGCCGCGCTTGACCACCGCGAGGGCGATCGGGCCGAGCTCGTCGTGCATCGCGGCCGAGGTGACCGTGCCGACCTCTGCGGCATCCTCGCCCGGCCGCACCACCGCATCCCCCGCCGCCACCGGCGCGTTCTCGGAGCCGTCGAGGTGCAGCAGCACCACGCGGCGCGGCGGGGCGCCGAGGTTGTGCACCTTCGCGACCGTCTCCTGCCCGCGGTAGCAGCCCTTCTGCAGGTGCACCGCGGTCGTGAGCCAGTCGAGCTCGTGCGGGATCGACCGCTCGTCGACCTCGGCGAGCGCCGGGCGGCCGGCGGCGATGCGCAGCGCGTCGGCGGCGAGCGTGCCGACGAAGCGCGCCGGGTCGAGCGCGGCGGCCTCGTCGGGTGCGAGGATCGCCTCCGACCAGCGCCACGGCTCCCCCGTCGGCTCGCCGTAGCGCACGCCGCCGGGCGCGACCTCGGGCCAGCCGTCGATCCAGGCGAGGTCGGCGGCCGGCTCGCCCGCGGTGCCGACGACCACGACCTCGGGCCGGTCGATCTCGACCTGCTTGAAGAAGCGCATCCGCGTCAGCCACGCCTCGAGCGCGTCGCCGGTGCCGGCGTCGACGAGGATCCAGAGCTCGTCGCCCGTCCACCGCAGCCGCAGCGCGTGCTCGATGCGCCCCTCGGGCGAGAGCACGAGCGTCTCGGCCGAGTCGCCCGGCGCGAGCGCCGTGAGCGCCTGGCTCGTGATCGAGTCGAGCCACGGGAGCGTGTCGGGGCCGCTCATGCGCAGCACGTCGCGCGGCAGCAGCACGAGCGCGCCCTGCCGCAGCCGGCGCTGCTCGGCCATCGGGTTGCCGACGTGCAGCGGCAGTCCCGAGGCCTCGTCGAGCACGGCGCCCGGGATCGCGGCGGTGAGCGCGGCGGCGCTCATCGGCCCTCGTTCGCCTCGCTCGGCGTGACCCGGGCGAGCCTCGCCGAGGCGTGGCTCTCGAGCCCCTGGCCGAGCGCCGCGAGATCCCACGCCCACAGCAGGTGCTGGTCGACGAGGCCGAGCATGCGGGTGGAGGCGGTGTGCTCCTTCGCGCCCGCGCCGCGCAGCACCGCGTCGGTCGCGAGGTCGATGCGCGGGCCGTCGATCGTGCCGAGGTAGAGCTCGGCGACGCCGGCCGGATGCGCGATGAGGGCCTGCAGGTCGAAGGCGCCGTCGGGGCGGCGCAGGGCCTCGACCGCCTCGGCGGAGTCGTAGGCCGGGGCGCCCTCGGGCGGCAGCATGCCGGGGCCGGCGTCGGCGTCGGCCGCGGGCCGGGCGAGCCGCCAGAAGCCCGTCTCGGCCGCGAGCGGCGTCAGCTGGTCGTCGAGGATCCAGGCGTACGCCTCGTACGCGAGGTAGGGGTGGCCGTGGTGGGCGAACGAGACGCGCTGCCCGAACTCGCGCTCGACGGTGCGGTCGCCGACCGGGAAGGAGAGCACGCCCGTGCCCTCCCAGCTGCCGATCAGCCACTGCAGCGGGCCGAGCTCCGCCGGGAGCGTGGGATCGAGCTCGAGCACCGGCTAGCGCTGGCCCTTGAAGAGGTTGCGGATCACGACGAACGAGACGCCGAGGATCGCGACCATCGCAAGGCCGAGCAGACCGAGGAAGAAGATCTCGAGGGCGACGACGGGGATTCCTGCCATGCGTCGATCCTAGCCCTCCCCCGGCGGCCGCCCGGCCTACAGCGCCGTGAGCGGCACCAGGATCGCGCTCGCGAGCGCCAGCACCACGACCGAGCCGAAGACGGCCGCCGCGAGCCGGTCGACGAGGCCCGGCACCGTCGGTCCGCCGAGCTGGATCGCGAACGCGGTGAGCGTGCACACGCCCAGCACGATCGGCAGCCAGACGATGCCGTCGTCGGGCTGCAGCAGTGCCACGAGCACGGCGCCCACGGCAGCGAGCAGCCACACCGGCCACACGCTCGCCCATCGCCACGTCATGCCGCTCATTGTGTCGCAGGTCGGGCGGCGGCGCAGGCCGCACGCGGCGCTGGGTAGGATCGTGCTGGCAGGAGGCTGGATGGCGCACGTCGTGATCTTCACCCGCCGCGACCAGGGCGTGCTGCCGAGCATCGAGCTCCTCGAGCATCGCGTCACCACGCTCCCTGGCACCGCGGCCGCCGTCGCGCACGCCCCCGACGCCGACCTCACCATCGTCGACGGCGCGGTCGAGCTGGCCGCCGCGAAGGCGATCTGCCGCCTCCTCGACGGCGACTCGACGCCCGTGCTGCTCGTGCTGTCGGAGGGCGGCTTCACGGCCGTCACCGCCGACTGGGGCGTCGACGACATCGTGCTCGACTCCGCCGGTCCCGCCGAGCTCGAGGCGCGCATCCGCCTCGCCTCCTCGCGCCGCCACAAGGCCGGCCCCATCGTCACGAGCGGGCTCTCGATCGACGAGGCCAGCTACCAGGCGAAGGTCGACGGCAAGCCGATCGACCTCACCTACAAGGAGTTCGAGCTGCTGCGGTTCCTCGCCTCGCACCCGGCGCGCGTCTTCACCCGCGAGCAGCTGCTGAGCGAGGTGTGGGGCTACGACTACTTCGGCGGCACCCGCACCGTCGACGTGCACGTGCGGCGGCTGCGCGCGAAGCTCGGCGACCTCGAGAGCGTCATCGGCACCGTGCGCGGCGTCGGCTACCGGTTCGAGCTGGTGGACGAGTGATCGTCGAGGCGCGGTCCCTCGCCGACGCGTGCGCGGCGCACGACGGCAGCCGGCCGTTCAACGACCAGGCGCTCGTCGAGCTCGAGCGCGGCGAGCGGCGCGTGATCGGCGAGGCCGGCGCGCTCGCGGTCGTGAGCGACGCCGAGCGCGAGGTCGAGCTCGCCGTCGCGCCCGAGCTGCGCCGCCGAGGCCTCGGCCGTGCGCTCGCCGAGCGGGTCGCCGCCGAGCTCGACGGCTTCGACGCGTGGGCGCACGGCGACCTGCCCGGCGCGCGCGCCATCGCCGAGCGGCTCGGGATGACGCAGGTGCGCACGCTCCTGCAGCTGCGCGCGCCCGTGCCGGCCGGGGCCGACCGCCTGCCCGACGGGGTGCGGCCCTTCGAGCCCGCCGACGCATCCGCCCTCCTCGCGCTCAACGCCGCCGCCTTCGCCGACCACCCCGAGCAGGGCCGCATGTCGGCCGACGACCTCGCCGCGCGCATGGCCGAGCCGTGGCACGACGACGCGAACCTCGTCGTCGCGCCCGGCGAGCAGGGCCTCGACGCGTTCGCGTGGGTCAAGCCCGACGGCGACGTCGCCGAGCTGTACGTGCTCGGCGTCTCGCCCGCGCGCCAGGGCGCGGGGCTCGGGGCGCGGATGCTCGAGGCCGCGTTCGCGCGCATGCGGGCGATGGGGGCCGGCACCGCCCACCTCTACGTCGAGGGCGAGAACGCCGCGGCCCTCGCGCTCTACCGCCGGGCCGGCTTCGACCAGTGGGCCATCGACGTGCGCTGGCACCGCGCGGCGTTCACCCAGCGTTGACACAATGGCGGCATGACTGACGTCACCGCCCCCGGCTCGGCCCCCGCGACCGACGAGCCGCCCCTCGAGCGCCGCACCCGCTCGCTCGAGGAGGAGCAGAGCTTCCACGACGCCAACGAGGCCGACTTCGACGACTACGACGACGAGTCGAGCTGGTCGGCCGAGATGCAGGGCACGCCCACCGACGACGGGCTGCCCGCCGACCGCTTCCTCGACCGCGAGCTGTCATGGCTCGCCTTCAACGAGCGCGTGCTCGAGCTGGGCGAGGACCCGCGCGTGCCGCTGCTCGAGCGCGCCAACTTCCTGGCGATCTTCGCCTCCAACCTCGACGAGTTCTTCATGGTGCGGGTCGCGGGGCTGAAGCGCCGCATCACGACCGGTCTCGCCGTGCCCACGAACGTCGGCATCGCCCCGCACGAGCTGCTCGACCAGATCGTGCACCGCGCGCACGAGCTGCAGCAGCGGCACGCGCGCGCGGCGCAGCAGTCGTTCGCGCCGGAGCTCGAGGCGGCTGGCGTCAGCATCGTCACGTGGGGGCAGCTGAGCGACGTCGAGCGCGAGGCCATGTCGGCGCGCTTCGAGGCCGAGATCTTCCCCGTCCTCATGCCCCTCGCGGTCGACCCGGCGCATCCGTTCCCCTACATCTCGGGGCTCTCGCTCAACCTCGCGGTGCGCGTCCGCGTGCCCGACGAGGAGGAGGAGCAGTTCGCGCGCCTCAAGGTGCCCGCGGTGCTGCCCCGCTTCGTCGAGCTGTCGCGCGGCGGCGACGGCTCGCAGCGCTTCCTGCCGCTCGAGGAGCTCATCGCCAACAACCTCGACGAGGTCTTCTCGGGCATGGAGATCGTCGAGCACCACGTCTTCCGCGTCACCCGCAACGAGGACGTCACGATCGACGAGGACGACACCGAGAACCTCATCAAGGCGCTCGAGCACGAGCTCTCGCGCCGCAAGTTCGGCCCGCCCATCCGCCTCGAGGTCGCCGAGGACATGGACGACGACACGCTCGACCTGCTCGTCGACGAGCTGGGCATCACCGACCGCGAGGTGTACCGGCTGCCCGGGCTGCTCGACCTCAGCGGCCTGTTCCAGCTCGCCGGCATCGACCGGCCAGACCTGCACTACACGAAGCGCGTGCCCGTCACCGCGCCCTCGTTCCTGCCCGGCGAGCAGGACGACCAGCCCGACCTCTTCCAGGCGATCACGCGCAAGGACGTGCTCGTGCACCACCCGTACGAGTCGTTCGCGACGAGCGTGCAGGCGCTGCTCGAGCAGGCGGCCGACGACCCCGACGTGCTCGCGATCAAGCAGACGCTCTACCGCACCTCCGGCGACTCCCCCGTCGTCGCGGCGCTCATCCGCGCGGCCGCCGCCGGCAAGCAGGTGCTCGCGCTCGTCGAGGTGAAGGCGCGCTTCGACGAGCAGGCCAACATCCGCTGGGCGCGCCAGCTCGAGCGCGCCGGCGTGCACGTCGTCTACGGCATCGTCGGGCTCAAGACGCACTGCAAGCTCATGATGATCGTGCGGCGCGAGAACGGCCGGCTGCGGCACTACTGCCACATCGGCACCGGCAACTACAACCCGAAGACGAGCCGCATCTACGAGGACTTCGGGCTCTTCACCGACAACGACCAGGTCGGCCGCGACATCACGCGGCTGTTCAACGAGCTCTCGGGCTACGCGAAGGAGAAGTCGTTCCAGCGGCTGCTCGTCGCGCCCCGGCACCTGCGGAAGGGACTGCTGCAGCGCATCGAGCGCGAGACCGCCGCCGCCACCGCGGGCCGCACCGCGCGCATCCGCCTCAAGCTCAACTCCATCGTCGACGAGCAGGTCATCGACGCGCTCTACCGCGCGAGCCGCGCGGGCGTCGAGGTGCAGATCTGGGTGCGCGGCATCTGCTCGATCAAGCCCGGCGTGCCGGGGCTGAGCGAGAACATCACCGTCCGCTCGATCGTCGGCCGCTACCTCGAGCACTCGCGCGTGTTCGCGTTCTGGAACGACGGCAGCGAGGAGGTCTTCATCGGCTCGGCCGACATGATGCACCGCAACCTCGACCGCCGCGTCGAGACACTCATCCAGCTCACCTCGAGCGAGCACATGCGCGACATCTCGCAGCACTTCGACAAGGCGATGTCGCCCCAGACCGCCGCGTGGATCGCCGAGTCGGACGGCACGTGGACGCGCCGCTTCTACACCGAGGACGGCGCCCCGCTCGACGACCTGCACCGCGACCGCATGATCCAGATCCAGCGCCGGAAGCGGACGAACCGGTGACCGACGTGCCCGCGACGCCGGTGCTCGCCGCCGGCGCCGTGCTCTGGCGGCGCGTCGACGGCGAGGTGCTCGTGCTGCTCGTCGAGCGCACGCAGCACCGCGACCACTCGCTGCCGAAGGGCAAGCTCGACCCGGGCGAGACGCTGCCCGAGTGCGCGGCGCGCGAGATGGAGGAGGAGACCGGCCTCGCGATCGTGCTCGGCGCGCCGCTCGGCCACAGCGAGTACCGGCTGCCCGACGGCCGCGACAAGGTCGTCTACTACTGGCAGGCGGCCGTCGACGAGGCGACCGTCGCGGCGTCGGCGTTCGCGCCGAACGACGAGATCCTCGAGCTCGAGTGGCTGCCGATCGCCGACGCGAAGGCGCGCTGCAGCTACCAGCACGACGTCGCGATCATCGAGCGGTTCGAGGAGCGCCTCGAGCGCGGCCACGAGCGCACGTTCCCGATCGTCGCGCTGCGGCACGCGAAGGCGGCGAGCCCGTTCTCCTGGGAGGGGGCGGATGCGTCGCGCACGCTCACGGAGCGGGGCGAGCGGCAGTCGCGGTCGATCGCGCCCGGCATCGCCGCCTTCGGCCCGGAGCGCATCGTCACCTCCGACGCCGTGCGCTGCCGGCAGACCGTCGAGCCGCTCGCGGCGCTCACGGGGCTCGAGCCCAAGGCGACGGCCGACATCAGCCAGGAGTCGCCCGTCGACCCGCGCGATGCGCTCGCGCGGCGCATCGGCAAGGCGGTGCGCAAGCGGCGCGGCACGGTGCTCTGCTCGCACGCGCCGATCATCCCCGAGATCGTGACCGCGGTCGTGCACGCGACGGATGCGCTGGAGTCGGAGCGCACGCACCGCGCGTCGATGCTGCACACGGCCGAGTTCACCGTGCTGCACGTGAGCGCCGGCGACGAGCCCGCGCTCGTGGCGCTCGAGACGCACTGCTCCCCCGAGCGCTGACCCCCGCTCGTCGAGTAGGCGCCGCAGGCGCCGTATCGAGACGAACCGGAACCGCACTTTCTCCACAGCCCCGACGCATCCGCACCCCCGCGCCACCGCCAGAGCCGCACGATGACCCGCATGCCCTGGGTCTACATCCTCCGCTGCAGCGACGGCTCCACCTACGTCGGCAGCACCTGGGACGTCGAGCGCCGCCTCGACCAGCACCAGCGCGGTGAGGGTGCTGCGTACACGAAGCGGCGACGCCCGGTCGAGCTGGTGTTCGCGCACTTCGACGACTCCATCGCAGCGTGCTTCGCGCTCGAGAAGCAGCTGCAGGGCTGGAGCAGGGCCAAGCGCGAGGCGCTGATCCGGGGCGACTTCGCAGCGATCTCCGCGGGCGCGAAGAAGCGCGACTGGGAGGGCTACCGCGAGCGCCGGCGGGCGGGAGGGCGGGCGGAGGGGCCGCCTCCTCCGCGCGTCGAGTAGGCGCCGCACCCTCCGCTCGTCGAGTAGGCGCCGCAGGCGCCGTCCCCACCCCGCTCGTCGAGTAGGCGCCGCAGGCGCCGTATCGAGACGAACCCGCGCCGGTCTCGATACGGCCGCTTCGCGGCCTACTCGACCAACGGGGCGGGGGGTCTCGATACGGCCGCTGCGCGGCCTACTCGACCAACGGAGGGTGGTGGTCTCGATACGGCCGCTGCGCGGCCTACTCGACCAACGGGAGTGGGGCAGGAGGGCCGCTCGACCGACGGCGGCGGATCAGCCGAAGCGGCCCGAGACGTAGTCCTCCGTGGCCTGCACGGACGGGTTCGAGAACATCTTCGTGGTCTCGCCGAACTCGATGAGCTTGCCCGGCTTGCCGGTCCCCGCGATGTTGAAGAAGGCGGTCTTGTCGGAGACGCGGCTCGCCTGCTGCATGTTGTGGGTCACGATCACGATCGTGTACTCCTGCTTGAGCTCCTCGATGAGGTCCTCGATCGCGAGCGTCGAGATCGGGTCGAGCGCCGAGCACGGCTCGTCCATCAGCAGCACGTCGGGGCTGACCGCGATCGCGCGCGCGATGCACAGGCGCTGCTGCTGGCCGCCGGAGAGGCCCGAGCCCGGGATGTTGAGGCGGTCCTTCACCTCGTTCCAGAGGTTGGCGCCCCGCAGCGAGCGCTCCACCAGGTCGTCCTGGTCGCTCCTCGACATGCGGCGGTTGTTGAGCAGCACGCCGGCGAGCACGTTCTCGCGGATCGACATCGTCGGGAACGGGTTCGGGCGCTGGAAGACCATGCCGATCTGGCGGCGCACGTTGACCGGGTCGACGCCCGGGCCGTAGAGGTTGGCGCCGTCGAGCAGCACCTCGCCGTCGACCCACGCCCCCGCGATGACCTCGTGCATGCGGTTGAGCGTGCGGAGCACGGTCGACTTGCCGCAGCCGGAGGGCCCGATGAACGCGGTCACGCTGCGGGGCTCGATCTCGACCGAGACGCCCTCCACCGCCTTGAAGCTGCCGTAGTAGACGTCGAGGTCGTTGACTTCGATGCGCTTGGACATGTCGGGATTACCTTCCGGCCTTCGGTGCGAAGAAGTGGGCGATGAGGCGCGCCAGCACGTTCAGCACCATGACGATGAGGATGAGCACGAGCGCGGCCGTCCAGGCGCGGTCGAAGTAGGCCTGCTCCTGCACGCCCGGGCTCACGTACTGGTTGTAGGCGAACACCGGCAGCGTCATCATGCGGCCGTCGAACACGTTGTAGTTCATGTTCGTGGTGAAGCCGGCGATGATGAGCAGCGGCGCGGTCTCGCCGATGACGCGGGCGATGGCGAGCGTCACGCCCGTGACGATGCCGGCGAGCGCGGTGGGCAGCACGACCTTGGCGATCGTGAGCCACTTCGGCACGCCGAGCGCGAGCGACGCCTCGCGCAGGTCGTTGGGGACGAGCTTCAGCATCTCCTCGGTGGAGCGCACGACGGTCGGGATCATCAGCAGGCTGAGCGCGACCGCGCCGCCGAAGCCCGAGCGCACGCCCTCGCCCGCGAAGAGCGCGAAGAGCGCGTACGCGAAGAGGCCCGCGACGATCGACGGGATGCCGGTCATGACGTCGACGAAGAAGGTGATCGCCTTCGACAGCGCGCCCTTGCCGTACTCGACGAGGTAGATCGCGGTGAAGATGCCGACGGGCACCGAGATGATCGCCGCCCAGAGCGTCACGAGCAGGGTGCCGATGATCGCGTGCAGCACGCCGCCGCCCTCGCCGACGATGTTGCGCATCGTCCAGGTGAAGAACGTCATGTCGAAGCGGGCCGCGCCGTTGATGACCACGGTGACGATGAGCGACACGAGCGGCACGAGCGCGAGCGCGAACGCGCCCACGACGACGCCGGTGACGAGCCGGTCGGTGGCCTTCCGGCCGCCCTCGATGAGCTGGCTGACGACGGTGATCGCGACGAGGTAGATGACGTAGCCGATGACGACGGTCGAGACGATGCTGAAGTCGGTGCCGGAGGCGCCCGCGACGAGGCCGGAGACGGCGGCGCCGATGAGCACCGCGACGCCGAGCAGCGCCCACGGGCCCCACGCGGGCAGTTGGCCCGCGGTGAGCGGGTTCGACGTCTCGCGGCGGGGAGCGGTCGTGGTGGTGGTCATGGCCTACCTCCCTCCGTCCACGGTCGTCTTCGCGATGATGATGCGCGAGACGGCGTTGACGATCAGCGTGATCGCGAAGAGCACGAGGCCGGAGCCGATGAGCATGTTGACGGTGAGCCCGTGCGCCTCGGGGAACCGCAGCGCGATGTTCGCGGCGATCGTCGAGGGGTTCTGCGAGCCGACGAGCACGAACGTGACGGCGCCGGAGGAGGCGAGCACCATCGCGACCGCCATCGTCTCGCCGAGCGCCCGGCCGAGGCCGAGGATCGAGGAGGCGATGATGCCGGAGCGCCCGTGCGGCAGCACCGCCATCGTGATCATCTCCCAGCGCGTCGCGCCGAGCGCGAGCGCCGCCTCCTCGTTGAGGCGCGGCGTCTGCAGGAAGATCTCGCGGCAGAGCGCGGTGATGATGGGCAGCACCATCACGGCCAGGACGATGGATGCGGTGAGCACGGTGCGGCCGGTGCCCGAGGCGGGCGGGCTGAACAGCGGCAGCCAGCCGAGGTTCTGCGCGAGCCAGGCGTAGGACGGCTGCAGGAACGGCGCGAGCACGGCGATGCCCCACAGCCCGTAGATGACCGAGGGGATGGCGGCGAGCAGGTCGACGAGGTAGCCGAGGCCCATCGCGAGCCGGCGCGGTGCGAAGTGCGTGATGAACAGCGCGATCGCGATCGCGACGGGCACCGCCATGAGCATCGCGAGGAACGCCGACCAGAGGGTGCCGAACGTGAGCGGCCACACCCAGGCGAGGAAGCTGTCGTCCTCGGGGAGCGGTCCGATGAGCGCCGGGACCGCCTGCGCGACGAGGAAGATCGCGACGCCCGCGAGGGCGACGAGGATCAGCACGCCGGCGGTGGTGGAGACCGCCTTGAAGATGACGTCAGCCGGCCGGTTCGGCGCGGCTGCGCGCGTCGCGGGCGGTGCTGCGGTGGTCATGGGGCTCCCAGCGGGCTCGGGGACGGACCAGGGCATGGAATCCGGCCGGGGCGAACGTGCGCCCCGGCCGGACGGTGCAGCCCGAAGGCTACGGAGTGATGATGCCAGTCTTACTGGATGGTGTCGATCACAGCCAGGACCTCGTCGCGCAGCGCGTCCGAGATCGGCGAGTTGCCGGCGTTGGCCTCCGCTGCCGACTGTCCCTCGGCCGAGACGATGTACGACAGGTACGCCTTCACGAGCTCGGCGGTCGCGTCGTCCTCGTAGTCGGTGCAGGCGATGGCGTACGAGATGAGCACGAGCGGGTAGACGCCGGCCTCGGTCGTCGTGCGGTCGAGCTCGACGGCGATGTCGCCCTCGTGACGGCCCTCGATGCGCGGCGACGCGTCGACCGCGGCAGCGGCGGCCTCGGCCGAGAACGGCACGAACTCCTCGCCGACCTGCAGCGCGACCGTGCCGAGCCCGCCCGCGCGCGACGCGTCGGCGTAGCCGATGGTGTTGGTGCCGTTCGTGACCGCGTCGACGACGCCCGAGGTGCCCTGGGCGCCCTCGCCGCCGTAGGCCCACGTCTCGAAGACGCCCTCGGTCCAGACGTCGGGAGCCGTCGCGGCGAGGTATTCGGTGAAGTTCTCGGTGGTGCCCGAGTCGTCCGAGCGGTGCACGGCGGTGATCGGGGCGTCGGGCAGCGTCACGTCGGGGTTCAGCTCGGCGATGGCCGGGTCGTTCCAGTTCGTGATCTGGTCGGAGAAGATGCCGGCGATCGTCGCGGCGTCCATGTTGAGCGACTCGACGCCCTCGACGTTGAAGATGACCGCGATCGGGGAGATGTAGACGGGCAGGTCGACCGGGAGCGTGTCGGGCACGCAGGCGCCGAAGGTCCCCTCGAGCTCGTCGTCGCCGAGGATCGCGTCGGAGCCGGCGAAGCCGACGCCACCGGCGATGAACTGCTCGCGGCCCGCGCCGGAGCCGGCGGGGTCGTACGTGACGTTGACGTCGGGGTTGGCCGTCTGGAAGCCCGCGATCCAAGCCTCCTGCGCAGCACCCATCGACGAGGCGCCAGCGCCCGCGAGGTCGCCCGAGAGGGTCGACTCGGCGGCGGGGGTCTCGCCGGCGGTCGGCTCGGTGGCGGCGGGCTCGTTGGCGGCGCAGGACGAGAGCAGGAGCGCGCCCGCTGCGGCGACGACCGCAGCGCGGCCGAGCTTCGTGAACTTCACAGTGTTCCCTTTCGGAAAGTGTCGGTGCAGGGGCTGAGGATCCCCGGGACTGGGCGCACGATCGCGCGCCAGGGACCACGGTAGGCAGGCCGGGTGGCGACGAGGCTCCGCGAAGGTGAACAGCGGGTGAACGCGGCCGCAGGGTTCCGGGCATGAGAGTGCCGGACCGCGAAACGCCTCTCGGCGGAAAGGCCGCTCGTAGCGGCGAATATTGGAGCCCGGGGTGACGCGGCCCGGCCTCACCAGGGTAGCGAGCCTCGGCGTGACACGCGGGCGGATGCGCTCCCCGCGAACGCCGCAGGGGCGCCCGGAACCCGGGCGACCCTGCCGCTCAGCGGTCGGTCACTGCACGTCGATGACCGTGTCGGGCACGTCGGGCTCGCCGTAGACGGACCGGAAGATCAGCTGCGCGGGCGTGACGCCCTCGGGCAGCTGCACGGCCGCGCGCGCGCCGGTGAACGACTGCGTGTCGGCGTAGAAGATGTCGTCCTCGGCGGTCGCGGTGCCGATCGTGTCGGCCCAGTCGTACTGCTCGCCGTCGCTGCCGACGACGAGGATGTCGAAGCAGCCGGTGAAGTCGACGCTGCCCTCGAGGTGCTCGCCGTCGATGACGATGCCGATGAAGGCGGTGCCGGGCTCGGGCTCGGCGAACTCCATGGGCGGGTCGGCCTCGACCGCGACGACCGAGAAGGTCCACACGTCGCCGAGTCCGTCGTCGACGGTGAACTCCTCGCCAGCGACCTGGCCTCCCGTGCCGGGCTCGGCGGTCGCGCCGGGCTCGGTCGACTCGGTCGGCTGCATGGGGTCGCCCGGCTCGACGGGCGCCGTGGGCGCCGCGGGGACCGCCGGGGGCAGCGGGATGCAGCCGGTGAGGGCGAGCGCGCCCGCGGTGAGGATGATCGCTGCGGCGAGGGTGCGGCGTGCCATGTCGTGCTCCTTGGTCGGACGCCGGCGCCCGTGCGCCGACCCGGCCGTCAGCCTATGACGGATCCTCATCGGCGACGCTGAGGCTGTGCACAGGCGCGCCGCGTCCGCGGCTCAGACGAGGCTCTCCGAGCGCCACATGCGCGCGCAGACCTGCAGGTCGCCCGCGATGTCGGCGAGCGACGCCGCCATGCGGGTGCGCTCGCCCGCGCGCTCCGGATGCGTCGCCTCGTCCCGGTGGGCGGCCTCGACGGCCCCGGCGGCCGTCACCGTCGCGAACGCGGCGGCGCGCTCGAGCGCGAGCGCGAAGTCCCCGGCGAAGACGCCGCGGAGGATCGTCTCGGTGAGCGCCCGGAGCTCCGCGGGGCTCGCCGGTGCCGGCACCCCCGCGACGACCGGCGCGGCCGAGTGGAGCGCATCCGCCCCCTCCTGGTAGAGCGCGGCCGCCTCGGGCGCGCGCTGCGTGACGAGGGCGTGCAGCAGGTTGACGCGCCACAGCGCCCCCGGCAGCGAGTGCGGCCGGGCCTGCGACCAGAGCTCGGCGACCGTGTCGATGCCGTCCTCGCGCGCGACGCGCAGGATGCGCTCGACGACGCCCGGGTCGGCGCCGCTGCGCACGCGCGCGAGGAGCGCCTGCGCCGTCTCGCTCGCCAGCTGCAGCCGCACCGCGGGGTCGACGTCGCCCTCGACGCGGTCGAACCAGTCGTTCGAGAAGAACGTGGGGCGGGTGAAGTCGTCAGCCATCCGCCCCATCATCCCGGATGCGCCCGGCGGCGTCAGCCGGTGAAGTCCCAGACGCCGCCCTGGTCGGTCGTGACGCGCACGTGGTTCAGCTCGACGGTGTCGGGGATGTGGAAGATGCCGACGCCGTCGACGAACGACGGCTCGGTGCCGGTGGTGAACAGGTCGCCCTCGGCGTAGTAGTTCGATGCGGAGCTGAGGCCGTACTGCGAGCCGGTGGCGTCGTCGACGATGTAGATGTGGAAGGCGTGGAAGAAGTCGGCCTCGTCGCCCTCGAGCATCTCGCCCGACACGAGCACCTCGACGAGCTGCTTGCCCGGCTCCGCCGCGTCGCCCGCCGCGTCGGTCTCGACGACGGCGATGTCGGTCACCTCGAAGCTCCAGACCGAGCCGTCCTGGCCCTCGGCGGTGATCTCGTAGGGGCCCTCGGCCGGCGCGGCGGTGTCGCTCGGCGCCGCGGTCTCGGTCGCCTCGGGCGACTCGCTCGGCGCCGGCTGCGCCTGGGTCTCGGTGGGCTGCGGCGGCGCGGCCGGCGGCTGCGGCACGCACCCGACGGTGAGCATGGCTGCGGCGGCGCCGACGAGCAGCGCGAGCGCGGGGCGGCGGAGGGACAGGGTCATGGCGGCTCCTCGAGTGGCGGTCCTGCGAGCACGATAGGCGGCGAGGCTGGACGCGCGCCGCGCCCTCAGGCCGTGTCGCCCGCCGTCCGCGGCGCATCCGCGACGATCGCCGGCGGCAGCTTCGGCGCGAGCCGGTGCCACAGCTCGATGAGCACGCTCGCGACGAGGCCGAGGCCGATCGAGCCGAGCAGCAGGTCGGGCTCCGGCGGCCGGAACTCGAAGAAGTCGCGGGTGGGCGGCAGCAGCACCGCGATCACGAGCGACGCGGCCATGACGGCGACGATCGCCGCACGCGTGGGCGTGAAGGGCCGGCAGGCGATGCCGAGCACCCACAGCCCGCAGACGGTGAGCGTGATGACCGCCGCGGTCTGCACCTGGCGCTCGTCGGCGCCAGCGGCGCGGCCGAGGAGCGTCGTCGCGAGGATCGCGAGCGCCACCGTCACCCCCGATGGCACGGTGAAGCGCAGGCTGCGGAACAGGAAGCCCGGCACGTAGCGGGTCGCGGCGGGCATGAGCGCGAGGAAGAAGGCGGGGATGCCGATGGTGAGCCCGTCGGTCGCCGACAGCTGCCGCGGCAGGAACGGGTACTGCAGCAGCAGCGCCCCGAACAGCAGCGCCATCGTGAACGCGTACGTCGTCTTCGTCAGGAAGATGCGCGAGACGCGCTCGATGTTGGCGATCACCTGCCGCCCCTCGGCCACCACGCGCGGCAGGTGCGAGAAGCGCCCGTCGAGCAGCACGAGCCGCGCGACGGCCTTCGTCGCGGGCGCGCCGGACCCCATCGCGATGCCGAGGTCGGCGGTCTTGAGCGCGAGCGCGTCGTTCACGCCGTCGCCCGTCATGGCGACCGTGCGGCCCATCGCCTGCAGCGCCTCGACGATGCCGCGCTTCTGCCCCGGCGTGACGCGCCCGAGCACCCGGTGCTCGGCGAGCACCGCCGCGAGCGCCGCGGGCTCCGCCGGCAGGTGCCGCGCGTCGAAGGCGTCGCCGGGCAGGTCGACCCCCACCTGCCGCGCGACGGCGCCGACGGTGCGCGGGTGGTCGCCCGAGAGGATGCGCACCTCCACGCCCTGCGCGCGGAAGTAGTCGAGGGTCAGGGCCGCGTCGTGCCGCACGTGCTCGCCGAACGCGAGCACTGCGACGGGCCGCGCCGCGGGCAGCTCCTGCCGCTCCGCCTCCTCGGGGGAGATCGGATGCGGTGCGTGCGCGAGCACGAGGGCGCGGCGTCCGCCGGCGGCGATCTCGAGCGCGCGGGCGGCGACCGCGGGGTGCGCCGCCTCGTCGCCGACAACCGACTCGGGGGCGCCCAGGATCCAGGTGCCGCGCATCCGCCCGGCGGCGAACGCGACGGCGCTCCGGCGCCGCGCGGAGGAGAAGCCGATGACGGCGCTCGCGCGATCGGCGGGCCTCGGCAGCGCGGGGGCGATCGCCTTGGCGGTGGCGTTGGCGCTCTCGTCGTGCCCGAACCAGGCGAGCGCGTCGAGCCACGCGCCCGACGCGCGCCCGAGGTCGTCCGGGGTCAGCGCATCCCCCGGGCTCCCGTCGTCGCCGACCGGCGCGACCGAGAGCAGCTCGACGTCGCCCTCGGTGAGGGTGCCGGTCTTGTCGAGGCAGATGACGTCGACGCGCGCGAGCCCCTCGACCGCGGCGAGCTCCTGCACGAGCACCTGCCGGCGGGCGAGCTTCACGGCCGCGACGGCGAACGCGATCGACGTCATGAGGATGAGGCCCTGCGGCACGGAGGCCGAGATCGCGGCGGTCGCGAGCACGACCGCGTCCTGCCAGGCGCCGCTCTCGATCGCCGCGGCCCAGCCTCCGCGCGCCTGCATCTGGCCGTTGAGCACGATCGCGATGAGCGGCACGAGCGCGATCGAGATCCAGCGCACCACGCGGTCGAGCGCCGCGCGCAGCTCGGAGTGCACGAGCGAGAAGCGACGCGCCTCGGCGGTGAGGCGAGCCGCGAACGAGTCGCCGCCGACGCTCGTGAGCTGCACGGCCGCCGAGCCCGCCGAGACGGCCGAGCCCGAGAGCACGCCGTCGCCGACGTGCTTGAGCTGCGGCTCCGACTCGCCCGTCAGCAGCGACTCGTCGACGTCGATGCCCTCGGTCGCGACGATCACGCCGTCGGCGGGCACCTGGTCGCCGAGGCGCAGCAGCAGGATGTCGTCCTGCACGAGCTGCTCCATGGCGACGTCGAGCCGCTCGCCGTCGCGCACCACCGTGCTGCGCTGCACGTGCAGCAGCGCGAGCGAGTCGAGCTTGCGCTTCGCGCCGTGCTCCTGCACGACGCCGATGACGACGTTCGAGATCGCGGCGAACGAGAAGAGCGCGTCCTGCCAGCGGCCGAGCAGCAGCAGCACCGCCGTGCAGACGGCGATCACGAGGTTGAACAGCGTGAACAGGTTGGCGCGCAGGATCGACATGAGCGTGCGGCTGGAGGCGTGCGCGAGCCGGTTCGCGCGCCCGTCGGCGACCCGCTGCGACACCTCGGCCGTGGTCAACCCGACCTCCGGATCGGTGGTGGTCAGCAGCCGCTGCCGCACGGGCTCGCCGGCGATCGCCGCAGCCGTCGCGTCGTCGGCCGACGACGGGCGCGCGGGTGTCTCGGCGGTCATGCGGCCTTCCTGGAGGGGCGGGTCGGGCCAACTCTGACGGATGCGCGCCGCGCTCACCAGGGGGAGCGACCGGAATCATCCGCGCGGCCGACCCCCGTGCCGCTCGGTACGCTGGAGCGAGGGGCCTGTAGCTCAGTCGGTAGAGCGTCGGACTTTTAATCCGCTGGTCGTGGGTTCGAGCCCCACCGGGCCCACCGCATCCGCTCGTCGTCAGCCGAACGCGACCTCGATCGTCGGGTTCGCCTCGATCACCTCGCGCACCCCGTCGCTCGAGAAGGCGTCGATGAGGGCCGCGGTCGCCTCCGAGTCCGCGTCCTCCTCGCGCACCACCAGCTGCAGCGCGAAGGTGCCGTCGAGCTCGGTGATGAGGCCGTCCTCCTCGGGGGTGAGGCCGAGGGCCGCGATGTGCGACGGCCACTGGAAGACCAGGTCGGCCTCCTCGTAGGCGGCGTTCAGCGACGAGATCGGCACCTGCAGGAACTCCAGCTGCTTCGCGTTCTCGGTGATGTCGTCGACCGTCGCCGCGTACGGGTCGACCGCCGGGTCGAGCGCGATGACGCCCTCGCTCGCGAGCAGCTCCAGGGCGCGGCCGGTGTTCGAGGCGTCGTCGGGGATCGCGACGGTCGCGCCGGTCGGGAGCGCGGCGATGTCGTCGAGCGTCTTCGAGTAGAACGCGATGACGAAGTTGTAGACGGGCTGCACCGCGGTGAGGGTGCCGTCGTTGGCCTCGTTGAAGAGCTCCATGTAGGGCACGTGCTGCGAGAAGTTCGCGTCGGCGTCGCCGGCGTCCACGATCGTGTTCGCGGTCACGTAGTCGGAGACCTCGACGAGCTCGATCTCGTAGCCCTCCTCGATGGCCTCGCCCGCGGCGAGCACGACGTCGGTCATCGGGCTCTGCACGGCGGCGACCTGGATCGTGACGGTCTCGGCGGCGGGCGCGCCGGACTCTGCGGCTTCCGGTGCCGACTGGGCGCTGCAGCCGGTGAGCAGCAGGGCGGCGGCGAGGGCGGGCGCGAGGGCGCGGGTCGAGGTGCGTCGCATGGATGCGTCTTCTTTCTTCGGGAGGGACTGGGTCGTGGGGAGGTCGAGGGGTGTCGGGGTGTGAGGGGGTGTGAGGCGCGGTCAGCGGTGGTCGAGGCGCACCGAGATGCGGTGGCCGACGGCCTGGATCGCCAGCACGACCACGACGATGACGGCGATCGTGAGGTACATGAGCGCGTCGTCGTACTCCTGGTAGCCGTAGCGCATCGCGAAGTCGCCGATGCCGCCGCCGCCGACGACGCCGAGCACCGTCGAGAACGACAGCAGGCTGATCGCCGCCGACGTCAGCGCGTAGAGCAGTCCGGAGCGCGCCTCGGGCAGCAGCACCCGGAACACCGCCTGCGGCAGCGTGGCGCCCATCGCGAGCGCCACCAGCGAGATGCCGGGCGGGATCTCCCGCAGGATCTGCTCGACCAGGCGAGCGTAGATCGCCACCGCCACGAAGCACAGCGGCAAAGTGGCCGCCTGCGTGCCGAAGCTGGTGCCCATGACGGCACGCGTGAAGGGGATGAGGAACACCACCAGCAGCAGGAACGGGAACGAGCGCACGACGTTGATGTACAGGTTGGCGATCGACCACACCGGGCGGTGCTCGGCGATGCCGCCGCGCTGCGTGAGGAACACCGTCATCCCGAGCGGCAGGCCGATCACGACCGCGGCGGCCAGGGAGACGACCATCATGTAGCCGGTCTCGGCGAGCGACTCGAGCAGGTCGGCGCCGTGCTCGGCGAGCAGGTCGGCGAGCCAGGTCATGCCTGCAGCTCCCGTCGTACCTGCTCGGCATAGCTCGGCAGCGACCGGTAGTCGCTCCTCGCCACCGTGAGCACCTCGCGCAGGGCGCCCCGCTCGAGCAGCGCCGCGCGATCGCAGATCGCCTTCACGACGTCGAGGTCGTGCGTGATGACGACGACGGTGGTGCCCAGCTCGTCGCGCGCCCTCGCGAGCACGCGCAGCACCTCGGCGGTCGTGGTCGTGTCGAGCGACGAGGTGGGCTCGTCGCACAGCAGCAGCGAGGGGCGGCCGACGAGCGCCCGGGCGAGGCCCACCCGCTGCCGCTCGCCGCCGCTCAGCTGCGCCGGGTAGTGGTGCGCGCGGTGGCCGAGCCCGACGAACTCGAGGATCTCCGCGACCGCCCGCGCCTCCTCCTGCCGCGACTGGCGCTGCGCCCGCGGTGCGAGCTGCAGCGGCAGCGCGACGTTCGCCGCCACCGTGCGGTTGCTGAGCAGGTGGATGCCCTGGAACACCACGCCGATGTCGCGGCGCAGCTCGCGCAGGCCGCGGCGGCCGAGCCCGCCGACGTCTCGGCCGGCGACGGTGACCGTGCCGGCGTCAGCGGTCGTGAGCCCGTTGACCAGTTGCAGCAGCGTCGACTTGCCTGCGCCGCTCTCGCCGATGACGCCGAAGATCTCGCCGCGGTCGATGCTGAGATCGACGGCGTCGAGCGCCGGGCGGGCGTCGTCACCGCGCCGGTAGCGCTTGGTGACGCCCGCGAGCGCGATGATCGCCGTGCCGCTCGCATGCATCAGCTCGTCCGCTCCCATTCCCCGCGGCACTCGCCGATCAGACTTCTTGTACTCAGGTCAACTATACCCGCAACGGCGGTGCGCGGGTCCCCGCGAAGGCGTGCTGCCTGGCAGGGTGAGGGCGTGGAGAAGATCGATCTCAAGCGGCAGCTCGATGCCTACCGGGCGAAGCGGGGCGAGTTCCGCACCGTCGACGTGCCGCCGCTGCAATACCTGATGATCGACGGGCACGGCGATCCGAACGGCGCCCCGTTCGCCGAGGCGATCGCGTCGCTCTACCCGCTGGCGTACGCCCTGAAGTTCGCGAGCAAGCGCGAGCTGGCCCGCGACTACGCGGCGATGCCGCTCGAGGGGCTGTGGTCTGCGGCCGACCCGGCGTCGTTCACGACGGCCCGCGACAAGGCGCGGTGGGACTGGACGCTGCTCATGCTCGTGCCCGACTGGATCGACCGCGGGCTGCTCGCGCAGGCGATGGATGCGGTGCGCAAGAAGGGCGCACCGGCGCGGTTCGATGACGTGCGGCTCGAGACGCTGGCCGAGGGCCGCTGCGTGCAGACGCTCCACGTCGGCGCCTTCGACGACGAGGGTCCGGTGCTCGCGCGGATGCACGAGGAGTCCATCGCCGGCGCCGGGCTGCGGATGACCGGACGGCACCACGAGGTCTACCTGAGCGACTTCCGCCGCGTCGAGCCCGCTCGCCGTCGCACCATCCTGCGGCAGCCGGTCGCGGCCGCCGAGCGCGGCACGGCGGCGGGGGCCGGCGCTCGCTGACGCGTCAGTCGACGCGGAGGATCGACCCGTCGGCGACCGCGACGTAGACCTCGAGCTCGTCGTCGAACTTCACCTGCCATGCCTGCCCGTCACCGTCGTCCTCGAGCGTCGTTTCGTCGAGTGGCGCGCCGCCCGCCTCCGCAGCCGCGGCCTCGATCGCGTCGGCGAGCGAGATCCCTGCGGCGTCGAGCGCGGCGCGATCGTCGCCGTCGACCTCGTCGTCGCGCTCGGTCGACAGCACGGTGGCGCCGTCGCCGCTGACGTGCACGCTCACCTGCGTGGTGCCTTCGGCGAGCTCGACCTCCCACGAGCCGTCGTCGTCCCCGTCGTCGAGCTCGTAGGCGACCGCGCCCGTCTCGCGCTCGGCGAGGGCGATCGCGGCGAGCGCTCCCTCCATGCTCGCTGCGGCGCCGCCCGGGGTCGCCTCGGGCGACCCCGATGCACTCGCGCTGGGCAGCGCGTCACCGGTCGGAGCCGTGCCGGACGGCGCGGAGGGCGTGGCCGAGCCGCACGACGCGAGCGCGATGGTGGCGGCTGCGGCGAGCGTCAGCAGGAACGGCGTGGGCAGCTTCGAGTCGGTGATCATGCGGCCGACGCTAACCTGGCCGACCCGTCAGAAGCCGACCGGCGCGATGCCCCACTGGCCGCGCCAGGTCTCGCCGGGCTCGAGCCAGACGAGCCCCTGCCTGGAGTTCAGCGCGTTCGCCGGCGCGCTCATCGGCTCGACCGCGACGGCGTGCCGGGCCCCGTCGACGGCCGGGAAGTCGCGCGGCGTGAACACCACCGAGTACGGGAAGGCGGCGTCCTGCCAGAGCTCGACGCCCCGCCCCTGGTCGTCGACGAGCGACGCCGTCGCCACCCCGCCGACGAATTCGAGCCCCGCGTAGTTGTGGTCGACGTCGAGCTCCGCCAGGCGACGGCCGCCCCGCAGGTCGGGGGCCGACGCATCCATCGCATCGACGAGCGTCTCCTCCGTCGGGATCAGGTCGACCGCGTTGAAGACCCGCGCCGCGGGCACCGTGAGGGTGAGCTGGTCGGCGGGCGTCGCCCCGACCGCGAGGTACGGATGCGCGCCGCATGCCCAGGGAGCGCGCTCGGTGCCGCTGTTGATCGCCTCGTGCGTGACGGTGAGGCCGTCGTCGGTGAGCTCGTAGGCGACGAACGTGTCGACGAGGAACGGCCAGCCGGTCTGCGGGTAGATGGTCGCCTGCAGCAGCACCTTCGACTCGGTCTGCTCGAGCAGCCGGTAGGGCGAGAAGCGCAGCAGCCCGTGGCTGGCGTTGCCCTTGTCGCGCTCGGTGATGGGCAGCCGCTGCGTCTCGCCGTCGAGCTGCCAGTCGCCGCCGGCGACCCGGCCGCCCCACGGCGCGAGCACGATCCCCTGCCCCTTCGCCGGGCGCTTCTCCTCGGCGAACGGCTCGACGAGGTCGACGTCGTCGACGGTCAGCTCGCGGAGCGTCGCCGCCACCTCGGTGATCGTGGCGCGCAGGCGGCGCCCGTCGACGTCGCGGGTGATGGTGAACTGCTGTCCTGTGGGCGGGCGCATGGGGCGAGCCTAGGAGATGGCGTCCCGATCCCGCTCGTCCCGACCGCCGGCACCGGCGCCGGAACCGGCCTCTTCCCCGCCGCGCGGCGCGGATCTAGGCTTCGCGCCATGCACGGTCGGATCGTGGACGTGGTCGCCGACGTCCTCAACGAGCAGGACGTCGCGATGGCTCGGGCGCTGCTCGCGGAGGCGATGCTCGCCGACACCGACACCGAGATGGCCACGCGCGTGAGCGTGCGGGCGGGTCAGCCCGACGCGGTGCTGCGGATCCACGGCCACGGCTTCCGGCCGGCGGCCGAGCAGCTGCCGTGCGCGGCCGAGATCCGCGCGCACCCGCTCTACCGCTATCGGGCGCACACGGGCGACACCCGCCCCACGCGCCTCGAGGACGCGGTGCGCGCGGGATGGCTGCTCGGCGAGGCGACGCGGCGCGTGTTCGAGACGCTGCAGATCTCGGCGCACCAGGTGGAGGTGACGACCGCGCCCGGCCGCGAGTACGACGGCTGGACGCTCATCGCACCCAGCCCGATCCGGCGGCTGCAGCTGCGCCCGCTCGAGGAGCACGCGCGGCTGCTGCGCGGCCTCGACAGCCACATCGAGCTGCTGGCCCGCATGCGCGCCCTCGCGCCCGCCGTGCCCGCCGCCGACGCCCCGCTCCTCACCCCGCGCGAGCAGACGGTGCTCCACCTCATGCACGCGGGCCGCACCGCGGCGGCCATCGGCACGCACCTCGGCGTCTCGCCGCGCACGGTGCACAAGCACCAGGAGCACCTCTACCGCAAGCTCGGCGCCTGCGACCGGCTCGGCGCGGTGCTCGTCGGGCAGCGGACGGGGCTCCTCCCCTCCCCCGTCGCCGGGGAGGAGCCCGTCGCTGCCGGCGGCGCGCGCCGGGTCTAGCGCAGCTCCGCGGCGCAGGCCTCCACGCCCTCCATGAGCGCCATGCCGAGCACCTCGAACTGCGCCTCGCTCAGGTAGCTGAAGGGCATGTTGCCCTTGCCCTGGTAGGCGGCGCCGCTGCCGACGGTCGCCTTGGAGTGGATGAGCGGCTCCTGCGTCAGCCCCTCGTCGGCCATCCAGTCGGCGACGACCTCGTCGGCGACCCAGCCGCAGTCGGCCTGCAGCTCGGGCGGGATGATGAACATGGCGCCGAGGTCGCTGAGCGACACCCACGCCGTGCCGCCCTGGATGTGGTGCTGGTAGGCGGCGGCCGCCCACTGGTCGCGGTAGCAGTGGTGCGCTGAGGCCGCGGCGGCCCCGACCATGCTCATGGCGGCAGTGAGCGCGACGGCGGCCGTGGCGCGGCGCGCGAATGCGGCGCGGTTCATGTGTCCTCCTCGACAGTGCCGGGAGCTGGGGCGCCCCGGTTCCCCTCGATCATCGGCGCGCCGGGGCCGCGTGGGAATGCGCAGAGGTGCGTAGTCCTGTCCGGTGCCCCCGCCGGGATTCGAACCCGGACTGCGCGGAGTTTAAGTCCGCCGCCTCTGCCGGTTGGGCTACGGGGGCCGGGCCGCTGCCCGCTCCTACGGTACGCGGCGCTCGCGTGCGGGAGCGGCGGAGCGGTTCCTGGGAGAACCGCTTCCCTCTGGGGGACAGGATCGGGTTACGATCCAGCCAGGGCCGACGCGGGCCGCGCTCGGCCATCCCTGGCAGAAGGAGAACGACATGCGAGCACGGGCGGGCGCGGCAGGCGCCATCGCAGCAGCACTGCTGCTGACCGGGTGCGGCGGCGGCGGGGCGGCGGCCGACGCGGACTTCACCGCGGACCCCACGGGCGCGATGACGGGATGGGGCTTCGAGAACACCGACGACGTCGGGCAGGCGCGCCTCGACCACGCGGCCTCGCAGCTGGAGGGCGTCGAGATCGAGCTCGACCAGACCGCGTTCGACGCGCAGAAGTTCACGACCCTCGCCGCCTCCGGCAACATGCCGGACGTGGTGCAGATCGACCGGCAGTTCGTGGCGACGTACGCGGCGCAGGGCCTCATCATGCCGCTCGACGAGTGCTTCGCGGCGCACGAGGTCGACGCGCAGCAGCGCTGGTACCCGCAGGTCGTGCAGGACGTCACGTGGCAGGACCAGGTGTGGGCGGTGCCGCAGTTCTACCAGCCGCCGCTCATCCTCACGAACACCCGCGTCATGGAGGAGGCCGGCGTCTCGGCCGACGACCTCGACCCGAGCGACCCCGAGGCGCTCATCGCGGCCGCCGAGGCGATGACGGTCTCCGAGGGCGGCTCCATCAGCCGCGTCGGCTTCGACCCGCAGGGCGTCTCGAAGGCGGCGATGTGGATGCTGTCGTTCGGCGGCGGCATCGTCGACGAGTCGGGCGCTCCCACGCTCGACCGCGAGGAGAACGTCGCGGCCGCGGAGTTCCTCATCGAGCTCTACGACGCGCAGGGCGGCTTCGCCGAGGTCACCGGCCTCGTCGAGTCGTTCGACATCTTCGGCGACGGCAACCCGTACGTGACCGACGGCGTCGGCGCCGCCGTGTTCGACCAGTGGTACGTCAACGTGCTCACGCCGTACGCCGAGCAGATCGAGATCGGCGCGGTGCCGATCAGGAACCAGGAGGGCCAGCCGTTCACGGCGACCGGCGGCTCGTCGTTCGTCATCCCGGCCGGCGCCGAGAACCCGTCGGCCGCGTGCGCGTGGGCGCTCGCGCTGACGGACCCCGAGGCGTGGCAGGCGGCCGCGGAGGCGCGTGCCGAGACGACCGAGGCGGAGCCCGAGCGGCTCGGCATCAACACCGGCCTCTTCACCGGCTCGCCCGAGAGCGACATGCAGATCCGCGACGAGTTCGCCTCTGCGGAGGGCTTCCCCGGCTTCGAGGAGGCGATCGAGGCGTACTACGCGGTCGCGGCGGAGGGCGCGTCGCTCGGCGGCTCGCCCGCCGGTCAGCAGATCCAGGGCGAGCTCGAGAACGCCATGCAGTCGGCGCTCCTCGGCGAGCGCTCGGCGCAGGAGGCGCTGACCGCGGCCCAGGAGGCCGCGCAGCGCGCGTACGACCAGGTCGCGGGCGGCTGACGCGGCGCTGGACGGAGCGACGGGGCGGAGGCGACTCCGCCCCGTCGTGCTGTCTGCGCCCGGGCCGCTCAGCCCTTGCGGCCGGAGGTCGCGAGGCCCTCGATGAACGAGCGCTGCCCGAAGGCGAACAGGATGAGCATCGGCAGCGTCACGATGAGCGCCGCGACCATCACGTACTGGTAGTCGCCGTGGCCGCCCGAGGTGGGGCTGTACTTCGTCATCGCGCTCGCGATGCCGAGCGGCACCGTGTAGGCCTCCGGGGATCCGGCGTTCAGGTAGATGAGCGCGCCCTGCAGGTTGTTCCAGCTGGCCTGGAACTCGAAGAGGAACACGATCACGAACGAGGGCACCGAGAGCGGGAACGCGATGCGCCAGAACTGCCCCCACGCGCTCAGCCCGTCGATGCGCGCCGCCTCGAACAGCTCCTTCGGCAGGCTGAGGAAGAACTGGCGCTGCAGGAAGATGTAGAACGCGGAGCCGAAGAGGTTGGCGCCCCACAGCGGCACGTGGGTGCCGACGAAGCCGAGCTGGTTCCAGATGAGGAACTGCGGCACGAGCGTCACCGCGCCCGGCAGCATCATGGTCGCGAGCACGACGCCGAAGAGCACCTTGCGGCCGGGGAACCGGAAGTAGGCGAAGCCGAAGGCGACGAGCGAGCTCGACACCGTCACGAGCGCGGCGGCGAGCACGGCGATGAGCAGGCTGTTGCCGAGCCACGCCACGAGCGGCAGCTCGTCGAAGACCTGCACGTAGTTCTCGGGCTGCCACGTCTGCGGGATGAGGCGGTTGTCGAAGACCTCGCCGCGCGGCTTGAAGCTCGCGGCCAGCAGCCACGCGAACGGGTAGAGGAACAGCGCGCTGCAGCCGAGCAGCAGCACCCACCGCAACGCCTCCCCCACGCGGCCGAGCGGCGTGAGCGCCGGCCCGGGACGGCGCCGGCGCCGGCGGGGCGACGCGTCAGACCGCTCGACCGATTCCGCCGGCTCGGGCGCGACGACGTGCGCCTCCTGGATCTGGCCTGGCTGCACGGGCGAGCTCATCGCGCGTCCTCGCTCTCGTAGTAGACGAACCGGTTGCCGACCCGCATCTGGATGAGCGAGATGACGAGGATGATGAGGAACAGCAGCCACGCCATGGCCGCCGCGAAGCCGAAGTTGAACTGCCGGAACGCCTGCTGGAAGAGGTAGATGGCGTAGAAGAGCGACGCGTCGGAGGAGCCCTGCACCGTGTCGCGGTGGAAGAGCAGGAATGCCTGGTCGAAGATCTGGAACGCCGCGATCGTGAGCACGAGCACGTTGAAGAAGATCGCCGGCGAGATCATCGGCAGCGTCACGTTCCAGAACCGGCGGAAGGCGCCCGCCCCGTCGAGCGACGCCGCCTCGTAGAGGTCGGTCGGCACGTTCTGGAGCGCGGCGAGGAAGATGACCATCGTGCCCGCGACGCCCCACAGGGTCATGAGCACGATCGAGGGCTTGATCCACGCCGGGTCGAGCAGCCACTGCGGCCCGTCGATGCCGATCGCCGCGAGCCCCCGGTTGATGGCGCCCTGGCTGCCGTTCAGCAGCAGGAGGAAGACGGATGCGGTGGCCACCACCGGCGTCATCTTCGGCAGGTAGAAGATGGTGCGGAAGAGCCCCGCGCCGCGCCGCTGGCTGTTGAGCAGCAGCGCGAGCCCGAGCGCGAGCAGCACCTCGAGCGGCACGGCGAGCACCGCGTAGTACAGCGTGTTCGCGAGCGCCGTCATGACCTTCGGGTCCTCGACGAGCGCCTGGTAGTTCGAGAAGCCGGCCGGCCGGGCCGTGTCGGTCGCGAGCTGGTAGTGGCTGAACGAGATGACGAGGCTATAGACCATCGCGCCGAGCGTGAACACGAGGAAGCCCACGATCCACGGCGAGATGAACAGGTAGCCGGCGATCGCCTCCCGCCGCTGCAGCTTGGTCATGCGCGGCTTCGCGGTCGTCGTCGACACCGTGCCTCCCTCGGATCGGGCGTCCCGGGCGGGCCGCTCCTCTCTGTGTACCCCACTTCTCCGAGAAGCGCACGAATCGCTTCTCGGCATGCCTCAGTCGAGCAGCGCCCGGAAGCGCCTCGGCAGCAGCACGTTCTCGCCCGCGCCGGCGAAGAGCGGCGCGATCTCCTCCGGGCGGTGCCCGGCGATGCCGCAGCCGAGCTCGGTGACGAGGAAGTCGAGTTCCGGATGCTCGGCGGCGTAGCGCAGCAGGGTCGCGACCTCGTCGCGGATGGTGGCGAGCCCGCTCATCGTGTCGACCGCGTACGACTGCCCGTGGTGCCCGTGCCCCTCGCCCCACACGGCGCCGAAGCGCTCGTGCGCGAGGCGCGCCGCGCCGCCGTGGTGGGCGCCTGCGGCGTTGGAGCCGAAGACGAAGACCTCGTTGGGCTGGAGGGCGTCGATGCGGTCGGGCGAGGTGCGCATGCGGCCATCATGGCCCCTCGCGCCCCGGCGTAGGCTGACGCCATGACCGTCCACGAGCGCGCCACGATCATCCCGCTGCCGGGGCACGCGCCCCACCTGCCGAAGTCCGCCCTCGTGATGCCGGGCGCCGTGATCGCCGGCGCCGTCTCGCTGGGCGAGCGCGTCGGCGTCTGGCCCGGTGCGAGCCTCCGCGCCGAGGAGGAGCCGATCACGATCGGCGATGACTCGAACGTGCAGGACAGCTGCTCGCTGCACGTCGACCACGGGTCGCCGCTCCAGATCGGCGCGCGGGTGTCGATCGGGCACAACGCGGTCGTGCACGGCTGCACCGTCGAGGACGACGTGCTCATCGGCATGCACGCGACCGTGATGAACGGGGCCGTCATCGGCACCGGCTCGATCATCGCGGCCGGCGCGCTCGTCACCGAGGGCACCGTCATCCCCGACCACTCGCTCGTGGCGGGCGTGCCCGGCAAGGTGCGCCGCGAGACGACCGAGGACGAGCGGCGCGGCATCGCCCGCAACGCCGAGACGTACGCCAAGCGCATCCAGCTCTACGTCGACGCCATCCACGCGCACTGACCGGTCGGCGCCCTAGCGGGCGGGGTCGGCGGATGCGTAGGCTCGGCCGCACCGGAGGGAGCCACATGCCCATCACACCGACCGGCACGGTCGTGCGGCACGGCGACGCGGCCGAGCTGGTGCTCGAGCGCAGGGTCGACCACGACGCGATCGCGGTCTGGCCGTACCTCGCGGAGTCGCGCGAGCTCAGCACCTGGTTCGGCGCCTACGTGGGCGACCCCGACTCCGGAGAGGTGGTGCTCGCGATGACCGCCGAGGAGGGCGACGCCACCCAGGCGGTCGAGATCCTCGACTGCGACGCCCCCGAGCACCTCGCGGTGCTGACCACCGACGAGCACGGCTCGTGGAGCCTCGAGGTCGAGCTCGTCGACGGCGGGCACGAGACGGGCTCGGGCACGACCATCCGCTTCACCCACCACGACGTGCCGGCCGCCTCGGTGCCCGACATCGCGGCCGGTTGGGAGTGGTACCTCGACCGGCTGGTCGCCGCGCTCGCCGGGCAGCCGATGCCCGACTGGGACGACTACTACCCGGCGCTGCGCGACGCCTACCGCGGCTCCGACTAGCGGGAGCGCACCGCCTGCTCCGCCATCTGCACGACGTTGTCGAGCAGCATGACGCGCGTCATCGGGCCGACGCCCCCGGGCACCGGCGACACCCACGCCGCGACCTCCTTGACGCCGGGGTCGACGTCGCCGAGCAGCTTCACCTTGCCGGTCTCGGCCGACAGCCCGCGCGTGATGCCGACGTCGAGCACCGCCGCGCCCGGCTTCACCCAGTCGGCCTTGATGAGCCCGGGCACGCCCACCGCCGCGACGACGATGTCGGCCTCGCGCACCTGCGCAGCCAGGTCGGGCGTGCGCGAGTGGCAGAGCGTGACGGTCGCGTCGATGCCCTTGCGGGTCAGCAGCAGCCCGAGCGGCCGCCCCACCGTCAGCCCGCGGCCGACGATCGCGACGGTCGCGCCCGCGATCTCGATGTCGTGCCGGCGCAGCATCTGCACGATGCCCGCCGGGGTGCACGGCAGCGGCGAGTCGATCGGGCCGTCGACGCCCAGTACGAGCTTGCCGAGGTTGATGGGGTGCAGCCCGTCGGCATCCTTCGCCGGATCCATGAGCGTGAGCATCGCGTGCTCGTCGTGGCCCGGCGGCAGCGGCAGCTGGATGATGTAGCCGGTCACCTCGCGCGCCTCGTTGAGGTCGCGGATCGCGGCCCGCACGTCGGCGCTCGACGCGCTCGACGGCAGGTCGACGCGGATCGACTCGATGCCCACCTCGGCGCAGTCGCGGTGCTTGCCCTTGACGTACGACTGGCTCGCCGGGTCGTCGCCGACGAGCAGTGTGCCGAGGCCGGGCGTGACGCCCTTCGCCTTCAGCGCGTCGACCCGCTCGCGCAGCTCCGCCTTGATGGCGGATGCGGTGCGGTTGCCGTCGAGGATCTGCGCGGTCATCGGTCGACGCTCGATCCGAGCTCGTGCACCACCTCGGGCTGCCCGGAGGGTCCGACGCCCGGGTAGAGCGGGAAGGCCTCGGCGAGCGTCGCGACGCGCGCGCGGAGCGACTCGAGGTCGGCGCCCGGCAGCAGCGCGAGCGCGATGACGTCGGCGACCTCGGTGAACTCCTCGTCGCCGAAGCCGCGGGTCGCGAGCGCCGGGGTGCCGATGCGGAGGCCGCTCGTGACCATCGGCGGGCGCGGGTCGTTGGGGACCGCGTTGCGGTTCACGGTGATGCGGATCTCGTGCAGGAGGTCCTCGGCCTGCTTGCCGTCGATCGCGGCATCGCGCAGGTCGACGAGCACGAGGTGCACGTCGGTGCCGCCGGAGCGCACCGAGATGCCCGCATCCTTGACGTCCTGCTGCTGCAGCCGCTCGGCGAGGATGTGCGCGCCGCGCAGGGTGCGCTCCTGGCGCTCCTTGAACTCCTCCGACGCGGCGAGCTTGAACGCGGTCGCCTTCGCGGCGATCACGTGCATGAGCGGTCCGCCCTGCTGGCCGGGGAAGACCGCCGAGTTCAGTTTCTTGGCGATGTCGGCGTCGTTCGTGAGGATGAAGCCGGAGCGCGGGCCGCCGATCGTCTTGTGCACGGTCGACGACACGACGTGCGCGTGCGGCACGGGGTTCGGGTGCAGGCCCGCGGCGACGAGGCCCGCGAAGTGCGCCATGTCGACCCACAGCAGCGCGCCGACCTCGTCGGCGATCGCTCGGAACTCGGCGAAGTCCAGCTGGCGCGGGTACGCCGACCAGCCGGCGATGATCACCTTCGGCTGGTGCTCGACGGCGAGGCGGCGCACCTCGGCCATGTCGACGCGGCTCGTCTGCTCGTCGACGCCATAGGCGACGATGTCGTAGAGGCGGCCGGAGAAGTTGATCTTCATGCCGTGCGTGAGGTGGCCGCCGTGGTCGAGCGAGAGGCCGAGGATCGTGTCGCCGGGCCGGGCGATCGCGTGCAGCACGGCCGCGTTGGCGGTCGCGCCCGAGTGGGGCTGCACGTTCGCGAACGCGGCGCCGAAGAGCGACTTCGCGCGCTCGATGGCGAGCGACTCGGCGACGTCGACGAACTCGCAGCCGCCGTAGTAGCGGCGGCCCGGGTAGCCCTCGGCGTACTTGTTCGTGAGCACCGAGCCGGCGGCCTCGAGCACCGCGACCGGCACGAAGTTCTCGCTGGCGATCATCTCCAGGTAGTCGCGCTGGCGGTCGAGCTCCTGCTGGAGCACCGCGGCGATCTCGGGGTCGACCTCGGTGAGAGGCGAGTTGAACGTGCTGGGCAGGCGGTCGGTCACGGATGCTCCTTCGCTGGTGCGCTGGCGCGCGTCGCTGGATGGGACGCCCAGGCGCGCGGCTCACGGTCGGCCGCTCCCCGGTGGTGCTCCACCTCTGCGCCAGTCACGGCCGCTCTCATGGTACTTGCGCGGGCCCGACGCGGGGGGCACGCTGAGCGGAGGATCCCTCGGGAGCGGCGCCGAGCCGCGGAGCCGCCCCGACCGGTGTGAGGAGCGTCCATGAGTGTCATCGACCTGACCGGCAAGGTGGCCGTCGTCACGGGCGGGGGCAGCGGCATCGGCCGCAGCATCTGCCAGCTGTTCGCGAGCCTCGGCGCGAGCGTCGTCGTGAGCGACATCGCGGCGACCGCCGAGGAGACGGCCGCGACCGTCGCGGGCGACGGCGGGACCGCATCCGCCATGGTCGGCGACATCGGCGACCCGGCCGTCGCCGACGCGGTCGTCGCGGCCGCCGTCGAGCGCTACGGCCGGCTCGACGCGCTCGTCAACAACGCGGGGATCATGGACCGCTTCGCCGGCGCCGCGGGGGTCGACGACGCGCTGTGGGACCGCATCCTGCGGGTCAACCTCTCGGCGCCGTTCTACCTCACGCGCGCGGCCCTGCGCGTGATGCTGCCGCAGGGCTCGGGCTCGATCGTGAACATCGCGAGCGAGGCGGGCATCCGCGGCGCGGCCGCCGGCGCCGCCTACACGGCGTCGAAGCACGGCCTCATCGGCCTCACCCGCAACACCGCGTACGTCTACGCCAAGCAGGGCATCCGCGCGAACGCGATCTGCCCCGGCGGCGTCGAGACGAACGTGATGACGCCCGACATCCAGCAGCACATCGACCAGGAGGGCCTCGCGGCGCTCACGCCCGTGCACCAGTCGGCGCAGCGCGTGGCGCAGCCGATCGAGCAGGCGAACCTCGCGGCGTTCCTCGTCTCGGACGCGGCGAGCAACGTCTCGGGCGCGATCATCCCGAACGACGGCGGCTGGTCGGCGGGCTGAGCCGCAGGGGCGCGTGGTTGGATCGCCGCGTGAGCCACGACCGCGTCCGCGCCCAGCTGCTCGAGGCGCTCGACGCCCAGCGCCGCCACATCCTCGCCGCCATCGAGGGGCTCGACGACGCGCAGCTGCGCACCCCCGCGCTGCCGTCGGGCTGGTCGCCCATCGGGCTCGTGCGGCACGTGACGCTCGGCTGCGAGCGCTACTGGTTCCACACGGTCATGGCCGGCGAGCCGCTCGACTACTGGCCCGTCGAGGACGCCGCGCTCGACGAGGGCCGGCCCGCCGACTGGCGCGTCGAGCCCGACGAGCCGACGGATGCGGTGGTGCAGGAGTACCGCGACGCGATCGCGCGCTCCGACCGGATCCTCGCCGCGCTCCCCCTCGACGCCGCACCGCGCATGCCCGACCCCGACTGGCCGGAGGCGGCGTTCGGCGACCTCGGCGCCGTGCTGCTGCACGTGCTCGTCGACACCGCGACCCACGCGGGGCACCTCGACGCCGCCCGCGAGCTGCTCGACGGCCGCCAGCACCTCGTGCTGTAGTCGGGCGCGGCATGCGGGCACCGGCGGCAGCGCTCTTCGCCGACGATCCGCGCGGCGCGGCGCTGCAGCGCGCGATCGCCGCCCGCGTCGAGGCGCTCGGCGAGGTCGAGGAGCGGGCGTCGAGGACGCAGATCGCCTACCGGCGCCGGCGCACGTTCGCGATCGTCTGGCGGCCCGGCATGGTCGTGCGCTCGGACGTGCCCGTCGTGCTGTCGATCGCGCTCCCGCGCCCCGACTTGTCGCGGCGCTGGAAGCAGGTCGCGCATCCGTCGCCGCGCGTGTGGATGCACCACCTCGAGGTGCGCGACGCGAGCGAGCTCGACGACGAGGTCGACGCCTGGCTGCGCGAGGCGCACGCCGCGGCCGCCTGACCTGCCGCATCCCGGCCCGCGCGGCCGCCGCCGGCTCCTCCGCGCCCGAACCCGCTCCATCCCGATTGGTCACTCGTTGCTGCCGGAGCGGGCTCCAGGCAGCAACGAGTGACCAATCGGCGGGCGGACGCGCTAGATGAGCGCGTCGGTGAGGTGGTTCGGCGTGCCGAAGCGGTGCGCCGTGATGGCGACCGCCTGCTCCCGCAGGAACGGCAGCAGCTCGAGCCGGCCCGACTCGGTCACCGGGTGGGCGACGATCGCGAGGTCGGGGCGGCCGTCGACCGCCTCCGCGAGCGCGCGCACGCCCTCGGCGACCGCGTCCTCGGCGGCCAGGTAGCGGATGCGGCCCTGCGCGAGGCGCTGCGCCGAGACGCGGAAGGCCGCGTCGTCCTCGACCGCCACCGGGATGCCCGCCGCCGCGAGCGCCGCCCGCATCGCGGGCGCAGGCTCGACCGCGGTCGAGACGCGCACCTCGGCGCCGGCGCGCAGCGCCGCGGCGACCGTGCGCGCGAGCTGCGCGACGCGGCCGCCCTCGGCGAGGCGGATGGTGACGCCGGGCATCGGCAGGTGGCGCAGGATGTCGCGCTCGGCCGAGAGGCGCTGCACGTCGAGCGCGACGCCCAGCTCGCGCGACCACACGTGCTGGTCGGAGCCGGCCGCGCGCCGGACTGCGGCGGCCTCGTCGGCCGTCACCGACGCATCCGCCGACCGCGCGAGCGACTCGGCCGCCTCGACGACGACACGCACGCCCTCGTGTTCGAGGGGCGCGAGCTCGCGCGCCTGCGAGGGGCGCCAGTCGACGAGGGGCATGAGGTAGCTGGGGCCGCCCGCCTTGGTCGTGGGGCCGACCACCGAGCGCTTCCAACCGCCGAAGGGCTGGCGCTGCACGATGGCGCCCGTGATGCCGCGGTTGACGTAGAGGTTGCCCGCCTCGACGCGCTCGAGCCACGTGCCGATCTCGGCCGGGTCGAGCGAGTGCAGGCCGGAGGTGAGGCCGTAGTCGACCTCGTTCACGAGCGCGATCGCCTCCTCGAGCGTCTCGACGCGCATGATGCCGAGGATCGGGCCGAAGTACTCGGTGCGGTGGTACTCGCTGCCCGGGCGCACGCCTGCGCGCACGCCGGGGCTCCACAGGCGCCCCTCCTCGTCGAGCCGCTCGGGCTCGATCACCCACTGCTCGCCCTCCCCGAGCGCCGTGAGGCCCTCGAGCAGCTTGCCCTCCGCGGGCGCGATGATCGGGCCCATCTGGGTCGTCGCATCCCACGGCTGGCCGACGGTGAGCGAGCGAACGCCGTCGACGATCTGGTTGTGCAGGCGGCGCGAGCGGCCGGCCTGCCCGACCAGGATCGCGAGCGACGCCGCCGAGCACTTCTGGCCCGCGTGGCCGAAGGCGCTCGCGACGATGTCCTTCGCGGCGAGGTCGTAGTCGGCCGACGGCGTGACGATGATGGCGTTCTTGCCGCTCGTCTCGGCGAGCAGCTGCAGGTCGGGGCGGATGCGCCGGAAGGCCTGGGCGGTCTCGAAGCCGCCGGTGAGGATGACGCGGTCGACGCGCGGGTCGCCGATCAGGCGGTCGCCGAGGCTGCGCTCCCCCAGCTGCACGAGCTGCAGCACGTCGCGCGGCACCCCGGCCGCCCAGAGCGCCTCGACCATCACGGCGCCGCTGCGCGCGGCGACGCGGGCGGGCTTGATGATGACGGATGCGCCGGAGGCGAGGGCGGCGAGCGTCGAGCCCGCGGGGATCGCGATGGGGAAGTTCCACGGCGGGGTGACCGCGATGAGGCGCGACGGCACGGCGACCGCCCCGTCGACCCGGTCGAGGTCGCGGGCCCGCTCGGCGTAGTAGTGGGCGAAGTCGATGGCCTCGGAGACCTCGGGGTCGGACTGGGCGAGGGTCTTGCCCGCCTCGGCCGCGGCGACCTCCATGAGGTCGGCGCGGCGCGCCTCGAGCTCGCGGCCGGCGCGGTGCAGGATCTCGGCGCGCTCGTCGCCCGAGAGCGCCCGCCAGGCGGCGTTGGCGGCGACGGCCGTCTCGATCGTCCGCTCGAGCTGCGCGGCGTCGTGCAGGGTGCTCTCGGCGACGAGGTCGACGCCGAGCCGCGAGTGCTGGGCGCGCTCGCGGATGCCGGCCGCCCACGCCTGGTTGGCGGGCAGCGACGGGTCGGAGTCGGGCGCGTTGCGGAAGCCGTGGGCGAGGCCCTCGGCGACCGGCTGCGTGCGGTCCTGCACGCGGTGCGTCGCGGGCGCGGGGGCCGCGAGCGCATCGAGCGATGCGAGGAAGCGGTCGCGCTCGCGCTCGAAGAGGTGCTCGTCGCGCGCGAGCTCGAACACGGCCGACATGAAGTTCTCGCGGCTCGCGCCCTCCTCGAGGCGGCGGATCAGGTAGGCGATCGCCACGTCGAACTCGGCCGGGTGCACGACGGGCGTGTAGAGGAGCAGCCCGCCGACGTCGCGGCGCACGACCTCGGCCTGGCCCTGCGCCATGCCGAGCAGCATCTCGAACTCGAGGCCGGAGCCCGAGCCCGCGCCCGCCTCGATGCCGCGCTGCTTCGCCAGCAGCCAGGCGAAGGCGACGTCGAAGAGGTTGTGGCCGGCGACGCCGAGCCGCACGGCGCGCACGCGCTCGGGCGTGAGCGCCCACGCGAGCACGCGCTTGTAGTGGGTGTCGCTGTCCTGCTTCGTGTGCCACGTGGCGAGCGGCCAGTCGTGCAGCGACGACTCGACGCGCTCCATGGGGAGGTTCGCGCCCTTCACGAGGCGCACCTTGACGGGTGCGCCGCCGGCGGCGATGCGCTCGGCCGCCCACGTCTGCAGGCGCTCCATCGCGGGCATGGCGTCGGGGAGGTAGGCCTGCAGCACGATGCCGCCCTCGTACGACTCGAGGCCCTCGGTGGCGAGGATCCGCGTGAAGACCGCCATGGTCATCTCGAGGTCCTTGTACTCCTCCATGTCGAGGTTGATGAAGGTGCCGGTCGCGTGCGCGCGGCGGTAGAGCGGCAGCAGGCGCTCGACGACCTCCTCGACGGCGGCGTCGAAGGCCCACGGCTGGTGCGGCGCGGTGGTGGCCGAGACCTTGATCGAGACGTAGTCGACGTCGGGGCGCTCGATGAGCGCGAGCGTGCCCTCGAGCCGGCGTGCGGCCTCGCGGTCGCCGAGCACGGCCTCGCCGAGGAGGTTGACGTTGAGGCGGGCGCCGGTGGCGCGGATGCGCGCGATCGCGGCGCCGAGGCGGGCGTCGGTCGCGTCGATGATGAGGTGGCCGACCATCTCGCGCAGCACCCGGCGCGCGATGGGCACGACCACCTGCGGCGCGAGCGGCGCGACGCCGCCGCCGAGCTTGAGCGCCTGGCGCATCGGCCAGGGCAGGAAGGCGGGTGCGGCGCCGGCGATCTCGCGGAGCGTCAGGGCTGCGACGTGCACGTCCTCCGGGCGCACGACGCCGTCGACGAAGCGCACGGCGAAGTCGAGGCCCTTCGGGTCGCGCAGCACGCCGGCGAGCTGCTCGGCGCTCGCGTCGGCGGGGATGCGCTCGGCCTCCTCCAGCCACGTGCGCACCTGCGCGACGATGGCGGGCGCGAGCGCGCGGAGGCTCTCGAGCTCGCTCGCGTGGTCGGTCTCGGCGGGGGTGGCGGCTGCGCCCATGCGGCTGCCCTCTCTTCAACTCGTGCTGCGAGCGCGCGAGCGCGCGCCGCGGCAAGTCTGCACCCGCCGACCCATCGCGTACAGTGACGGTTCACGACGGATACCCGTCGCGATCGACGATGCTTTCGAGGGAGGGCCGATGCTCGACATCCGTCGCCTGCGCCTGCTGCGCGAGCTGCGCCTGCGCGGCACGATCGCCGCCGTCGCGACCGCGCTCGCCTACGCGCCGAGCGCCGTCTCGCAGCAGCTCTCCGCGCTCGAGCGCGCGGTGGGCGTGCCGCTCACGCGCAAGCAGGGGCGGCGGCTCGCCCTCACCCCGCAGGGCGAGCTCCTCGCCCAGCACGCCGAGGGCATCCTCACCGCCCTCGAGGCCGCCGAGCGCGCCGTCGCCGCCTCGCTCGGCCGCCCGGTCGGCACGGTGCGCGTGGCGGTGTTCCAGTCGGCGGCGCTCGGACTCGTGCCGCAGATGCTGCGGATCCTCGCCGGCACGGCGCCAGAGGTGCGCGTCGAGATGGTGCAGCGCGAGCCCGAGACGGCGCTCTACGACACGTTCGTGGGCGACTTCGACCTCGTCGTCGCCGAGCAGTACCCCGGGCACGCGGCACCGCAGCACGCGGGGCTCGACCGGCGGCTGCTCATGACCGACGCGCTGCGGCTCGCCGTGCCGCCGGGCAGCGGCATCCGCTCGCTGGCCGACGCCGCCGGGATGCCGTGGGTGATGGAGCCAGTGGGCGCCGCCTCGCGCCACTTCGGCGAGCAGCAGTGCCGAGTGGCGGGCTTCGAGCCCGACGTGCGCTTCGCGACCGCCGACCTGCAGGCGCAGATGCGGCTCATCGAGACCGGCCACGCGGTGGGCATCATGAACGACCTCACGTGGGCGGGCACGCCCGTGCGCTTCCGCATCGTCGAGCTGCCGGGCGCGCCCCGCCGCGAGGTGTTCACGGCCGCCCGCGCGGCCTCCGACGGCAACCCGGCGATCGCGGCCGTGCGGGCAGCGCTGCAGGAGGCGGTGCCCGCCGGCCTCGCGTGAGCGCGGTCAGGCCGCGAGCGGCCGCCGGTGCGACGTGAAGCCGATGAGCACGAGGCTGATCGCGACCGCCGCGAAGAGCACCCACGGCAGCGCGCCGGGGCCGGCCGCGTCGTAGACGATCGCGCCGAGCAGCGCGCCGCCGCCGATGCCGGTGTTGAAGCCGGTCGTGTACCAGGCCATCGCCGGCTGCAGCAGCCGCTCGGTCGAGGCGTGCAGCACGCGCGTCTGCAGCAGCGGCGGCAGCGCCCCCATCGCGAGCCCCCAGACGAGCACGGCGGCGATCGTCAGCGGCAGCGCGGTCGAGAGCACGAGCACGAGCATCGTCGCGAGCATCAGCACCATGCACAGCACGACGCCCGCGAGCGCTCGGCGCCCGAGCCACAGGGTGAGCGCCACGATCGCGAGCGCGCCCATGAGGCCGTAGGCGAGCAGCGCGGGGCTGAGCCACGCCTCCGGCAGGCCCGCGTGCTGCACGAGGAACGGCGCGATGAACGTGTAGAAGGCGTACTGCCCGGTCATCGCGAGGGTGGTCGAGACGACCGCGACGACGATGCCCCGCACCGACTTGTCGGGGTCGGCCACGGGCACGGCGATCGAGCCCGTCTCGGTCGTCGCGACGTCGGCGAGGTGGTCGACGGCCGGCAGCACCCGCCACACCGCGAAGGCGGCGACGAGGCACGCGACGCCCAGCACCGCGAACGACGCGCGCCACCCGACCGCCTGGCCGAGCAGCGTCGACAGCGGCAGGCCCAGCACGAACGCGAGCGAGCCGCCCGCGCTCGTGATCGCGACAGCCCGCCCGATCTGCTCCTTCGGCACGAGGTAGGCGGCGTACGCGCCCACCACCGTCCAGAAGACGCCGTGCGCGAGGCCGCCGACGATGCGCGTGGCGACGACCCACTCGTACGAGGGCACGACGGCGCCGGCAGCGGTGGCCGCGGCGAAGACGAGCAGCACGCCGATGACGAGCCGGTGCCGGGGCAGCCGTCGCGTCAGGCGGATGAGCGTGGTCGACGAGGCGACGACCGTGAACGCGAAGACCGACACGAGCAGGCCGATCGCGCTCTCGGAGACGCCGAGGTCGCGGCTCATCGGCAGCACGAGGCCCATCGGCAGCATCTCGACCGAGATGTTCACGAAGATCGCGAGCGCGAGCACCAGCAGCGCGGCCAGCGGGAAGGGCCGAGCCGCCTGGTCCCGGCCGGTCGCCGCCTGCTCGCTCACGACCGTCGAGCCTACGCCTCACCGGGATCCGGCGGCGCTCGGCGCCTCGTAGACTCGATCGGGTGAGCAACCACTGGATCCTGTCGTTCGTCTGCGACGACCGACCGGGCATCGTGCACGCCATCTCGGGCGCGATCGTCGCATGCGGCGGCAACATCACCGAGTCGCAGCAGTTCTCCTCGGCCGACACCGACCGCTTCTTCATGCGCCTGCAGGTCGAGGCCGAGGCCGACCGCGGCGAGTTCGAGGCGACGCTCGCACCCGTCGTCGAGCAGTACGGCATGCAGTGGCAGCTCGACGACGTCGGCCGGCCGCTCACGACGCTCGTGCTCGTGTCGAAGGCGGCCCACTGCCTCAACGACATGCTCTTCCGCCAGCGCGCGGGGCAGCTCTCGGTCGACATCCCGCTCGTGCTCTCGAACCACCCCGACCTCGGCTCGCTCGCGGCGTTCTACGACGTGCCCTTCGAGCACGCCCCGGTGACGGATGCGTCCACGAAGGCCGCGTTCGAGGCCCGCGTGCTCGAGGTGGTCGAGGCCGAGGGCATCGAGCTGGTGGTGCTCGCGCGCTACATGCAGGTGCTCTCCCCCGAGCTGTGCGAGGCGCTCGAGGGCAGGATCATCAACATCCACCACTCCTTCCTGCCCGGCTTCAAGGGCGCGAACCCCTACCGGCAGGCGCACGCGCGCGGCGTCAAGCTCATCGGCGCCACCGCGCACTTCGTCACGAGCGACCTCGACGAGGGGCCGATCATCGAGCAGAACGTCGTGCGCGTCGACCACACGCAGACGCCCGCGCAGCTGGTCGCGATCGGCCAGGACGAGGAGTCGCGCACGCTCTCGCGCGCCGTGCAGTGGTTCGCCGAGGACCGCGTGCTGCTCGACGGGCAGCGCACCATCATCTTCCGCTGACGCCGCCCCCCGCGCGTCCGGCGCGAGGCGACCCTTGCGCGGTTCGTCACCGGATGTTCAACTAGGGCACCGGCGCGCCGTCAATGGCGACGGCTAGCGTCGGGGTCGTCCCAGCACCTCAACGGAGTGGATCCATGCGCGCACGCACCCTGCTCGGCACCTCGACGGTCGCCGCGCTCGCCCTCACCGGCATCGTCGCCTCCCCGGCTGTCGCCGCGGAGCATCCGGTCATGAACGAGTTCTCCGCCAGCACGACGGGCACCGACGTCGAGTACATCGAGGTCCTCGCCGCCCCCGGCGCCGACCTGAGCGGGCACTCGCTGCTCGAGATCGAGGGCGACTCCGGCTCACCGCTCGGCCAGGTCGACGGCGTCTGGAGCCTGCCGACGCTCGACGCCGGCGGCCGCGGCCTGCTCTCGCTCGCGGCGAACGATCTCGAGAACGGCACGCTGACGCTGCTGCTCGTGCAGGGCACGATCGACGCCGGCGTCGACATCGACACCAACGACGACGGCACGATCGACGACGCGATCGCCATCACGGTCGTCGACGGCATCGCCGTGAACGACGGCGGCGCCGGCGATCTGACGTACGCAATCACGCTCGGCGTCGCCTACGACGGCGCCGAGTTCGCGCCGGGCGGCGCGAGCCGCGTGCCCGACGGCACCGACACGGATGCGACCTCCGACTGGGTGCGCAACGACTTCGACCTGGCGGGCATCGAGGGCCAGACGGGCACACCGGCCGCAGGCGAGGCGTGGAACACGCCCGGCGCCGCCAACGAGGCCTTCGTGGCCGAGGAGCCGCCGGCCGACCTGACCTGCGAGTCCGCCACGGTCGCCATCGGCGCAGTGCAGGGCAGCGGCGACGCGACGCCGGTCGTCGGCGAGACCGTCACCGTCCGCGGCACGGTCGTGGGCGACTGGCAGGCCGGCGGCTTCGACGGCTTCACGCTGCAGGACGCCGGTGATGGCGACGCCGCGACGAGCGATGGCATCTTCGTCTACGCGCCCGGCGCCGCCGAGGTCGCGGCCGGCGACGTGCTGGTCGTGCGCGGCACCGCCGCCGAGCACTTCGGCATGACGCAGCTCACCGACGCCGCGTTCCTCGACTGCGGCGACGGCGCGCTGCCCGAGCCGGTCGCGCTCACGCTGCCGGTCGACTCGCACGAGGTCACCGAGAGCATGCTCGTGACGCTGCCGCAGACGCTCTCGATCCTCGAGTACTTCAACTACGGCCGCTTCGGCCAGGTCGTCGTCGGCACCGACCGCCAGTTCCAGCCGACCGCGGTCGCCGACCCGGGCTCGGCCGAGGCCGCGGCCATCGCGGCCGCCAACGCCGAGCACCGCATCACGATCGACGACGGCCGCTCGTCGCAGAACCCCGACCCGGCCATCCACCCGGCCACGCTCGAGGAGTTCACGCTCGCGCACTCGTTCCGCGGCGGCGACACGATCACCGGCATCACGGGCGTGCTCGACTGGCGATTCGACACCTGGGCCGTGCAGCCGACCGAGGCCGGCGCCTACCAGGCGGTGAACGAGCGGCCCGCGGCACCCGAGATCGCCGGCGCCTCGCTCGAGGTCGCCTCGTTCAACGTGCTGAACTACTTCACGACCCTCGGCAGCCGCGGCGCTGAGACCGCCGAGGAGTTCGACCGCCAGGAGGCGAAGATCGTCGCCGCGATCGAGGAGCTCGACTCGGCGATCGTCGGCCTGCTCGAGATCGAGAACAACGACGGCGTCGCGCTCGAGACGCTCGTCGCGGCGCTCAACGAGGCGGCCGGCAGCGCTCGCTGGGCCGGCATCGACACCGGCACGATCGGCACCGACGAGATCACCACGGCGCTCATCTACCAGCCGGCGCTCGTCTCGCCCGAGGGCGCGCACGCGGTGCTCGACTCGAGCGTCGACCCGCGCTTCGACACGGACAAGAACCGGCCCGCGCTCGCGCAGTCGTTCCGCGACCTCGCGACCGACCGCATCCTCACCGTCGCCGTCAACCACCTGAAGTCGAAGGGCTCCGCGTGCGAGGGCGACACGGGTGAGCCCGAGCAGGGCAACTGCAACGACGTGCGCACTGCCGCCGCCGCCGCGCTCGCCGACTGGCTCGCGACGAACCCGACGGGCGCCGAGGCCGACGGCTCGCTCATCATCGGCGACCTGAACGCCTACGACCACGAGGACCCGATCACCACGCTCGAGAGCGCCGGCTGGGACGACCTGCTCGAGCGGTTCCAGGGCGAGGAGGCGTACACCTACGTCTTCGACGGCCAGCTGGGCTACCTCGACTACGGCCTCGCCGACCCCGCGATGCTGCCCTTCGTCGCGGGCGCTGCCGCCTGGCACGCGAACGCCGACGAGCCGAGCATCATCGACTACTCGATGCGGTTCAAGAAGGACGCCCAGGACGCCCTGTTCGCGCCCGACCCCTACCGCGCGAGCGACCACGACGCCGTCGTGATCGGCATCGACTGGGAGGCCGCGCCGCCGCCCGAGACGGTCGTCGAGACCTTCGCGGGCGTCGACCGCTACGACACGAACGCGCAGGTCTCGGCCGCGACGTTCGCACCGGGCGCCGACGTGCTGCTCGCGTCGGGGCAGCTCTTCCCGGATGCGCTGGCCGCAGGCCCCGCAGCCGCGAGCGTCGACGCGAGCCTGCTGCTGACGCGGGCCGACACGCTGCCGGCGGCGACGGCGGCGGAGCTCGAGCGGCTGCAGCCGGGCACCGTGACGATCATCGGCGGCACGCCGTCGGTCTCGAGCGCGGTCGTCGAGCAGGTGCTCGCGATCGTGCCCGGAGCGACGATCGAGCGCATCGCGGGCGAGAACCGCTACGAGACCGCGGCGATGATCGCGCAGCGGTACTTCCCGGCAGCGACCACGGCATTCATCGCGAGCGGCCAGGTGTTCGCCGACGCGGTCTCGGCCAGCGGCACCGCAGCGGTGCTCGGCGACGTGCCGGTGCTGCTGACGCCGCAGGCGCACGCGCACGGCGCGACGATCGCGACGATCAACACGATCGGGGTCGAGTCGGCGACCGTGCTCGGCGGCGAGCCGTCGGTCTCGGACGCGGCGCTGCGCGCCTACCGCGGCACGGGCATCACGGTGACCCGCCTCGCGGGCGCCGACCGCTACGCGACGAACGCCATGCTCGTCGCGACGTTCATCACGCCCGGCGACGACCAGGCGATCGCGGTGGCATCGGGACGCAATTTCCCCGACGCCCTCTCGGCCTCGATGGTCGCGGGTGCGCACGGCGCGCCGGTGCTGCTCGCGGTCAACACCTGCGTGCGGCTCTCGGTCGAGGAGCAGATCGCGGCCCTCGCCCCGACCGCGGTCTACAACGTCGGCGGCCTGCCGACGCTCGACGCCGAGGCATGGCGCACCAGCTGCTGAGCTGACGCCGCGGGCCCGCGCTCGATCCTCAGGGCAGGGCGCGGGCCCGCGGCGTGCGCGGCGACCGCGAAGGGCCGGCCGCCGCCCGCTCGGCTCGCGCCGGCCGAGCGGCGCTCCCCCGCCGGCCGTCGCTCCGCCCGGCTCTAGGCTGGCAGCGTGACCCGAGCGAGCCTGCTGCTGACCGCCGACCGCGCGCTCGTCGAGGGCGTGCTGGTGCCGCCGGCGTGACGCCATCCAGGCTGAACGTCGTCATGGCTGCGAAGGACTACCCCTGCCGCGCGAGCGACCACATCCGCAGCGCGAAGTGCAGATCCAGGAACCGCGAGGGCGAGCGCCAATCGTCGCCGAGCAAGGTGCCGATGCGTTCGAGTCGCTGCCGCACGGTGTTGGCATGCACGTGCAGGGCCTCGGCGGTCCCTGGCACATGCCGCCCGGACTCGGCGAAGGTCCACGCCGTGGCGGTGAGCTCGGTGCCGTGCGCCGCGTCGTACTCCTCGAGCGGTCGGATCGCTTCCAGCGGTGACGGGAGCGAGGGGTCCCGGTGCAGCGCCTCGGCCATCAGCCCCACCACCCCGATCTGCTCGCCGTGCGCGGAGCGTCCGCGTGCGCCCAGGGCCGAGAGCGAGCGCAGGGCGAGCCCGGCGGCACGGTGCGCAGCGGGGATGCGCTCCGCATCGGTGACTGCGGATGACCAGCCGGCGTTGATCCCGCGGGATTCGACATCCAGCAGCGCGGCGAGCCTCGCCCCGGCCGCATCGGGTGCCAGCACGCACAGGTGGTCGCCGTGCAGCGCGACGACCGCCTCCTGCTGCCTCGTGCCGTCGCGCAGCGCATCCGCCAGAGAGGCGACATCGGCGTCGAAGGTCTCGATCGTCACCAGCCGGTAGGGCGTGCCCCGCGACATCGCTCGCACGATGGCCTCGCCGCGCACCAGCTCGACCTCTCGCCCACCCCGCACCAGCGCCTCGATGACCGCGCGATCGCGATGCCTGCGGTCGACGCGCTCTGCGCGGCCGAGCAGCAGGATGATCCCCAGGAACACCGCGACCCGCTGCAGCCGCGGCAGCAGCCGCTCGGCGAGCGGTCGATCGACGACGACGGTGCCGAGCAGCTCACCCTCGGCGAGCGCGCAGGCGACGGTCACGCCGGCGACGACCGCCGGCCTGCCCGTGCCTCGCGCCGCGCTGATCGCCTTCGGATCCACCCGGCCGGCCAGACGCAGCAGCGAGTCCGCGGGCGCATCCTCGTCATCGCCGTCGCTGTCCTCCACGAGCGGCATGCCCTCGGCGTCGAGCAGCGCCACGCCGGCGCCGAGCAGCTCACGGACTCTGCGGGCGAAGAGCTCGAGATCGCCGCCGGCCAGCAGCGCCTCCAGCAGCCGTGCGTCGAGATCCAGGACCTCGTGCAGGTCGACCATGCGCTCCTCATCGGCATCCTGCCTGGCGTTCAGACGAGCGAGCGCCGCGGTCACCTCCTCGAAGCGGCGCGCGTTGTCGAGCGCGACGCTCGCGTGGCGCGAGAGCGTGTCGACGATGTCGACGGTGGCCTCCGGGTAGGTGCGGCTGCTCCGATCCGCGATGAGCAGGGCGCCGTGCACGAGCGAGCCGAGCGTCAGCGGCACCGCCAGGATCGAGCGCACGCCCTCGGCCCGCACCAGCTCATCGATGTGGTCGATGTGGGTGAGCGCATCATCGGTGAGGTAGTCGCTCGTGGTGACGATCTCCCTGCCGGTCGCGGCCCTGCCGAGCACGCCGTAGCCGATCGGCATCCGCAGGGTGCGGTAGCCCTCCGTGCGCACGCCGTCGGACTGACGGATGTAGGTGGTGTCGGCGGTGTTCAGCGCGATGTAGGCCATGTCGGAGCCCGTCAGCAGCCGGGTGCGACGCACGATCTCGTGCAGCACGCCCTCGACGTCGCGGCGCTCGGTGACGTCGACGGCGATGGCCGAGACGGCTCGCAGCAGCTCCTCGCGGCGGACGCTGTCGGCGAGACGACGTGCCAGCCGGCGCAGCAGACGCACCGTCTCCGAGCGCAGGCTCATCGCCGACTCGAGCACCTCGTCGAAGCCGGCCGGATCCGCGTCGGCCAGCAGGCGGCGCAGCGCGGCCTCGACATCGACCACCGCCGATCCCCTCGTCTTGCTCATGGGCGCAACTCCATCATCCGATCGAATCACTGGTATCTCACACCATAGGCCGAGACTGCATCGCGCCCTAGCGTGATGGCCACGCGCCGACCTCGAGCACCATCGCTCGCGAGCGGCCTGAACCACGAGGAGTCAACGATGACCGAATCCCCGATGAAGCTGCACATCCTGTCCACCGGGATCATGGAGTGCGACCACACCTGGCTGCTGCTCCAGGCTGGGAACACCATCACCGACCGCCATCACAAGCAGAAGCCCGCCGCCTGGGGCGAGTGCCCGACGCACGCGGTGCTCATCGAGACGCCGGAAGGGCGCGTGCTGTGGGACACGGGCGTGCCGCGCGACTGGGAGCAGCGCTGGGCGCCCACCGGATTCCAGGACTTCTTCCCCGTGCAGGAGGATCCTGCAGGCCCCGGCTACCTCGACACTGCGCTCGCCAGCCTTGAGCTCACGCCCGAGGACATCGACATCCTGGTGCTCTCGCACCTCCACTTCGACCACGCCGCGAACGCGAGGATGTTCGACAACGGCAAGACGCGCATCCTCGCCCAGTCCGATGAGATCGAGGGCGTCAAGACCATCACGGGCGAGTTCAAGGGTGCCCACCTGGTGTCGGACTTCGCGGATCTGCCGCTTGAGGCTGTGCACGGCGACCAGGAGATCGTGCCGGGCGTGAGCGTGATCTCCACCCCGGGCCACACCTGGGGCACGATGAGCCTGCGCGTGGACCTGCCGGAGGACGGCACGAAGATCTTCACCTCGGACGCCGTCTACCTCGGCGCCAGCTGGGGACCGCCGGCGATCGGTGCGGGCATCGTGTGGGACAGCGTGGGCTGGCTCGAGTCGGTCGAGAAGCTGCGCCGCATCCAGCAGGAGACCGGTGCCGAGATGATCTTCGGCCACGATGCCGAGCAGCGGAAGGGCCTGACCCTGGCACCCGACGGCTTCTACTCCTGAGGAGGCACGGATGATCCTCTATGACCTCAAGTGCGCTGACGGCCACCGGTTCGAGGCCGGCCTGCCCTCGATGTTCTCCGACAACCCGCGCTGCGCCTGCGGGGCGGGCACGAGTCGGGTGCCAGCCGCGGTGCGCCAGCTGGGCCAGGCCGACACCGGTCGTTCCCGCGACGAGATGCCCACCACGTGGCGGGGCATCCGACAGGGACACCCTGACGTGGTGCGCGGTTGGCACCGCGAGATGACCCGCCGGGAGCGGCTCGAGGAGCGCCACCCGGAGCTCGCCGGCGACCGCCGGCCGGTGCTCGCCCACGAGGGCGCCTTCGCCGGCAAGCCGCTGCGGGTCGGCGACCCGTTGGTCACGAAGGTCGCCCAGGCCACCTTCGGCACCACTGCATCGACCACCACGAGCACAGGAGACACGACATGAAGATCACCGGGGCGGTGCTGGAGGAGATGGGTCGCGAACGACCGTTCGCGAGCTCCACTCCGATCTCGATCAGCGAGCTCGACCTCAGCGAGCCCGGGCCGACCGAGGTGCTGGTGCGCATGGAGGCCGCGGGCGTGTGCCACAGCGACCTTTCGGTCGTCGACGGCAACCGGCCGCGGCCCCTGCCGATGCTGCTCGGTCACGAGGCCGCCGGCATCGTGGAGCAGGTGGGCGACCAGGTGGACGGCATCCGCCTGGGCGATCGCGTGGTGATGAGCTTCCTGCCGCGCTGCGGGCAGTGCAAGGAGTGTGCGACGGATGGCCGTCTCCCCTGCTCGGTCGGGTCGCGCACCAACAACGAGGGCGTGCTGCTGAGCGGCTCCACGCACCTGACGCGCGACGGCGAGCACGTCAACCATCACCTGGGCGTGAGCGGCTTCGCGACCCATGCGGTCGTGGATGCGGCGAGTGCCGTCGTGGTGCCGAAGGAGGTGCCGCCGCAGATCGCGGCCGTGCTGGGTTGCGCCGTGCTCACCGGTGGCGGCGCCGTGCTGAACGCGGCGAAGCCCGGGCCGGACGACTCGGTGATGATCGTGGGGCTCGGCGGCGTCGGCATGGCCGCCCTGATCGCCGCGGTCTCGCAGGAGGCCAAGGAGGTGATCGCCGTCGATATGCTGCCTGCGAAGCTCGAGCTCGCCACCCGGCTCGGCGCACACCGCACCTTCACGCCGGTGGAGGTCGCCGAGCAGGGCATCACCGCCGATCGCGTGATCGAGGCTGCCGGGCACCCCAAGGCGTTTGAGACCGCGGTGGGAGCGATCGGCTTCGGCGGCACCATGGTCACGGTGGGGCTGCCCGCCCCGACCGCGACCGCCACCATCGCGCCGCTGCCGTTGACGGCCAAGGCGCAGTCGATCGTCGGCTGCTACCTCGGCTCGGCCGTCCCGAGCCGCGACGTGCCCGAGTATGCGCGGCTCTACCTCGAGGGCAAGCTGCCGGTGGAGGCGCTCATCAGCCGCACGATCCGGCTCGAGGAGCTGAACGAGGCGATGGATCAGCTCGCCGACGGCGAGGCCGTGCGCCAGGTGATCCTGTTCGACTGACGCCAGCGCCCGCGGCCTCCCACCGCATCCGCGGGCTGAGGGGTTGCGTCCCCGTTGAGGTCAACTGGGACGCAACCCCTCGACCGGGCGCTCACCGGAAGTCGCGCGAGCCGCGGCTGGGCACGTCGAAGCGCTCGAGCCGGTCGGCGAGCAGCGCGATGACGCCCTCCTCGGTGCGCTGCAGCATGCCGCGGATGATGAGCGCCGGCGCGTGCCTGGCGACCTGCTTCTGGTTGAGCCACAGCCCCTTCGAGACGATCACGTTGAGCATGCCGGTCTCGTCCTCGATGTTCATGAACGTGACGCCCTGCGCGGTGCGGGGGCGCTGCCGGTGCGTGACGACGCCCGCGACGTGCACGCGCCTGCCCGGCTCGGCCCGGTCGAGACGCTCGATGGGCAGCACGCCGCGGCCGTCGAGCATCGCGCGCGCGTGCCGCACCGGATGGTCGTCGGGGGCGACGCCGGTCGCCCAGATGTCGAGCGCCACCTGCTCGGAGGCCGACAGCAGCGGCAGCAGCGGCACCTGCAGGCTCACCTGCGTGCCCTCGAGCTGATCCTCGCGCTCGGTCGAGGCCGGTCCCGCCAGCCACAGCCCCTCGCGGCGGTCGATGCCCAGGCCGTCGAGCGCCCCGGCGGTCGCGAGCGCCTCGAGCTCGCCCCGGTCGAGGTCGGCGCGGCGCGCGAGGTCGTGGATGTCGCGCAGCGGCGACGCCTCGCGGGCGGCGACGATGCGCTCGGCCGCCGCCTCGCCGATGCCGCTCACCTCCGCGAGCCCCATCCGCACCGCGAAGCCCGCGTCGCGGCGATGCCGCTCGCGCATCGCGAGCGTCTCGCTCGCGACCGCCGGCACCGGCGGCTGCTCGTGCGCGAGGCACGCGTCGTCGCCGCTCCGGTGCGCTCTGCCCGACTCCGCACCGGCCGTCAACCGGACTCCTGGTCCTGCAGACGTCTCAGCGCCCTGCCGGACCACAGGTCCGGTTGACGGGTGGGCGCCGGCGCCCGTGCCGTGCGGCTCGAGTCGGGCGCCGGCGCCCGTGCCGTGCGGCTCGAGTCCGGCGCCGGCGCCCGTCCCGTGCCGCTCGAGCCCCGCGGCGACGCCCGAGTGCACCACGTCGGGCCGCAGGGTCTCGACCCCGTGCCGACGCGCATCCGCCACCAGGGTCTGCGACGACCAGAAGCCCATCGGCTGGCTGCGCAGCAGGCCCGCGAGGAAGGCCGCCGGGTAGTGCAGCTTCAGCCAGGAGGAGGCGTAGACGAGCTTCGCGAACGCGAGCGAGTGCGACTCGGCGAAGCCGAAGCCCGCGAACGCCTCGATCTTGCGGTAGATCGCCTCGCCGGTGGCCTCGTCGATGCCATTCGCGGCCATGCCCGCGAAGAGCTTCGCGCGCAGCGCCTCGATGCGCTCCTTCGAGCGCTTCGACCCGATCGCGCGCCGCAGCTGGTCGGCCTCGCCGGCGTCGAAGCCGCCGACCGCGACCGACATCTGCATCAGCTGCTCCTGGAACAGCGGCACGCCGAGCGTGCGCTCGAGCACGGGCTGCAGCAGCGGGTGCGCGTACGTGATCGGCTCCTGGCCGCTGCGGCGGCGCAGGTACGGATGCACGGCGTCGCCCTGGATGGGACCGGGGCGGATGAGCGCGATCTCGATCACGAGGTCGTAGAAGCTGCGCGGCTTCAAGCGCGGCAGGGTGGCGAGCTGCGCGCGCGACTCGACCTGGAAGACGCCCACCGCATCCCCCTCGCAGAGCATGTCGTAGACGCCCGCCTCCTCGGCGGGCATGCTCGCGAGCGACCACGACTCCCCCGTGTGCTCGGCCGCGAGCGCCAGCGTGTGCGAGAGGGCGCCGAGCATGCCCAGGCCCAGCAGGTCGAACTTCACCAGGCCCATCCACTCGCAGTCGTCCTTGTCCCACTGCAGCACGGTGCGGTTCGGCATGCGCGCCGGCTCGATCGGGCAGACCGAGCCGACCGGCTCCTCGGTGAGCACCATGCCGCCGGAGTGGATGCCGAGGTGCCGCGGGGCGTGCAGGAACTCGCCCGCGAGCGACACAACGGGCTCGGGGATGGTGTCGACGTCGACCTTCGAGTACGACTCGACCGACTTCGACCAGGCGTTCTGCTGGCCGACGGCGTAGCCGAGCGCCTTCGCCGCGTCGCGCACCGCCGACTTCGGCCGGTAGGTGATGACGTTGGCGACCTGCGCGGCGTTGCGGCGGCCGTAGCGCTCGTAGACGTGCTGGATGACCTCCTCGCGGCGGCCGGCGTCGAAGTCGATGTCGATGTCTGGCTCCTCCTCGCGCATCATCGAGATGAAGCGCTCGAACGGCAGCCGGTAGCGGATCGGGTCGACCGCGGTGATGCCGAGGATGAAGCAGACGGCGCTCGCCACCGCGCTGCCGCGGCCCTGGCACAGGATGCCCTGCGCGTGCGCGAACTCGGCGATCTCGAAGACGATGAGGAAGTAGCCGGCGAAGCCCTTCTGCTCGATGAGGCCCAGCTCGTGCTCGAGCCGGGCGGCGACCTCGGCGCTCGGGCGCCCGTCGACGGCGTCGTAGACGCGCGGCAGCCGCTCGGCGACGAGCTCGCGCAACCAGCTCATCGGGGTGTGGTCGCCGGGCGCGTCGATGACGGGCAGGCGGGGGGATGCGACGCGCAGGTCGAACGCGAGGGCCCGGCCGAGCGCGGCCGCGGTGCCGACCGCGCCGGGGAACGCCCGGAAGCGGCGCGCCATCACGCTGCCGGCGCGCAGCGACGGCACGCCGCCCGCGGGCAGCCACGCGTCGAGCTCGTCGATCGAGCGGCGGGCGCGCACCGCGGCGACGGCATCGCCGAGCCGCTGCCGGGCGGGGCTCGCGATGTGCGCGTTGGTGGTCGCGACCACGGGCAGGCGGCGCTGCTCGGCGAGCTGCGCGAGCACCCGGTTGCGCTCGAAGTCGCGCGGGTCGCCGATGTCGCTCAGCTCGACCGCGACCCGGTCCGGGCCGAACAGCGACGTGAGCCGGTCGAGCTCGCGGCCCGCGGCATCCGCCCCGTCGGCACCGGCGCCGTGCCGCTCGAGCGCCTGCCGCACGCCGCCCTTGCGGCAGCCCGAGAGGATGAGCCACTCGCCCCGTGCGGTCTCGGCGAGCCGCTCGAGCTCGAAGATGGGCCTTCCCTTCTCGCCCGGGCCGTGCAGGTCGGTGGCGAGGTAGCCGTCGGTGAGGGCGGTGGCGAGCGCCGTGTACCCGGCGGGACCGGTCGCGAGCGCCACGAGGTGCGAGCCGTCGGGGTCGGGCACGCCCTGCTGCGGCGCCTCGAGGCCGAGCGTGAACTCGGTGCCGAAGACGGTCGGCAGGCCCGCCTCGGCGGCGGCCTCGGCGAAGCGCACGGCACCGTAGAGGCCGTCGTGGTCGACGAGCGCGAGCGCCTCGAGGCCGAGCCGGCGCGCCTCGTTCACGAGCTCGGCGGGGCTCGAGGCGCCGTCGAGGAACGAGTAGTGCGAGTGCGCGTGCAGCTCGGCGTACGGGGTCGCGGCGCCGGGCGCGGGCACGCGGATGCGCTCGCGGCGCGCGTCGTCGAGCTCGGCCGGGTGGGCGACCTTGCCGGCGCCGACGTCGCGGTCGGAGAGGATGGCCTCGAGCTCGCGCCAGGGCATCGCGGGGTTGTTCCAGCCGGCCATCGGTCACCTCCCCCGCTCATCCGCCGGTCGAGCCGCCCGCGCAGCGGTCGAGTCGAGACCGCCCGCCCGGCCCCAGGCGCCGTTCGTCGACCGGCTCCGTGTGCGCCCGACCGGATAGTCCGGTCGAGCGCGCACAGGACCGGTCGACGGACGAGCGCGGTCGGCCGACAGCGCGACGTCACGCATAGCGGCCCTCCGCGAGCCAGGCGCCGTCGGCCTGCAGCAGCACCCACGCCTCCCCTTCGCCGTCCAGGATCTGCACGCGGTGCACGACGTCGCCGAGGTCGCGGCGGCGGATGGGCCACGGCCCGGCCCAGGCGACGACGCGGCGGCGGGGCGCGGCGGGCGGGGAGAACACCGCGGGCGCCCCCTCGCGCACGTCGAGCGCCGCCGCCTCGACCGGCGCGCCCGCCGCGTCGAGCAGCCGCACCGGCAGCGGGGGCCGGAACACGACCGCCGGCCGGGGCGGCGGCAGCGCGCCGGGCCACGGGCCGGCCGCCTGCGCGGGCGCCGCGTCGCCCCAGGGCGTGAGCACGCCGCGCTCGGCGAGCAGCCGGCCGCCGCCGGGGGTCGCGGTGAGCACCGCCTCGCGGCCGAGCATGCCCTGCAGCCGCTCGAGCGCGTGCTTCGTGCGGTCGTCGATGTCGCCGCCGCCCCACAGCCCCGGCATGTGCTCGGCGTCGGCGTCGAGCCGCTCGGGCAGCGCCTGCACCTCGACGAGCGCCGAGCCGAGGTCGCCCTCGGTCAGCTGCCAGCGCATGCGGTCGACGATGTCGCCCGCGCGCAGGAAGCCGGGCTGCCGCCACAGCCGCTCGCTGACGCGGCCCTCCTCGCCGCGCAGCACGATGCGGATCTCGCTGCACACGAGCCGCTGCTCGGCCAGCTGCCGCACGAAGCGCTCGACCGGCTCGCGCACGGCGAGCGCGAGCTCCTGCACGCCCTCGATGCCCGGCTCGAACACGAGCCGCAGCGCCCGCTCCTCGCCGAGCCCGCTGTCGTCGACGCGGCGGTCGTCGCCGCCGCGGGCGCGGGTGAGGGCGACGAGCCCCGCCTCGCCGAACCGGTCGCGCACGCTGTCGTCGGGCAGCTGCGCGAAGCCGCCGAGCGTGTGCACGCCGAGCCGGTGCAGCATGCCGGGCAGCTCGTCGTCGCCGAGCACGCCCACCGGCAGCGGGCCGAGGAAGTCGCGGCTGCGCCCCGCCGGCACGATCGTCTCGCGGCCCAGCTGGGCGGCGAGCTCTGCCGTGAAGCGGTCGTCGGCGACGCCGAAGCTCGCCGAGAGCCCGAGCGGGTCGAGCGCGCCGCGCACCGCCTCGAGCGCCCGCGACTCCGACCCGTAGAACCGGCTGGCCCCCCGCATCCGGAACGCCAGGGCGCCGTCGCCGATCGGCTGGGCCGCCGGCACGACGGCGAGCACCGCGCGCACCACCCGCTCGAACGCGAGCGCCTCGCCCACCGGGTCGGCGGGGGCGAGCGCGAGCATGGGCGACGCGGCCTGCGCGTCGCGCACCCGCATGCCGACCCGCACGCCGTCGGCGCGGGCCTGCTCGTCGCACGCGACGAGGCGCAGCGCGTGCACGATCGCGCCGGGCGCGCCCTGCTCGCCGCCCGCGGGCAGCGCACCGGTCTGGCGCGCGACGACGACCGGCCAGTCGGGCACCCGCAGCACGCCCAGTCGACCGCCGCCCACCCGCGCGCGGGGCGGGGCGCTGCTGCTGGTCGTCTCGGCTGCCACACCCCATGATCGAACAGACGTTCGAATGCCGTCAAGCGGATGCGGCGTGTCGAGCAGGGCGGTCGGGGCCGGGCACGCCGAGGTGCGGGACGCGCCGCTGCGCGCCCCGCACCCGGGCTCCGGCTCACCGCATGGAGCGCACGCGGCGGGCGCCGACGAGCACCAGTGCGCCGAGCGCGAGCAGCGCGAGCGCCGGAGCGAGCATGTCGGTGCGCTCGGCGCCGGTGCGCGGCAGCTCGTCCTCCGAAGCGTCGGCCGAGACCTCGAACGAGGGTCGGTCGTCGACCGCACCCGCGGCCGCCCCGACGTCGCCCTCGAAGGCGGCACCGACATCACCGCCGCCGAAGGCGGCACCGACATCGCCATCGCCGAAGGAGGCACCGACGTCGCCGTCGGCATCACCCGCGTCGACATCACCGACGACGCCACCCGAGGCTCCGGCGTCTCCACCGGCCTCGCCGACGTCGACACCATCGAGCTCGATGCCGCCTCCGGCCCCGAGGTCGATGCCGCCATCAGTCGGAGCCTTGGGCGAGTCCGTGCCGCAGCCCGACGCCGATCCGCCCAGCG
>NZ_JBXAPA010000001.1:137171-412604 GCF_058803545.1 Agrococcus sp. GW821-FHT14H11
GCGGCCGCCAGGCAGGCATCCGCACCGACGGCGAGCGCATCGCCGACCTGCGCCTCAGCACCCGCGTCGACCAGCGCTCCGACCGCCGGCACGAGCGCGTCGCCGCTCGAGCCATCACCGACCGCAGCCGCCGAGTCGCAGCCGCCCCGCAGGCTGCCGCCCAGCGCGGCCGCCAGGCAGGCATCCGCACCGACGGCGAGCGCATCGCCGACCTGCGCCTCAGCACCCGCGTCGACCAGCGCCTCGACCGCCGGCACCGAAGCACCGTCGACCGTCGCATCCGTCTCGGCGTCCGTGGTCGTCGCCGCAGCGTCGACCAGCACGGCATCGACCGCGCCATCAGCCGTGGTGTCCGCCACCGCCTCCACCGTGGCGTCCACCGTGGCATCCGCTGTCGCGTCCACCACCGCACCCGCCGTCGTGTCGACCGCATCCACCGTGGCACCCGCCGTCGTGTCGACCGCATCCACCGTGGCATCCACCGTGGCATCCGCCGTGGCGTCCACCGTGGCGTCCACCGTGGCATCCGCCGTGGTATCCGCTGTCGCGTCCACCACCGCATCCGCCGTCGTGTCGACCGCATCCGCCGTGGCATCCACCGTGGCGTCCACCGTGGCATCCACCGTGGCGTCCACCGTGGCATCCGCCGTGGCATCCGCTGTCGCGTCCACCACCGCATCCGCCGTCGTGTCCGCCACCGAATCGGTCACGGTCACGACCGCGACCTGGTCTCCGACGCCGACTGTCGCGTCGGCCTCGACGGCACTGGCTACGCCAGTGCCAGCGGCCCAGAGGCCGCCCGCGAGCGCTGTCGTCCACAGCGCTCGCATGATGAGCTTGTTCATCGCTCAGCCCTTCCATTGATTGAGTCGATCTGCCGCCCCGCTCCGGGACGGCCGCGTGCCGCGCGCATGGCGCGGCCGGGGATCGCTCAATCAGGGCTCGCGGCGAGCTCCTCCACGAGTGATGCGGGGACGCGGTCGTGCTCGACCGCGCCGGCGCTCCCGCCCGGCAGCTCGGGCTCGGAGCGGGCATCGAGGGTCGCCGGCGGCTGCCCGGCGGCGCCGCCGCCCGCGCCGGAGGGCGCGAGCGCCGGGGGACCAGGATCCGGACCGGCATCCGGCGACAGATCGACGAGCAGCTCCGACGCCGGCAGCCCAGGCACGGCAGCCCCGGACGACGGCGACCAGCGGACCGCTCCCGATGCGGCGACGACGGATGCGTCGCCGGCCGCGGTCCGGAGCACGAGTCCGGTGACCGCAGGCTCCGGAGCGCTGGGCTCCGCGGCTGCGGATGTCGGGACGGCGATCGTGGATCGCTCCTGGAGCAGCGCATCGGCGACCGGCACGGCATCGACCGCCGGATCGATGCCCTCGGCGATGGACTCGAGCGCGGACGCGACGACCTCGACGGCGTCTCCGCCGAGCGATGCGACCGGTTCCGTCACCGACGCGAGTGGATCCGGCAACGCCGGCACGACCTCAGCCACAGCAGCCGGCACGGCCTCAGCCACAGCAGCCGGCACGACCTCGGCAGCGACCGCTACGGTCTCGACGAGCTCCGCTGCAGGAGCGGCGGGCTCGGGTGCCGGCAGCCCGGCCGGCTCGACCACCGTGATCGCGGCCGCGAGTCCGACGTCGGGATCGGGCGAGAGGGGGATCGCTGCGCCGACAGCGCTGCCGGCTGCGCCCGCACCACCGTCGACGCCGTCCTCGGCGGCGCTCGCAGCAGCACCGCCCACCAGGAGCGAGATCGCAATGGTGCCGATCGACGCCGCCCCGGTGGCGACGGCCAGGCGCAGCAGGCGGCGGCCGCCTGCACGTGCGCCCGACTCGGCCATGCGTGCCTCCGATGCTGGGATCTCCGGGCTCTACCGTGCAGACGGTACTCCCGATGTGCCGCGCATTCCGCGATTCCCAGGACCTTGCCAGGCGCACCTCGCCGCCGAGGCACCGCTCACACCAGCTCGTCTCCAGCCAGCACGGCCGCGGCGAGGAGCACCGCGACGATCACGAGCACGGCGTCGCGCGACCCGAGGCGAGCAGGGCGCCAGGCGGTGCGAGGGCCGTCCCGGAGCCCGCGCGACTCGAGCGCGAGGGCGACGCGCTCGGCGGATCGGATCGCGGCGACGAGGAGCCCGAACGCCTGCCGCGCGAACCCCACGATGCCGCGACGGGGCGTGCCGTCTGCGCGCAGCGGCGCGCGGACCGCGTGCGCAGCGCTGATCGTCGACCACGTGCGCGGCATCCCGGCGAGCATCCGCTGCCCCGCGAGCAGCGCGAACGCGTAGCGCGGGCTCAGCCGAGCGTGCGCCACGAGGCTCGTCATCAGCTCCCTCGGGGGAGTGCTCGCCAGGAAGCCGACCGCGAGTGCGCCGATGACGAGGCCCCGGAGCGCGAGCGCCGCACCGACCGACAGGCCCTCGACCGTGACGCGCAGCGGCGCGTCGGGCAGCAGCGGCTCGCCGGGGCGCGCGAGCGCGTTGATCACGACGAGGCCGAGCCCGAAGAGCGCGAAGGGCGCCTGCGCGAGCGCGAGCGTGCCCCAGCCCACCCGTGCCGCGGCGCGCACGGCGACGAGCACGAGCGCGTGGAGCGCGAGCAGCGGCAGCGGCTCGAACACGAGCTGCAGTGCGACCGAGGCGGCGAAGAGCACGCCCGCCTTCACGGTCGGGTCGCAGCCCGAGAGCCAGGAGTCCTTCACCGCGGCGCCTCCGCAGCAGCGGCCATGGACGCCTGCATCGCCCGGTCGTCGAGCGCGCGGAGCGCCCGCTGCAGGTGGGCCGGGTGCCGCACCGCAGTCGCCAGCCGCCGCAGCGATCGGGACGGTCGCATGCCGGCGGCGGCGAGCAGCGCAGGATCGCGCAGCAGGGCCAACGGCTCGACGTCGGCCGCGAGCCGCCCGTGGGCGATGACGAGGACGCGGTCGGCGTACCCGGCGACGGCCCGTAGATCGTGGCTGGAGAAGAGGACGGCGCGGCGGCCGGCCGCTTCGCGCAGCGCCCGCAGCGCCTCGATCGTGCCGCGGCGGTCGAGGCCGAACGTCGGCTCGTCGGCGAGCAGCAGCTGCCGCTCGTGCACGAGCATCGCCGCGAGGCTCAAGCGCCGCTGCTGACCGCCGGAGAGCCGGTGGGGGTCGCGATCGGCATGCTCGGCGAGCCCGAAGCGCGCGAGCATCGCCTCGACGCGCCCCTGCGCACCAGGGCCGAGGCCGTGCGCGATCTCGGCGCGCACGGTCCGGGCTGCGAACTGGTGCTCGGGATGCTGGAAGACCAGGCCCGCGCGCGCTCCCTCCACCGTGCCCGCCCGGGGCCGTGCGATGCCGGCGAGGCACGTGAGCAGCGTCGACTTGCCGCTGCCGTTCGCGCCGACGAGCGCAGCGGTCTCGCCGGTGCGCAGGTCGAGGTCGATCCCCTCGAGCACCGGCGGACGCCGGGCGGAGCGGCGCGCGAAGGGATCGCGCGGGGCGACAGCGAGTCCGCGGGCGCGCAGCACGGGAGCCGCGGCGGGCGGCGGCGCGGCCGAGGCCGCAGCGGCGTCCGACAGCGCGAGCGCGATCGCCCGGCCCTCGACCGCGTCCGCCCCCTCGGCGGCGTCGGCGTCGAGCAGCGCGCGCAGCTCGAGCTCGAGCGGCAGCCAGCACCCCTCGGCGAGCAGCCGCCGCAGCAGCGGCGCGCCCATCTCGCGGGGCGGCCCGTCGTGCAGCACGCGCCCGGAGCGGCTGAGCACGAGCCAGCGCGGCGGCAGCGCGACCAGCCCCTCGTCGCCCGCGAGCTCGTCGAGGCGGTGCTCGACGAGCACGTGCGCGGCCCCGGTGCGGGTGCGCAGCTCGGCGATCGCGGCCCGCACCGCGCGCACGCCGTCGCCGTCGAGCATCGACGTCGGCTCGTCCAGCAGCAGCAGCGGCGGATCCGCCGCCGTCGCAGCCGCGAGCGCGACCAGCTGCAGCTCGCCGCCGGAGAGCTCCGTCGTGCGGCGCGCCCGCAGGCCGCTCGCGCGGACCCGCTCGAGGGCGGCGGCGACCGCGGGCTCGATGCGATCGCGTGGCACGGCGAGGTTCTCGAGCGGGAAGGCCACCTCGTCCTCGACGTCGGGCATGCACACGCCGCTCTCAGGGTCCTGCGCGAGCACGCCCACCGCATCCGCGAGCGACGCCATCCCATGGACGCCCACCTCGCGCCCGGCGACGGCGACGCGGCCGGTCGTCCGGGCCGGCACCGCGTGCGGCACGGCGCCGTGCAGCATGCGCAGCAGCGTCGACTTGCCCGAGCCGGACGGCCCGACCACGAGCAGCGACTCCCCCCGCTCGACGACGAGGTCGATGGGACCGACCCCGTCGCCGCTCGGGAAGACCGCCTCGAGCGCGCTCGCGACGAGCAGCGGCTCCTCAGCCACGCCGCCGCACGGGCGCGGCCTCGGCCGTCTCGCGGACGATCGGGAATGCATCCAGCACCCCCGTGCGCCGCAGCGCGTCGACGATCAGCTTGGCGAGGATGCCGCCGAGCACGATCCCCGAGACCAGCTGGATGCCCAGGCGCAGCAGCAGGATGTCCTGCTCCCACCACGCGAACCGGAACGCCGAGTAGACGAACACCAGGCCCGCCCCGGCGAGCCCGGAGAGCGCGAAGGTCAGCCAGCCGAACCTGCGATAGCGCCCGAGCGCGAAGGGCAGCTCGCTGCCCGCGCCCTGCAGCAGCGCGGCGATGAGCAGCAGCGGCCCGACGGGCGAGCCGAGGAAGACCACCTCGATGACGGAGGCGATCACCTCGGCGATGATGCCGACGAACGGGCGGCGGATGATCGCGACGGCGATCGGCGCGACGAGCAGCCAACCGCCCAGCAGGAAGTGCTGGGCGAGATCGCCCGCCGGCCCCATCGCGATCGACAGCGCGGTCCACGCCTGCACGAGCGCCCAGTAGAGGAAGCCGAAGACGGCCCCGAGCATCACCATCAGCACGATGTCGCGCATCGCCAGCCGGGGGCGGGCGGCGCGCGGCTCAGCCGACACGGGCGTGGCTCGGGCTGTTGACCGAGATCGTGAGGTGGCTCGTGACGTGCTGCACGCTGCGACCGACCACGACCCATCCGGCGAGCGCCGTGGCGATGACGTCGCCGAGGTCGCCCTCGAGCCGCGTGACGAAGTGCTCCGACGCCCGGTACGTGCCGTTCGACTTCGCGAGCTCGATGGCGGCGAGGATGTCTCGCATGTGATCGGCCTCCTGCGCGCCGGCGGTGTCGGCGAGCGGGTAGAGCGCCCACTCGGCGGCCGCGAACCGGCCGGTGCGGCGGCCCTCGGGCACGACGACCGCGCGCGGGCCGGCACCCCCGGGCAGCTCGCACACGGCTTCGCCGGGGCAGCCGCGCGAGAGGTGGATGGTGATGGATGCGTGCAGGCCGGTGGCCGCGACCGTCTCGGCGAGGCCGGTGAGCGCGCGCAGGAGCTGCGGCTCCGACCCGCCGAGGTAGGTGCTCACGTCCCCGGTCTGCACCGTGAGGCCGGTGGTGTCGGTGCGGCGGAGCGCGTCGAGGACGACCTCGACGAAGCGGTCCGACATCACCGCGACGGTGACGCGGGCGCCGACGCCGAACCGCAGCGGATCCTCCCGCAGCTCCTCCGGCGCGAGCGCTCGCTGGGCTGTGTCGGTCATGGTTCCCCTCCCGGGCGATCATCAGCTCGGGAGGACGCCCCGCTCGACGGGGCTGCTGATCGCTCCCTGCGCTGGCATGATCCAGATCAGGTTCGACGGTCGGAGTTGGAGTACTCCCTCTCAGCCCGCTGTACGGACTCCCGTGCTCGGGACGAGCGTACAGGGCACCGGATGCCGTGTCGACGCCGGACGCCCCGGCTCACGCGGCCGGCTGCTCCTCGGCCGCCGGGCCGCCGATGGGGATGCGCGCGAGCCGCGGCGCTCCGCCCGACGACGCCTCGACGAGCAGGCTGCCCCCGGCGATCCTGCCGTCGCCGTCGGCGAGCCCCTCCCACTCGGCGCACAACGACCGCACGACGGTCGCGGCGTTGGGCCACGGGCCGGCGACCAGCAGCGTCGCGGACGCCTGGCGCAGCCGCGCCGCGATGCGGGCGGCGTCGGTGTGGGTCACGCGCCCGGGCGAGGCGGCGAGCACGACCGGCATCGCCTCGGCGAGGCTCGCGACCACGTCGAGCCAGGCCCGGCCGGGATGCGGCACGAGCGCGATGCGCTCGATCGGCACGCCCAGGTCGCGGGCGGCCTCGACGCCCAGGTCGGGCATCCCCACAATCGCGCCCCACGCGCCGGCCGGCATCGCCGCGCCCAGGCAGGCGAGGGCGAGGCTGCGCGACTCGATGCTGTGCGCGGCGCCTGGCCGGAGCGCGCGCACGACCTCCGCGAGCCCCACCGCGGCCGGCTCGACCGGGGCGGGCTCGACCTGCAGGGAGCCCGCCTGCTGCATGCCGCGCAGCCGCTCGCGCAGCGCCTCGACCGTCGCCGTGCGGTCCTCCCCCGTGCGGCGCTCGAGCCTCGTCGATGCCATCCCCATCCCTCCATTCTCGAACACACGTTCGAACGGGTCAACCGGCGGCGGCGTGTCGACGATCGGCCCCGCGTGGGATGATCGAGCCACCCCGCCCGCTGCGGGGGCGACCGCGACGAGGAGGCCAGATGGCGACCGACGCCGATGCCCGAAGCGTCGCACCGACCGCTGACTCGGCCCCTCGCGGCCCGATCCTCTGCGTCACCACGAACCCCGCGATCGACATCACCTACACGATCGACGAGCTGCGCCCGGGCGTCAGCCATCGCGTGCCCACCGGCCTCGCCCGCGCCGGCGGCAAGGGCGTCAACGTCGCGCGCGTGCTGCACCAGCAGCACGAGGACGCCATGGTCATCGCCCCGATCGGCGGCCCGGTGCAGGCGATCTTCGTGCACGACCTCGACCGCTCGGGCATCCGCCACCGGCTCGTCGAGGTCGACGCGCCCACCCGCCGCACCACCGCGATCGTCACGCCCGCCGGCACCACCAACCTCAACGAGACGGGCGAGGCGGTCGACGCGCGCGGCTGGGAGCAGCTGCTCGACATCCTGCGCGAGGAGGCGCCCGGCGCCCGCGCGATCGCCTCCTCCGGCTCGCTGCCGCCCGAGACCCCCGCGCACCTGTGCGCGAGCATCGTCGAGATCGCCGTCGCTGCCGGCACGCCCGTGATCGTCGACGTCGGCGGCGAGCAGCTGCGCCACGCGGTCGCCGCGGGCGCCACGGCCGTCAAGCCCAACCGGCACGAGCTCTTCGACGCCATGGGCGGCGCCGACCCGCTCGACGCCGCCCGCCGCCTCGCCGCCCTCGGCACCGGCACCGTCTTCGCGTCGCTCGACGTCGAGGGGATGCTCGCGGTGCTGCCCGACGGACGGGCCTGGCACGCGCGCATCCACCAGGTGCTCGACGGCAACCCGACCGGCGCGGGCGACGCCGCCGTCGCCGCGCTCGCGCAGGCGATCCCCGAGGGCGCGACCCTCGAGGAGCAGCTGGCGCGGGCCACCGCGTGGTCGGCCGCGGCCGTGCTGGCAGCCCAGGCGGGCACGATCGCCGACCCGCGCGAGCTCGCTCGGCACATCCGCATCACGCCCATCGGCTGACGCCGAACGTTCATCCCCAGGCCCCTGGGCATCCGTGGGCGCGCTGGTACGGTGTGCGCATGGAGAACCTGCGCCTCGAAGAGCTGAACGCGGCCAACATCGTCGCCGCCAACGGCATGACGCTCAAGCGGGGCCAGGAGGCCTTCCTCGCCGGCAACGCGCGGCTCGAGGAGTTCGTCAACACGCAGAGCGCCTGGCAGCGCGTGATCTTCGACGGCGACGACCCGGTCGCGTTCGTGATGGCGAACTTCGACCCCGAGGTCGACCGCGAGGAGTACCGCTCGAGCATCCTGCGCATGTACGTCGCAGGCGACGCGCAGCGCAGGGGCGTCGGCAGCTTCACCGTCGACCAGGTGTGCGAGGAGGCGCGCCGGCTCGGCTTCGACAGCGTCTACGCCGTCTGGGAGGAGGGCGACCTCGGCCCCGGCAAGTTCTTCGAGGCCGTCGGCTTCGAGGTGATCGGCGAGAACGAGTACGGCGAGGCCATCGGCCGCAAGAGCCTCTGACGCGCCGAGCTCCGAGCCTGCCGTGCCAGCGGGTCGCACCGCGCGCCGCCTGACGGCAGCCGTCGCCACCGCCGCCGTCCTCGCGGTCGCCGGCTGCGCATCCGCCGCCCCCGAGCGCCGCGACACGGGGCTCGCGATGTTCCAGTGGACGTGGGACGCGATCGCCGCCGAGTGCCCCGCGCTCGGCGAGGCGGGCGTCGCCTGGGTGCTGACGTCGCCGCCGCAGGAGCACGTCGACGGCGCGACCGCCGGCCTCGCGGGTGCCGACGGCTCCGAGTGGTGGTGGTCGTACCAGCCGGTCTCGTACGCCGTCGAGTCGCGGCTCGGCACGCGCGACGAGTTCGCCGCGATGACCGCCGCCTGCGCCGAGGCTGGCGTCGACGTCTACGCGGATGCGGTGGTCAACCACATGGCGGGCGTCGAGTCGGGCAGGGGCTGGGCGGGCACCGACTTCACCCACTACGCGTATCCCGGGCTCTACGCGCCCGACGACTTCCACGACTGCGACCGCACGCCGGACGACGACATCGACGCGTACCGCGAGCCGTTCGTGATCCAGCACTGCGAGCTCGAGAACCTCGCCGACCTCGCGACCGAGTCCGAGCGGGTGCGCGCGACCATCGGCGCCTACCTCGACGACCTGCTCGCGCTCGGCGTGACGGGCTTCCGCATCGACGCGGCGAAGCACATCGACCCCGACGACGTCGCCGCGATCGTGGCGGCGCTCCCCGAGGGCACACCCGTCATCAGCGAGGTGATCCGCGGCACGGGCGAGCCGGTGCAGCCCGAGCAGTACACGGCCTCCTCGACCGTGTGGGAGTTCGGATGGGCCGACCGGGTCGGCGCGTTCGTGCGCTCGGGTGCCGCGCGGGCGCTCGCCGACCTCTCCCCCGAGGCCTACGGGCTGCTCGACGAGCAGGCGCGCACCTTCGTCGCGAACCACGACACCGAGCGCAACGGCTCGACGCTCGCCTACCGCGACGGCGGCGCGTTCGCGGCGGCGACCGCGGTGATGCTCGCGAGCGACTACGGCCCGCCGACGCTCTACTCGGGCTACGCCTTCAGCGACCGCGACGCGGGGCCCGCGCTCGAGGCCGACGGCTCGGTGACGGATGCGTCGTGCACGGGCGACGAGACCGCCGACACCGAGTGGGCCGACGGCGCGTGGGTGTGCCAGCACCGCTGGCCCGGCACGCTGGAGCTCGTCGCGTGGCGCACGCGGGTCGTGGATGCGCCGGTGACAGCGACCGAGCCCATGGGCAGCGTGCTGGCGCAGCTGCGCGGCGAGACCGGGGCGTTCGCCGTGCAGCTCGACGACGAGCCGACGACCGTCGAGGTTCCGGTCGAGCTGCCCGACGGCCGCTACTGCGACGTCGTGGTGCCCGACTGCGCATCCGTCGTCGAGGTCGTCGACGGTGTCGCAGCCCTCGAGCTGGGCCCGTGGCAGGCGGTCGCGCTCGACCGCTTCACGCGGCCGTAACCCTCCGGCCGCCGCTGGTCGAGGAGCCGGCCGCCGCCCCCTCCGCTGGTCGAGGAGCCCGCGGCCGCAGGCCGCGGGCGTCTCGAGACCACCCCGCGTCCGCCCCTCCGCTGGTCGAGGAGTCCGCGGCCGCAGGCCGCGGGCGTCTCGAGACCACCCCGCGTCCGCCCCCTCCGCTGGTCGAGGAGTCCGCGGCCGCAGGCCGCGGGCGTCTCGAGACCACCCCGCGTCCGCCTCTTCCGCTGGTCGAGGAGTCCGCGGCCGCAGGCCGCGGGCGTCTCGAGACCACCCCGCATCCTGCAGCAGCGGGGTGGTCTCGACTCGCCGGCCTCCGGCCGGCGGCTCGACCAGCGACGGGAGGCCGGCGGCTCGACCGGCGACGGGCGCTAGCTAGACCAGCGACTCCCGCCACGCGCGGTGCAGCGACGCGAACTTGCCGCCCGCCTCGATCAGCTCGTCGGGCGAGCCGTCCTCGATGATGCGGCCGTGCTCCATGACGAGCACCCGGTCGGCGATCGCGACCGTCGACAGGCGGTGCGCGATGATGATCGCCGTGCGGTCGGCGAGCAGGGTCGTGAGGCCCTCCTGCACGAGCCGCTCCGAGGGGATGTCGAGCGAGGCGGTCGCCTCGTCGAGGATGAGCACCCGCGGGTCGGCGAGGAACGCGCGCGCGAACGACAGCAGCTGCCGCTGCCCCGCGCTCACGCGCCCGCCGCGCTTGTTGACGTCGGTGTCGTAGCCGTCGGGCAGCGCCTCGATGAACTCGTGCGCGCCCACCGCGCGGGCGGCCGCCTCGATCTCGTCGTCGCTCGCGCCCGGCTTCCCGAGCGCGATGTTGTCGGCGACCGTGCCCGAGAACAGGTAGGCCTCCTGCGTGACCATCACGACCGCGCGCCGCAGGTCGTCGTTCGACAGCTGGCGCAGGTCGACGCCGTCGAGCTTGACGCTGCCCGCCGTCGGGTCGTAGAACCGCGAGACGAGCTTCGCGAGCGTCGACTTGCCGGCGCCGGTGGTGCCGACGAGCGCGATCGTCTGGCCGGACGGGATGTGCAGGTCGAAGTCGGGCAGCACGACCTTGCCGCTGCCGTACGAGAACTCGACGCGGTCGAAGTCGATCTGGCCTCGCGAGGCGGGCAGCGCCTTCGCGGCGACCGGCTCCTTGACCGTCGGCTCCTCCTCGAGCACGCCCGAGATCTTCTCGAGCGCGGCCGAGGCCGACTGGTAGCCGTTGAAGAACATGCCGATGCCCTGGATGGGCTGGAAGAAGTTGCGGGCGTAGAGCGCGATCGCGAGCAGCGCGCCGATCTGCAGCGACCCATCCACGACCCGCAGGCCGCCGACGAGCACGAGCGTGGCGACGGTGATCGCGCCGATCGCCATGATGCCCGGCTCGTAGATGCCGAAGATGTTGATGGTGCGGAAGTTCGCGTCGCGGTAGTCGTCGACCCGCTCGTCGAAGTCGCGCTGGTTGGCGGGCTCCTTGCGGAACGCCTTCACGGCGCGGATGCCGGTCATCGTCTCGACGAAGTGCACGATCATGCGCGCGCTCGTCGTGCGCGTCTCGCGAAACAGCACCGTCGAGCGCACCTGGAACCAGCGCGTGAGGATGATCGCCGGGATGAGCGCGATGCCGATGATGAGGCCCGACAGCGGGTCGAGGATCGCCATCGCGATGCCCGTGAACGACATGAACAGCACGCCGCGCACGAGCTCGTTGAGGCCCTGGTCGAGCAGGTCGCGGATCGACTCCAGGTCGCTCGTCTGGCGCGCGATGATGCGGCCCGACGTGTAGGACTCGTGGAACTCGAGGCTCAGGCGCTGCGCGTGGTCGAAGAGCCGGCGGCGCAGCTCGAACAGCACCGTCTGGCTGATGCGCGCGATGCTCACCGTGTAGACGTACATGAGCACGCCGCCGAGGATCGCCGCGACGATGTAGGCGAGCGTCGCAGCCCACAGCGGCATCCAGTCGGCGCGCTCGACGATCGCCGGCAGGCCGTGGTCGATGCCGTACGCGATGAGCATGGGCCCGGCGATGTTCGCGGCGACCGCGATCACCACCAGGATCATCGTCACGACGACGCGGCCGATGTGCGGCCGCAGCAGCGCGCCGAGCAGCTTCCGCGAGCGCGCTCGGATGGCCTTCGACTCGGCCTTCGTGTAGTCGGTGCGGTCCTCGCCCGCGACGCCCTGGACGGTCATCGGGACACCTCCTCGGTCTGTGCGTCGAGACCGTCGAGGTCGTCGAGGTCGACGCGCTGCATCGAGCCGGTGATGGCCTCGATGCTGGTCCTGTCGCGCTCGGCCTCCTCGAGGCTCGAGATCACGTAGCGGTAGTGCTCGCTGCGCGCGAGCAGCTCGGAGTGGGTGCCGACGTCGTCGATCCGGCCGTCGCGCATGAGCGCCACCCGGTCGGCGAGCTGCACCGTGCTCGGGCGGTGCGCGACGATCAGCGCCGTCGTGCGCTCGAGCACGTGCCGCAGCGCGGCCTCGACCTGCGCCTCCGTCTCGACGTCGAGCGCCGAGAGCGGGTCGTCGAGCACGAGCACCGCGGGGTCGGCGGCGACCGCGCGGGCGAGCGCGAGGCGCTGCCGCTGGCCGCCGGAGAGCGAGAGGCCCTCCTCGCCGATCTGCGTGTCGAGGCCGTCCGGCAGGTCGCGCGCGAAGTCGGCCTGCGCGATCGCGAGCGCGCGGTCGAGGGCCTCCTCCGACGCATCCGGGGCGCCCATGAGCACGTTCTCGCGCACCGAGGCCGAGAAGAGCGTGGCGTCCTCGAAGGCCATCGCGACGTGCGTGCGCAGCTCCTGGAGCGACAGGTCGCGCACGTCGACGCCGTCGAGCAGCACGCGGCCGCCAGTGACGTCGTAGAGGCGCGCGGGCAGCGCCGTGAGCGTCGTCTTGCCGGAGCCGGTGACGCCGATGAGCGCCATCGTCTCGCCCGGCTCGAGCACGAGGCTCGCGCCGTCGACGAGGTCGCGCTCGTGCGGCTGCGCGTCCTGGTAGCGGAAGTGCACGTCGTCGAACACGAGCCGCCCCTTCGGCGCCGGGATCGTCGTCGGCCGCTCGGGGTCGACGATCGTGTTCTCGGCGTCGAGGATCTCGTGGAAGCGGCGCGAGGCGTTCGACGCGTCGATGAGGAACGCGAAGAGGAACCCGATCGACTCGATCGGCCAGTTCAGCACCATCGCGACCGCGAAGAACGCGAAGAGCGTGCCGACGGAGATCTGGTCGCTCGCGGCCAGCCAGACGCCCAGGAAGAGGCAGACGGCGTACGAGATGTACGGCACGATCGTCAGCCACATCCACAGGTACCCGTCCATGCGGGCCTTGTCGATCTCGGTCTCGCGCAGCGTCGACGCCTGGTCGGTGAAGCCCTCGAGCGCGTGGCGGCCGCGGCCGAAGGCCTTCAGCACGCGGATGCCGTGGATCGACTGCTCGACCGTCGTGGCGAGGTCGCCCGCCTGGTCCTGCGCGGCGCGCGAGACGACGAAGTAGCGGCGCTCGAAGCGCAGCGCCACGAACACGACCGGCGCCGAGAGCACGACGAAGACGGAGGCGAGCAGCGGGCTCCAGAAGAACAGGATGACGATGCCCACGACGAGCGTGATCGCGTTCACGACCAGCAGCGGCGCGCCGAAGGCGCTGAAGCGGCGGATCATGCCGAGGTCCTGCACGGCGCGGCTGAGCAGCTGGCCCGACTGCCAGCGGTCGTGGAAGGCGACCGGCAGCGCCTGCAGCTTCGCGTAGAGGGTGCGGCGCATCGACGCCTCGACCTGCGTCGACGGCAGCGTCACGAGGAACCGGCGCATGTAGACGAAGAAGGCCTCGCCGAGCGCGAGCGCGAGGATCGCGATCGCGACGGGCCAGACGGCCGCGGAGTCGCGCTCGGCGAGCGGGCCGTCGACGAGCGCGCGCATCGCGATCGGGGTGGCGAGGCTCAGCAGCGCCGAGACGAGCGCGGCGGCGGTGCCCCAGAGCAGCCGCGGCAGCACCGGGCGCAGGAACGGCAGCAGGCGCGCGAGCGCAGGCAGGTGCCCGGCGACCTTGGTGGGAGTGGGATCGGGAGGCGTCGAGGACATGGGAGGGGATCCTTCGAGGTCGCCGACGTCGTGCATCGGCGATGGTGCGGTGCGACGGGTGGGTCGCGATGGTGGTGCTGCATCGATCGTCGGCGGTGCCGCCGACACGACGGGGCGAGCGGTGCTCGCGGCGGGCGGGAGGCCCTGCTCGCTACCGGCGTCCGGCGGGGACGAGGCGGACGCGGAGGGCACGGCCGGCAGCGATCGGGGCGGTCGTCGTCGTGCTCATGGCATCCTCCAGGTCAGCCGCTCCCTGGTGGCGCGGACAGCCTTCGATTGTAAGCAGGCTCACAGCGCCGCGTCCAGCCCCCATCGGCGTTTCCCGATCACTTTCTCGAGCAGTCCTCACCGCGGTTCCCGACCCGATCGACCCGGCACGACCCGGTGCACCGGGTCGTCCGGGGTGGAACGGGTCGGCGAAGCCGGCTCAGCCGAGTTGCGCGAGCAGCGCGTCGGCCTCCGCGGGCCGGCGCAGCAGCAGCACCGGCGGCGCCGACGCATCCGCGTGCCATCGGCGCATCCGCTCGCGCTTCGAGCGCCACGAGCGGAAGTGCCACACGATGATCGAGTCGCGCGCGAGGGCGAGGCGCAGGGTCTCGACGTTGCCGTTGCAGACGAGCTCGCCCGTGCGGATGCGGCGGGCCGTGCGGCGGATGAGCCGCGCCAGCGAGACGTGCCGGGGGTAGTCGAGCGCGACGATCGCGTCGACGCGCTCGAGCGCGACCGCGTTGTGCGGGCCGTAGACGGAGTCGAAGACGTACGCCTCGCGCTCGAGCAGCGGCAGCACGCGCCGGTCGCGCTCCTCCTGCGACGGCTCCCGCCAGCCCGGATCCCAGCACAGGTCGTCGACGAGCGTGACGGGGAGCCCGAGCCGCTCGCCGAGCCGCGTCGCCATGGTCGACTTGCCCGACCCGGTCGCGCCGAAGCACAGCAGGCGACGCGCCCGCCGCACGTCGTCGATGGTCCCGGCGCTCACCCGGAGACCCTACACAGCCGCCCGGTCAATGCGCGAAGTGGCGCTCCCCCGTGAAGTACATCGTGATGCCGGCGGCGTTCGCGGCCGCGATGACCTCCTCGTCGCGCACCGACCCGCCCGGCTGCACGACCGCGGTCACGCCGGCGTCGAGCAGGATCTGCAGGCCGTCGGCGAACGGGAAGAAGGCGTCCGACGCGGCGACCGAGCCCGCGGCCCGCTCCCCCGCGCGCGTCACCGCGAGGCGGCACGAGTCGACCCGGTTGACCTGGCCCATGCCGACGCCGACGGAGGCGCCGCCCGAGGCGAGCAGGATCGCGTTCGACTTCACCGACCGCACCGCCCGCCACGCGAACTCCAGGTCGGTGAGCACCGCATCCGGCACGTGCGGTCCCGAGACGCGCCGCCACGTGTGCGACGAGAAGCCCTCGAAGGTGTCGGGCTGCTGCACGAGCACGCCGCCCGAGACCTGCCGCAGCTCGGAGCCCTCGCGCGCGTAGCCCTCGGGCAGGCGCAGCAGGCGGATGTTCTTCTTCTGCGTCAGCAGCTCGAGCGCCTCGGGCTCGAAGTCGGGCGCGACGACGACCTCGGTGAAGATGTCCTTGACCGTCTCGGCCATCGCGCGCGTGACCGGCCGGTTCGCGGCGATCACGCCACCGAACGCCGAGACCGGGTCGCACGCATGGGCGCGCTCGTGCGCCGAGGCGATCGGGTCGTCGGCGCGCGGCGCGGCGATGGCGATGCCGCAGGGGTTCGCGTGCTTGATGATCGCGACCGCCGGCTCGGTGAAGTCGAAGGCGGCGCGCAGCGCGGCGTCGGCGTCGACGTAGTTGTTGAACGACATCGGCTTGCCGTGCAGCAGCTCGGCCTGCGTGATGCCGCGGCCGCCCGGCAGCGCGAAGATGCCCGCCTGCTGGTGGCTGTTCTCGCCGTAGCGCAGGCCGGCGACGAGCGTCGCCCGGCCGACGGCCTGCAGCAGTCCCGTCGCGCTCGAGGTGTCGGGGGCGGATGCCTCGGCCGGCTCCGGCGCGCGGGTCGCCGCGGGCGAGGCGGCAGCCGGCGCCGCCTCCTCCACCGGCGCCGCGGCCGCATCGCCCGCCGCGGCAGCGGCCGGCTGCGCGGCGGCCGCCTCGTCGACCGGCTCGCCGGCGAACCAGCGCGCGACGGCGCGGTCGTAGGCGGCGGTGTGGGCGAAGGCGTCGCGGGCGAGCGCGCGGCGCTGCATGAGCGACAGCCCGGTGGCGGCGGCCTTCGCGATGAGCGGGTAGATGCGCGGGTCGGTGACGATCGCGACGTTGGCGTGGTTCTTGGCCGAGGCGCGCACCATCGCCGGTCCGCCGATGTCGATCTGCTCGACGACGTCGGCGTCGGCGGCGCCCGAGCGCACGGTCTCGACGAACGGGTAGAGGTTCACGACGACGAGCTCGAACGGCGCGATGCCGAGCTCGGCCAGCTGCGCCTCGTGGTGCTCGAGCCGCAGGTCGGCGAGCAGGCCAGCGTGGATCGCCGGGTGCAGCGTCTTCACGCGCCCGTCGAGCGCCTCCTGGAACCCGGTGACCTCGGCCACCTCGGTGACCGCGAGGCCCGCGTCCGCGAGCATGCGCGCGGTCGAGCCGGTCGAGACGAGCTCGACGCCCGCGTCGGCCAGGGCGCGGCCGAGCTCGACGATGCCGGTCTTGTCGCTCACCGACAGCAGCGCCCGGCGGAAGGGCACCGCGTCGCGCTCGCGGTAGAGGCTCGGGTCGTGCTGGGGTCCGCTCACTGTGCTTCCTCTGGTCTCGGGTCGGGGTGCGTCGGTCGCTTGCGGCCGCGCTCGCTGCCGTGCTCGGCGAGGTCGCACGTGCCGTCGGCGATGTCGCCGATCACCTGTGCGAGCAGGTCGCGCTCGACGAGCTTGATGCGGTCGTGCAGCGAGTCCTGCGTGTCGCCCTGCAGCACGGGCACGCGCTGCTGGGCCAGGATCGGACCGGTGTCGACGCCGCTGTCGACGATGATGACGGATGCGCCGGTCTCGGTCGCGCCGGCCGCGAGCGCGTCGCGCACGCCGTGGGCGCCCGGGAACTCGGGCAGGAACGCGGGGTGCGTGTTGAGGATCGCCGGCTCGAAGCGGGCGACCGCGGCGGCCGACAGCAGCCGCATGAAGCCAGAGAGCACGATCACGTCGGGCTCGAACGCCGCCATCCGGTCGGCGATCCGCATCGACCACGCCTCGCGCGGCGGCTGGAACGGCTCGACGAAGGTGGGGATCCCTGCGGCGCGGGCGATCTCGAGGCCGCCGCACTCGCGGTCGGCGCCGACGGCGATGATCTCGGCGGGCACCCGCCCCGCGCGCGTGCGCTCGAGCAGATCCGCGAAGTTGGTGCCGCTGCCGGAGACGAGGACGACGAGGCGCAGCACGCGCTCCATCCTACGTCGCAGGACGATCCTGCTCGGGCGCGGGCTCCGGATGGGTGGGCTCGGTGTCGGCCGCGCGCTCGGCCCGGGAGTCGGCGAGCGGCGCGATCGCCGCCGTCTCCTGCGCATCCGCGAGCGGCGCGATCGCCGCGGTCTCCTGCTCGTCGGCGCTCGGCGCGACGACCGGCGCGTCGTCCGCCGACGCATCCGCCGCCTCGCCCTCGCCACCGTCGGCCGGATCCGCCGCCTCGTCGCGGGCGTCGGGCGCATCCGCCGCGCCGAAGCCGAGGAGGTCGCGCACCCGCGAGCCCTCGCGCTCGCCGGCGAGCGGCAGCGCGACGCCTGCGAGCGCCCCGGCGCCGCGGCCGCCCGCGGCCATGCCGACCAGCAGCCCGGCGCCCACCTCGAGCGCGCCCCACGCCGCGACGAGCACCGCGTCGGGCCCCGTCTCGGCGAGGCGGCCGGGACCCGCCGAGCCCGTGGCGAGCATGGCGGCGACGCCGAGCAGCGCCCCCGCGAGCACGCCGCCGCCCACGCCGGCGATCGCGAGCTCCCACCAGTGCACCGGGCGCTCGGCCGTGCCGGCGAGCATCGTCTGGCGCGCGAGCACCCCGACGAGCACGCCCGCGAGCACGGGCAGGGCGACCACCGCGAGCATCCAGGGCGCCGCCTCGGGGTCGATCGCGGCGAGGAGCGGGAGCGACGGCACCGGCCCCAGGTCGGTGCCGAGCGGCGAGATGCTCGAGCCGGTGCCGATCATGAAGCCCGGCCCGATCGCCCATGACGCGGCCCACACGACCGCGACGGGCAGGAGCGCCAGCTGCACGAGGAACAGCACGACGACCCCCACGTGCGAGACCTGCAGCGCCTCCATCAGCAGGATGCCGTCGGTGAAGCGCAGCACGAGGCCCGCGCCGAGCACGAGCGCGCCGGCGCCGAGCACCCCGGCCGCGCCGCCCAGGCCCGACCGGATGGCGGTGCGGATGGCGCGCATCCACCCCTCCTCGATCGTGAGCCCGCGCGCGGCGGCGGCGAGCCAGTCGTGGCCGTGCACCGCGAGGACCGCGGCGAGCATGCCCGCGAGCGCGACGAGCGCCGGGTGGGCGAACGCCTGCCCGAGGTTGGGCGCGGCGATGCCGTGCGTCGCCGTCGCGGCGGCGCCGAGGCCCACGAGACCGGTGGCGAGGGCGCCCGCCGCCACGGCGATGCCGGTCTCGATCAGCGGCAGCTCGGCGAGCCGGCGGCCGCTGCGCCAGTGCAGCCAGAAGGTGATGAGCCCGATCCCCCACGCGCCGAGGCTGAGCACGAAGGGCCTCCCGGCCTCCTCGATGCCCACCGCGACGATCGCGTCGGTGCCGAGCGTCACGCCGATCGCGACGCCGTGGCCGAGCAGCCACGCGTCCACCGCGACGCGCCACTGCGCGGACGGGTCGCCGGCGAAGCCCTGGTCGATGCCCCAGACGGCGAGCAGCACGAGCGCGCACAGCACGATGCCGACCGCCACGATGGCGGCCGACTCCACCGCCTGGCCGATCCCGGCCCACAGGCGGCGCACTGCGGGCCCTGTTCTCACGGCTGGCAACTGTATCGACGCATCCGCCCTCGTCGGGGCTGCCCCGCCGCGCGCCGCCCGAGCGAGGTCGCGGTAGGTTGGAGCCGCACGGCGCGGCCCGCGCACGCACTCGCGGCCGCCGCCATTCCGAGACCGCAAGGGGTTCGAGCCGCATGGCCAAGATCATCTACACGTACACCGACGAGGCGCCGATGCTCGCGACGCACTCGTTCCTCCCGATCGTCGAGGCATTCGCTGCCGCGGCCGACGTCGAGGTCGAGCGCCGCGACATCTCGCTCGCCGGGCGCATCGTCGCGTCGTTCGCCGACCGCCTGCCGGCCGACCAGCAGGAGGCGGATGCGCTGGCAGAGCTCGGCGAGCTCGCCAAGACGCCCGAGGCCAACATCATCAAGCTGCCCAACATCTCGGCATCGGTGCCGCAGCTGAAGGCCGCGATCGCCGAGCTGCAGTCGCAGGGCATCGCCCTCCCCGACTACCCGGACGAGGTCACGACCGACGACGAGCGCGACATCCGCGCCCGCTACGACTCCGTCAAGGGCTCCGCCGTCAACCCCGTGCTGCGCGAGGGCAACTCCGACCGCCGCGCGCCCCGCTCGGTGAAGGAGTACGCCCGCAAGCACCCCCACTCGATGGGCGCGTGGGCCGACGACTCGAAGACCGCCGTCGCCACGATGGGCGCCGACGACTTCCGCGCCAACGAGCAGTCGGTCACGATGCCGGCCGCCGACACCCTCCAGATCCGCCTCGTCGCCGACGGCGAGACGACGGTGCTGAAGGACGGCCTCGCGGTGCTCGAGGGCGAGATCGTCGACGCGACGTTCATGAGCGCGAAGGCGCTCGACGCGTTCCTCGCCGAGCAGGTGCAGCGCGCCCGCGACGAGCACGTGCTGTTCTCGGCGCACCTGAAGGCGACCATGATGAAGGTCTCCGACCCGATCATCTTCGGCCACGTCGTGCGCGCGTTCCTGCCCGCCGTCTTCGAGCGCTACGGCGCCCAGCTCGAGGCCGCGGGCCTCTCGGCCGAGAACGGCCTCGCCTCGATCCTCTCCGGCCTGTCGGAGCTCGACGAGTCGACCGCCGCGGGCGTCCGCCAGGCGATCGAGCAGGGCCTCGCCGACGGCCCGCGCCTCGCGATGGTGAACTCCGACCGCGGCATCACGAACCTGCACGTGCCCTCCGACGTGATCGTGGATGCGTCGATGCCGGCGATGATCCGCCAGTCCGGCCACATGTGGGGCCCGGACGGCGAGGAGGCCGACACGCTCGCCGTGATCCCCGACTCCTCCTACGCGGGCATCTACCAGGTCGTCATCGAGGACTGCCAGGCCAACGGCGCCTTCGACCCCACCACCATGGGCTCGGTGCCGAACGTGGGCCTCATGGCGCAGAAGGCCGAGGAGTACGGCTCGCACGACAAGACGTTCCGCATCGAACGGGCAGGCCGGGTCGAGGTCGTGAGCTCGTCCGGCGAGGTGCTCATGGCGCACGACGTCGAGGCCGGCGACATCTGGCGCGCCTGCCAGACGAAGGATGTGCCGGTGCGCGACTGGGTGAAGCTCGCGGTGACGCGCGCCCGCGCCTCGTCGACGCCCGCGGTCTTCTGGCTCGACAAGGCGCGCGCGCACGACGCGGAGCTGATCAAGAAGGTCGAGGAGGAGCTCGCGAAGCACGACACCGACGGGCTCCAGATCACGATCCTCAGCCCGGTCGAGGCGACGAAGCTCTCGATCGAGCGCATCCGGCGCGGCGAGGACACCATCTCGGTCACGGGCAACGTGCTGCGCGACTACAACACCGACCTGTTCCCCATCCTCGAGCTCGGCACGAGCGCGAAGATGCTGTCGGTCGTGCCGCTGCTCAACGGCGGCGGCCTGTTCGAGACCGGCGCCGGCGGCTCGGCGCCGAAGCACGTGCAGCAGCTCGTCGAGGAGAACCACCTGCGCTGGGACTCGCTCGGCGAGTTCATGGCGCTCGCGGAGTCGTTCCGCCACCTGTCCGAGACGACCGGCAACGCCCGCGCGGGCGTGCTCGCCGAGACCCTCGACGCGGCGACGGGCACCTTCCTGAACGAGAACAGGTCGCCGTCGCGGAAGGTCGGCGAGATCGACAACCGCGGCAGCCACTTCTGGCTCGCGCGCTACTGGGCCGAGGAGCTCGCGGCGCAGACCGACGACGCCGACCTCGCGGCCACGTTCGGGCCGGTCGCCGAGCAGCTCGTCGCGCAGACGGCGACGATCGAGCAGGAGCTGCTCGACGTGCAGGGCAGCCCGGTCGAGCTGGGCGGCTACTACCGCGTCGACGCCGAGCTCGCCGACGCGGCGATGCGCCCGAGCGCGTCGCTGAACGCGATCCTCGCGCCGCTGCGCTGACGCAGCGCTCGAAGGGCCCGGCTCCGGCCGGGCCCTTCGTCGTCGAGCGGGGCGGATGCGCCCGAGCGTGGTGGGCGCGCCGGCCCCAGACGGGCGCATCCGCCCCACTCGACGCGGCGGGTGCAGCGCGGCGCCCTACGTGAGGTCGTCGTGCTCGCCCGTCACCCAGGCGATGTGCCGCTCGGCGCTGCGGGCGATCGCGGCGGGGCCGTCGTCGATCACCTGCCCGCCGATGTTGCCGTAGATGCGCCGGAAGCGCAGCGTCGCCGCCTGGTCGGCCAGCCGCCGCACGACGCCCGCCGACAGCGGGATGTTGTTCGGGTACGACCGCATGAAGCCGACGCTCGCGCGGTCGGGCTTCGGCTGCATCGTGTCGCCCGCCAGCAGCGAGCCGTGCCCGTCGCTGCCCTGCTCCCACAGCACGACCGCCGCGCCGGGGAAGTGCCCGCCCATGCGGATGAGCCGCACGCCGGGGAGCACCTCGAGCTCGTCGTCCCACTGCTCGACGCGCGGATGCTCGCGCTGCACCCAGGACGCGTCGCGCGCGTTCACGAGCACGCGCGCGTCGAGCGCGTCGGCCCACGCGCACTGCACGCCGAACATGTGCGGGTGCGAGGCCGCGACGACCGCGAGGCCGCCGAGCTCCTGCACCTGCTCGACCGCCGCATCCGTGATCGTGCCGAGCGGATCCCACAGCAGGTTGCCCTCGGGCGTCTGCACGAGCAGCGACCGCTGCCCGATGCCGACAGCCGGGTCGGAGGTGAGCGCCCACAGGCCCGGCTCGTCCTCGACGAGGTCGATGCGCATCCCGCGCTCGGCGTGCTCGCCGGTGCTCGTCCAGATCTGCCCGTGCAGCGGCACCCACTGCCGCTCGTCGGCGCAGATGGCGCAGGTCTCGGGGAGCGGCTCGCCGGTCTCGACGCCGCACGTCGCGCAGAGGATGGTCATGCGCCCACTCTGCACCCGCACCGGGCGCTCGCGCGAGCGTCCGATGCCGCCGGCGCTAGCGCGAGGGCAGGTCGGGGCCCGCCTGCTCGTCCTCCTCGGGCTCGAACGTCGACTCCTCGTCGGTCGTCGTCGCGCCGAGGCCGTCCGGGTCGTTCGGGATGGTGCCCTCGTCGCCGAGGCCGCCGGGCTTCCTCGTGCCGTCGTCGCCCGCGTCGTGCTGGTGGTCGTGCTGGTGGTCGTCGTGATGGCTCATGTCGTCCTCCGTGCTCGCGTCAGGTGCGCCCACCCTAGCCCCCGCATCCGCACGCCGGCATGACGGAGGGCCCCGGCCGCAGCCGGGGCCCTCCGCGAGCGCTCACGTCAGAGCGACTCGATGACCTCGCGCATGAGGCGGGCGGTCTCGGACGGCGTCTTGCCGACCTTCACGCCGGCGGCCTCGAGGGCCACCTTCTTCGCCTCGGCGGTGCCCGACGAGCCCGAGACGATCGCACCTGCGTGGCCCATCGTCTTGCCCTCGGGCGCGGTGAAGCCGGCGACGTAGCCGACGACCGGCTTCGTCACGTGCGCCTTGATGTAGTCGGCCGCGCGCTCCTCGGCGTCGCCGCCGATCTCGCCGATCATCACGATCGCCTTCGTCTCGGGGTCGGCCTCGAAGGCCTCGAGCGCGTCGATGTGCGTCGTGCCGATGACCGGGTCGCCGCCGATGCCGATGGCGGTCGAGAAGCCGAGGTCGCGCAGCTCGAACATCATCTGGTACGTCAGCGTGCCCGACTTCGACACCAGGCCGATCGGGCCCTTGCCGGTGATGTTCGCCGGCGTGATGCCGACGAGCGACTCCTCCGGCGTGATGATGCCGGGGCAGTTCGGGCCGATGATGCGGGTCGTGCCCTTCGCCTTCGCGTGCGCCCAGAACTCGGCGGAGTCCTGCACGGGGATGCCCTCGGTGATGACCACGAGCAGGCCGATGCCCGCGTCGATGGCCTCGAGACATGCGTCCTTGGCGAAGGCCGGCGGCACGAAGACGATCGAGACGTCGGCGCCGGTCTCGGCCATCGCCTCCGCGACCGAGCCGAAGACCGGCAGCGAGACCTCGGAGCCGTCCTTCGCGGTGTGCGTGACGGTCGTGCCGGCCTTGCGCGCGTTGACGCCGCCGACGACCTGGGTGCCGGCCGCGAGCATGCGGGCGGTGTGCTTGGAGCCCTCGCCGCCGGTGATGCCCTGGACGATGACCTTGCTGTCCTTGTTGAGGTAGATCGACATCTTCTGCTCTCCTATGCCGCAGCCAGCTCGGCGGCCTTGGCCGCTGCCTCGTCCATGGTGCCGACGACGGTCACCAGCGGGTGGTTCGCCTCGGCGAGGATGCGTCGGCCCTCCTCGACGTTGTTGCCGTCCAGTCGGACGACGAGCGGCTTCGAGGCCTCGTCGCCGAGGATCTCGAGCGCCTTCACGATGCCGTTGGCGACCTCGTCGCACGCCGTGATGCCCCCGAAGACGTTGACGAAGACGCTCTTGACGTCCGCGTCTCCCAGGATCACGTCGAGGCCCGCCGCCATGACCTGGGCGGATGCGCCGCCGCCGATGTCGAGGAAGTTCGCGGGCTTCACGCCGCCGAACTGCTCGCCGGCGTACGCGACGACGTCGAGCGTCGACATGACGAGGCCCGCGCCGTTGCCGATGATGCCGACCTGGCCGTCGAGCTTGACGTAGTTGAGGTCGGCGGCCTTGGCCTTCGCCTCGAGCGGGTTGGCCTCGGCCTTGTCCTCGAGGTCGGCGTGCGCAGGGTGGCGGAACGCGGCGTTCTCGTCGAGCGTGACCTTGCCGTCGAGCGCGATGACGTCGCCGCCCGCGGTGAGCACGAGCGGGTTGACCTCGACGAGCGTGGCGTCCTCGGCGGCGAAGACGCCGTAGAGCTGCACGAGCACGGGGGCGACCTTGGCGACGAGCTCCTCGGGGAAGCTCGCGGCGCGCACGATCTCCTCGGCCTTGGCGGCGTCGATGCCGACGGCGGGGTCGACCTCGACCTTCGCGAGCGCCTCGGGGCGCTCCTCGGCGAGCTGCTCGATCTCCATGCCGCCCTCGTACGAGCACATGGCGAGGTACGAGCGGTTGGCGCGGTCGAGCAGCACGGAGAAGTAGTACTCCTCCTCGATCGATGCACCCTCGGCGACCATCACGCGGTGCACCGTGTGCCCCTTGATGTCGAGGCCGAGGATGGCCTCCGCCGCGGCCTTCGCCTCGGCGGGGCTCTTCGCGAGCTTCACGCCGCCGGCCTTGCCGCGGCCGCCGGTCTTGACCTGCGCCTTCACCACGACGACACCGCCGCCGAGCTCCGTGGCTGCTGCCTCGGCCTGCTCGGGGGTGTCGGCGGTGATGCCTCGCAGCACGGGCACGCCGTGCTGCTCGAACAGGTCCCTTGCCTGGTACTCGTAGAGATCCACGCGTCATCCAATCCGTGTGTGGGTGGGGGATTCGCCTGGGCAAGCCTAGCCCTCCGGCGGAGGCCGCCCCCGCCGCTTTCGGCCCGCCGAAGCCCGAAGATTCGGGTTTCTTGCCGGAATCGCACGAGCCTCGCCTTGCTTGCGGGGGTCCCGGCGACCGCCGACGATGGACCCAGGAGGAACCATGGATCCCGCGATGCAGCGCCGTCCCGACCTGCCCCCGCCGGTCGAGTCGATGGCGTCGAAGCTCAACTGGCTGCGCGCCGGCGTGCTGGGCGCGAACGACGGCATCGTGTCGACGTCGGCGCTCATGGTCGGCGTCGCCGGCGCCGGCACGGGCATCGGCGGCATCCTCACGGCGGGCGTCGCCGCGCTCGTCGCGGGCGCCTTCTCGATGGCGGTCGGCGAGTACGTCTCGGTCTCGTCGCAGCGCGACAGCGAGCGCGCGGCGATCCGCCGCGAGCTCGCCGAGCTCGAGAGCAACCCCGAGGGGCAGATCGACCAGCTCGCCCACATGTACGAGGCGCGCGGCCTCGCCCCGGCGACCGCGCACCAGGTGGCGGTCGAGCTCACCGAGGCCGATCCGCTGCGCGCGCACCTCGACGTCGAGTACAAGCTCGACCCCGACGACCTCAACAACCCCTGGTCTGCAGCGGCGTCCTCGGCGGTCGCGTTCACGCTCGGCTCGCTCGTGCCGCTCGTCGCGGCGCTCGTCGCGCCCGCGGCGTGGATGCCCTGGCCGATCGTCGTCGCGACGGTGCTGGCGCTGCTCGTCACGGGCGTCGTCTCGGCACGGATCGGCGGCTCCGGCAAGCGCATCGGCATGCTGCGGGTGCTGCTCGGCGGCATCCTCGCGCTCGCCGCGACCTGGCTGATCGGCACGCTCGTCGGCACGCCCGTGCACTAGCGCGGCGGGCCGCCGCCGCTCAGCGGCGCGCGGTGTACCGCAGCTCGGGGCGCCCGGTGCCGCCGTAGCGGGGCGCGACCTCGGCCGCGCCGTCGACGACGAGCCGCTCGAGGTAGCGGCGGGCGCTCACCCGCGACATCCCGAGCCGCTCCCCCACCTCCGCCGCGCTCACGTCGGCGCCGATCGAGTCGAGCAGCGCCGCGACGCGGTCGAGGGTGAGCTGCGACCCCGCCGGCGCCGGCTTCGCCGAGCGCTCGGACGGCTGCAGCATCGCGTCGACCGCGCGCTGGTCGAGCGCGCGCGGCCCGTGCGCCTCCGCCCGCTCGATCTCGGCGCGGATCGCCTCGAGCCGCTCCCGCATCGCCTCGAGCCCGAACGGCTTCACGAGGTAGTGGCGCACGCCGAACGCGCGCGCCGCGCGCACGGTCTCGAGGTCGCGCGCAGCGGTGACCGCGACCACCTCGCCCGCGAAGCCGCGCGCGCGGGCGACGCGCAGCACCTCGATGCCGGATGCGTCGGGCAGGTGCACGTCGAGCAGCACGAGGTCGGGGCGCACGGCCTCGATCGCCTCGAGCGCGTCGCGCCCGGTGGCGGCCTCCCCCGCGACGACGAACCCGCCGTGGCGCTCGACGAAGCCGCGGGTGACGATCGCGACCGCCTTGTCGTCCTCGACGATCAGCGCGCGCAGCGGCCTCACGCGGGCACCTCGCTGCGGTCGACCGGCAGCGTCGCGACGAAGCGCGCGCCGCCGAGCGGCGACGTCTCGACCCGCACGTCGCCGCCGAGCCGCTCGGCGACGCGGCGCACGAGCGTCAGCCCGTAGCCGCGGGTGAGGCCGGCGGCGTGCGTCTTCGTCGAGACGGCGAGGTCGAAGATGCGCTGCCGCCGCTCCTCGGGCACGCCGGGACCGTCGTCGTCGACCGCCATCGTGACGACCCGGCCGGCATCGGTGTCGTCGTCGGCGATCGCGACCTGCACGCGCCCGCCGCCCGACGCATCCACCGCGTTGTCGATGAGGTTGCCGAGCACCGTCACCCAGTCGCTCGAGCCCGCCGTCGACGCGGCGGGGCGCAGCGTCGACCCGGGCGCGACCGCCAGCTCGACGCCGTGCTCGCGCGCCTGCGCCCGCTTGGCGAGCAGCAGCGCCGCGACCTCGAGGTCGAGCACGCCCTCGGCGGGCGCGAGCGACGACAGCGCCCCGCCGGCGCCCGCGCGAGCGATGACCTGCATCGCCGCGTCGGCCTCGCCGAGCTCGAGCAGGCCGCCGAGCGTGTGCAGCGTGTTGGCGAACTCGTGCTGCTGCGCCCGCAGCGTCTCGGTCATGCCCTGCGCGCCCGCGAGGTCGCGCAGCGCCGCGTCGAGCTCGGTGCGGTCGCGCAGGATGAGCACGGTGCCGACCGTGCGGCCGTCGACGACCACGGGGTCGGCGCGCGCGACGAGCACGCGCTCGCCGGCGAGCACGAGCTGCTGCTCGCCCGCGTCGGCCAGCAGCGGCTCGAGCCGCGCGTCGAGCACCTCGGCGACCGGCACGCCCGCGAGCTCGTCGCCCTCGCGCCCCAGCAGCCGCAGCGCCGCGTCGTTGCAGAGCGCGATCGTCGCCCGCTCGTCGAGCACCACGAGGCCCTCGCCGATGCCGTGCAGGGTCGCGTTGCGGGTCTCGAGCATCGACTTGATCTCGTCGGGCTCGACGCCGTGGATGCGCCGGCGCACGAGCGACGCGGCCCAGCTCGCGAGCAGCACGCCGACGACGGCGGCCGCGGCGAGGCACAGCGCGAGCACCCAGATGCTGCCGAGCCAGTCGGCGTGCAGCTCGGCCTCGAGGATGCCCACCGAGACCTGGCCGATCACCTGACCGTCGGCGTCGTGCACGGGCACCTTCACGCGCCACGAGGTGCCGAGCGTGCCGGTCTGCGTGCCGACGAACCGCTCGCCCGACTGCGCGGCGGTCGGGTCGGTCGAGACGACCTCGCCGATGCGGTCGGGGTTCGGGTGCGAGTAGCGCACGCCCGCGACGTCGGTGACGACGACGTACGTGACGGCGGATGCGACGCGCACCGTCTCGGCGATCGGCTGGATGACCTCGGCGGGGTCGGGATCGTCGAACGCGTCGACCACCGACGGCAGCTGCGCCACCGACGAGGCGACGCCCACCATGCGGTCGAGGTAGGCGTCGCGGATCGCGCGCTCCTGCACCCAGGCGGCGGCGACGCCGGAGCCGACGATGACGACGAGCATGATGGCGCTCTGCAGCAGCACCAGCTGCGTCCGCAGCGTCATCGCCCGCCCCATGCCCTCAGGATAGGCGCGCGCTGGCTCCCGCGGCGGGCGACCGAAACGACCGAAACGTGCACATCGACCACAACCGCGCACCGGGCATCCGTCGCCGCTAGCGTCGCCCCCAGATCGCGACCCGGCACGGCGCCGGGCGCTCAAGGAGGAGACGTGCGATCCATGCACCCACGCACCGCGCCCAGCACGCGCACCAGCACCATCGTCCGCATCGGCCTCGCGGGGGCTGCAGCGCTCGCGCTCGCCGCCTGCTCGTCCGGCGGCGCCCCCGCCTCGACCGGCGGCGCCGAGGGCGAGGCGCCGGCCGCCGTCACCGAGGTCAGCGTCATCGCCCCCGCCGACCCGGGCGGCGGCTGGGACCAGACCGCCCGCGCCATCGGCCAGGTGCTGACCGACACCGACCTCGTCAGCTCGGCGCCGGTCGAGAACATCGGCGGCGCTGGCGGCACCGTCGGCCTCGCGAGCCTCGCGACCGAGACCGACCCGAACACGCTCATGATCACCGGCTCCGTCATGGTCGGCGCCGTGGAGACGAACGCCTCCGAGGTGCGCATCGAGGACATGACGCCGATCGCGAAGCTCACCGAGGAGCCGCTCGTCATCGTCGTGCCGGCCGACTCTCCCTACGAGAGCCTGCAGGACCTGGTCGACGCGATCGTCGCCGAGGGCCAGGGCCTCGCGGTCACCGGCGGCTCCGCCGGCGGCATCGACCACATCCTCGCGGGACTGCTCCTCACCGAGGCCGGCGTCGACGCGGCAGAGGTCCCGACCACGCTCAACTACGTCGCCAACTCCGGCGGTGGCGAGGCGCTCACGATGCTGCTCGGCGGCACCGTGCAGGCCGGCATCTCGGGCGTCGGCGAGTTCTCGGAGTCGGTGCTCTCGGGCGACCTGCGCGCCCTGGCCGTCTCGAGCGAGGAGCCCGCGCAGGCGCTGCCCGACGTGCCGACGATCCAGGACGAGGGCATCGACGTGACGCTCACGAACTGGCGCGGCGTGATCGCCCCGGGCGGCATCACCGACGAGGAGCGCACGGCGCTCGTCGACCTCGTCACGCAGCTGCACGAGCAGGACGCGTGGACCGAGACGCTCGAGACCAACGGCTGGACGGATGCGTTCATGCCGGGCGACGAGTTCGACGCGTTCCTCGCCGACGACATCACGCTCACCCAGGAGACGCTGCGCACGATCGGCCTGATCGAATGAGCACCGCCCCGGCCGGCGCACCCACGGGTGCGTCGGCCGCGGCGCGCTCGGCCCGCATCGAGGCGATGGTCTTCGTCGGGCTGCTCGTGGTGCTGGCGATCGCCGTGCTCATCTCGACCACCACCATCCGCGAGCCCCCGGGATCGACCAACACGCTCGGCGCGCGCGTCGTGCCGTACGCCGTCGGCGGCCTGCTGCTGCTCTCGTCGCTCGTGGTGCTCGTCGGCCAGCTCCGCGGCCGCTTCGGGCACGCCGAGGAGGGCGAGGACATCGACCTGAAGCACGGCACCTCGTGGGGCTCGACCGGCATCGTCGTGCTGAGCTTCCTGTCGCTCATGCTCACCATCCCCCACCTCGGCTGGCCCCTCGGCGTCGCCATCCTCTTCACCGGCGCCTCGCTCGCCCTCGGCGCGAAGCGCTGGTGGCTCGCCGCCGCGATCGGTCTCGCCCTCGGCGTCGTCACGCAGCTCGTGTTCGGCACGCTGCTCGGCCTCTCGCTGCCCGCCACCGGCACCCTGACCTCCTGGATCGGCCTCTGATGGACACCTGGACCCTGCTGCTCGAGGGCTTCGCGACCGCGCTCCAGCCCGTCTACCTGCTGTACGCGCTGCTCGGCGTGCTGCTCGGCACCGCCGTGGGCGTGCTGCCCGGCATCGGGCCGGCGATGACGGTCGCGCTCCTGCTGCCCATCACGTACGCGCTCGAGCCGACCGCGGCGTTCATCGTCTTCGCCGGCATCTACTACGGCGGCATGTACGGCGGCTCGACCACGTCGATCCTGCTCAACACCCCCGGCGAGTCCGCGTCGATCGTCACCGCCCTCGAGGGCAACAAGATGGCGCGCGCCGGCCGCGGCGCGGCGGCGCTCGCCACCGCCGCGATCGGCTCGTTCGTCGCGGGCACGATCGCCACGGTGCTGCTGACGCTCCTCGCACCCACCGTCGCCCGCCTCGCGGTCAGCCTCGGCCCATCCGACTACTTCGCGCTCATGGTGATCGCGTTCCTCACGGTCGGCGCGCTGCTCGGCGACAGCGCCTGGCGCGGCATGGTGTCGCTGTCGATCGGCCTCTTCATCGGCCTCATCGGCGTCGACTCGCTCACCGGGCAGGCGCGCTTCACGCTCGGCATCCCGCAGCTCGGCGACGGCATCGACGTCGTGCTCGTCGCGGTCGGCCTCTTCGCGCTCGGCGAGGCCCTGTACGTGGGCTCCCGCCTGCGCAACGGCGAGATCCCGATCATCCCCATCACGCGCGGATGGCGCACGTGGATGCGCCGCTCCGACTGGGCGAGGTCGTGGAAGCCGTGGCTGCGGGGCGCCGGCATCGGCTTCCCGATCGGCTCGATCCCCGCCGGCGGCGCCGACGTCGCGACCTTCCTCTCCTACGCGACCGAGCGGAGCCTCGCGAAGGGCGAGTACCGGAAGCAGTTCGGCAAGGGCGCGATCGAGGGCGTCGCGGGTCCGGAGTCGGCCAACAACGCGGCGGCCGCGGGCGTGCTCGTGCCGCTGCTGACGCTCGGCATCCCGACGACGGCGACCGCGGCGATCATCCTGAGCGCCTTCCAGACGTACGGGATCCAGCCGGGCCCGCGCCTGTTCGACACGCAGCCGGCGCTCGTGTGGGCGCTCATCGCGAGCCTCTTCATCGGCAACGCGATGCTGCTCGTGCTCAACCTGCCGCTCGTGGGCATGTGGGTGAAGCTCCTGCAGATCCCCCGCCCCTACCTCTACGCGGGCATCCTCGTCTTCGCCGGGCTCGGCGCCTACGCGGCGAACTTCACCGTCTTCGACATCGCGGTGCTGCTCGTGCTCGGCGTGCTCGGCTTCTTCATGCGGCGGCTCGGCTTCCCGATCGCGCCGCTCGTGGTGGGCGCGATCCTGGGCCCGATGGCCGAGGAGCAGCTGCGCAAGGCCATGCAGATCGGCCAGGGCGACCCCGCCTACCTCGTGCACAGCCCGTTCTCGATCGTCGCCTACGCGCTGCTCGCGCTCATCATCGCGCTCGCGCTGTGGCTCAAGCGCCGCCGCGCGCGCTTCGAGGCCGCGCTGCCCTCGATCGACACGACCACGATCGCCGCGGTCGACGAGGAGATCGAGTCGCACGAGCCGCACCCCGAGCTCGACCGCGGCCGGCTGTCGACCCGCGCGGTGCCGCTGCAGCGCGGCGGCGCCGACCCGGACGCGGAGCCCGGCCCGGGTCGCGACCCGGATCGCGACCGCGACGCGTAGCGAGCCGCCTCGGAGCCGCCGCCCGGATCACTCCGGCGCGGCGGCTCCGTCGTCGGGGCGGTCGTCGTCGCGCCGCTCGGCCTCCGGCGACGGCAGCCGGCCCATGACCGCGATCGTGACGTCCTGCACGCGCCAGTCGAGCGCGGTGACCTGCGCGACCGCGCGGTCGACGTCCTCCACCTTGACCTTGCGCCGCAGCGGCACGACGTACGCCTCCACGTGGAACACGTGCCCCTCGTCGCGCACGCGACTGGCCGCATCCCGCACCCACGGCAGCCGCCGCAGCGTGTCCTCGATGCGGACGATGAGCGGGTCGGGCTCCGACTGGTCGACGGTCGTCGCGCGCATGTCCATGAGGTCGAGCACCGAGGCGCGGGTGTTCTTCACGCCGTCCCAGATGATGCCGGCCGAGATGAACAGGGCGGCTGCGCCGTCGAGCCACCAGATGCCGAGGCCGACGCCCAGCACGCCCACGATCGAGCCGGCGTGCGTCGTCCAGTCGGCGCGCATCATGTCGGCGTCGGCGTGCAGCAGCTTGCTGTGCAGCTGCTTCGCGAGCCGCATCTTGACGATGCCGAGGATCACGGGCGGCGCCGAGATGAGCAGCATCGTGCCGACCATGAGCCAGCCGAGCCAGATCGTGGTGCCGAAGAGCCGCACCGTGCCGATCGACGGGTGCTCGAGCGAGGCGAGCCCGCTGATCGCGTCGAACGCGAGGGTCGCCCCGACGGCGAAGAGCGCGACGCCGGCGACGAGGTGGCCGATGCCCATCGCCCGGTGGTACCCGTACGGATGCTTCTGGCTCGGCGGGCGGCGGATGACCGCGAGGGCGATGAGGAACGCGAGCTGCGGGACGGTCGAGAGCATGTCCTCGATCCACGCCGTGCGCATCGCCTGCGAGCCGCCCATCACGAGGCCGACGAGCGTGATCGCGATCGCGGCGTAGCCGAGGCTCAGCCACTCGACGAGGCGCGCCTTGCGGAGCGCCTGCTCCTGGGCCGGGGGCAGCTCGGTGCGGCCGATGCGCTTCATGGCGCCGCCTCGTCGAGGTGCTGCTCGAGGGCGGCGAGGAAGGCGTTCTCGCCCATCGGCGTGAGCATGACGACGCCGGTGGTCGAGCCGTCGGGCTGCAGCGCCTGTGCGTAGGCGCGCGTCGGCGCGGCGTGCGCCGCCCAGGGCGTCTGCTCGGTGATGCCGCCGATGACGAGGTCGAGGTCGCCCTCCTCGAGCTGGCGCACGAGGTCCTCCTCGCTGCCGACCGTCCACGAGAGCTCGGCGTCGATCGACGCCGCGAACGACTCGACGAGCGTCACCTCGGTGCCCGACGGCTCCTCGTCGTCGGCGTCGTCGATCTCGGTGAACGGCGGGTTGGGCGTCACGCCCACCTCGAGCACGCCGCCCGAGACGGTCTCGAGGGTGCCGTCGGGGTCGGAGGGCACGGTGAGGCCGCAGCCCGCGAGGGCGAGCGCGAGCGCTGCGATGCCGCTCGCTCCGACCAGTCGACGCATGCTTCGCACCATAGTCCGGCGCTGCCTGTGCGTCGCTGATCGTCTCGTGGGAGGCTGGGGCGCATGCAGGAGCAGCGCCACGAGCACGACCGCGTCCCGCCCGAGCTCGACCCCTACTTCGAGCGCTTCGACGACGACCGGCCGCCGCGCACGATGGCGCGCCGGTTCCGCCCGCTCATCGTGGGCGCCGCGGCGCTCACCCTCGTGGCGATGGTGCTGCTGGTGACGCAGGCGCTGTAGCCGCCGCCCTCCCGCCGGTCGAGCCGGGCCGCCGCCCTCCCGCTGGTCGAGCCGGGCTGCCGCCGGAGGCGGCCGCCCGAGTCGAGACCATGGTTCAGAGCAGCTCGATCGGCGCGATCTTGATCAGCAGCCGCTTGCGCCCCACCTGGTCGAACTGCACCTCGGCGATGCGCTTCGCGCCCGCGCCCGAGACCGCCTGCACGCGCCCCTCGCCGAAGTCCTTGTGGCGGATGCGGTCCCCGGGCGAGAGCTCGAGGGCCGAGTTGTCGCGCACCTCGGTGATGGTGTTGGCGAAGGTGCCCTTGCCCTTCGGGAGCGGCTTCGGGTCGCGGAAGCCCGTCACGAACGACTCGCGCGGCCCGTCGCTCCAGCGCCCCACGGCGCGCTGCGCGGGCGCCGGCCGCATCGTCGTCGGCAGCGTGCGCCAGTCGACCAGCTCGGCCGGGATCTCCTCGAGGAACCGGCTCGGCACCGCGGGGTTGACCTCGCCGAACTGCGCGCGCGTCATCGCGAGCGACAGGTGCAGCCGCTGCCGCGCGCGCGTGATGCCCACGTAGAACAGCCGCCGCTCCTCGGCGGGCCCGCCGGGCTCGTTCGCCGAGATGCGGTGCGGCAGCAGATCCTCCTCGACGCCGGTGATGAACACCGCGTCGAACTCGAGCCCCTTCGCCGTGTGCAGCGTCATGAGCGAGACCTGGCCGCCCGAGTCGTCGAGCTCGTCGGCGGCGGCGACGAGCGCCGTCTCGGTGAGGAAGTCGATGAGGTTGCCGCCCGGGTTCTGGCGGCGGTACTCGCGCGTCACCGCGACGAGCTCCTCGACGTTCTCGAGCCGCGCGGCGTCCTGCGGGTCGGGCGAGCGGCGCAGCTGGTCGGTGTAGCCGGAGCGGCTGAGCAGATCCCGCAGCACCTCTCCCGGGTCGGCCTCGGGCCGCTCGCTCCAGTGGTCGAGCAGCGCCGCCAGATCCTTGATGGCCGCGGCCACCTTCGGGCCGAGGGCGATCTCGTCGACGCGCCGCAGCGCATCCCGCAGCGTGATGCCGTGCTCGTCGGCGAACGCCTGCAGCGCCGCCTCGGTCGCGGGGCCGATGCCGCGCTTGGGCACGTTCATGATGCGCCGCAGGCTCAGCGGATCGGCGGGGTTCGCGACGGTGATCAGGTACGCCATCGCGTCCTTGATCTCGGCGCGCTCGTAGAACTTCGTGCCGCCGATCACCTTGTAGGGGATGGCGGTGCGGATGAGCACCTCCTCGAGCGCGCGCGTCTGGGCGTTGGTGCGGTAGAAGACGGCGATGTCGCTGTAGGCCATGCCGCCCGAGGTGAGCTCGACGATCTCGTCGGCGACGAACTGCGCCTCGTCGTGGCCCGAGTAGCCGGTGAAGCCGACGATCTTGGCCCCGTCGCCCGAATCGGTCCAGAGCCGCTTCTCGCGCCGGTCGAAGTTGTTGCCGATGACGGCGTTGGCGGCCGAGAGGATGTTCTGCGTCGAGCGGTAGTTCTGCTCGAGCAGGATCGCGCGGGCGCCGGCGAAGTCGCGCTCGAAGTCGGTGATGTTGCGGATGTCGGCGCCGCGGAAGGCGTAGATCGACTGGTCGGAGTCGCCCACGACCGTGAGCGAGGCGCCCGGCAGGTCGCTGCGCAGGTCGGGCAGGTCGGCGCGCGTGACGGGCTGCGTCAGCTCGCGGATGAGCGCGTACTGCGCCGCGTTGGTGTCCTGGTACTCGTCGACGAGGATGTGCCGGAAGCGCTTGCGGTACTGGGCGGCGACGTGCGGGAACGCGCGGAAGAGGAAGACCGTCTGCGAGATGAGGTCGTCGAAGTCGAAGGCGTTGGCCCGCCGCAGCTCGCGGTCGTAGTCGCGCCAGAGCTCGAGGAACGCCTGGTCGAGCGGGTTCTCGAGGTTGGCCGTGCGCGCCCACGAGTCGACGTCGTGCAGCTCGTTCTTGGCCTTCGAGATGCGCGCCGAGACGCCGCCGGGCGTGAGGCCCTGGATGTCGGCGCCGCGCTCCTTGATGAGCCGCTTGATCAGCGCCCGCACGTCGCCCGAGTCGTAGATCGTGAACGACTGCTTGAAGCCGAACTCCTCGGCCTCGCGGCGCAGGATGCGCACGCACGCGGAGTGGAACGTGCGGATCCACATGCCGCTCGCCTCCTCGCCGATGAGGCTGTGGACGCGCTCGCGCATCTCGGCGGCGGCCTTGTTCGTGAAGGTGATCGCGAGGATCTGGCTCGGCCACGCCTCGCGGGTCGCGAGCAGGCCGGCGATGCGGTGGGTGAGCACGCGCGTCTTGCCGGAGCCGGCGCCGGCGACGATGAGGAGGGCGGGCCCGCGGTGCAGCACGGCCTCGCGCTGCGGCGGGTTCAGCCCCTCGAGCAGGTGCTCGGGCACGGCGTCGCCGCGCGGCCCGATCGGCGAGGGTCGCTGGACCGAGTCGAAGCCTTCGTCGCCCAGTCCCCAGAGATCGCTCATCAGCAGACCAGTCTACGAGGGGCCGGTGACGCGCCGGGCCGGGCCGGCGTCGTCGGATGCGCCGGCTACGCCTCGAGGCGGCGCCAGAGGTCGGGGTGGTCGGCGAAGACCGCCTCGAGGCCGAGCGATGCGAGCATGCGCCACTCGGTCGTCCAGTCGCCCCACGCGGCCGGGTGCTCGCCGAGCCGGTGCTCGGCCTCGAGGAAGGCGTTCTCGGGCCGCAGCGTCCAGGCGATGGTGCCGAGGCCGACGGCGCGGGCGCGCTCGACGAGGTCGCTCGCGCGCAGCGCGCCGTCCGACCGGTCGAAGAGCACCGCCTTGTCGACGCTGATCGCGTCGACGCGCCGGGCGAGCTCGGCGAGCGACGCGTCGCCGCGCTGCTCGGCGTACGTGGGGGCGGATGCGCCGTCGCGGCCGACGAGGTCGGCGGCGGTGCCGCCCTCCCCCATCAGGTAGACGAGGCGCGCCTCGACGCCGCGGTCGCGCACCTCGTGGAGGACGCCCTCCTCGAACGACTCGACCGTCAGCCGCCCGTCGCCCGCCCAGTGGGTGCCGGCCACCGCATCCGCCAGCAGCGCGTCGAGCGGGAGCCCGAGCGCGGCGTGGTGGCTCGCGTGCTTGAGCTCGGCCACCACGTCGAGCCCCGTCTCGTCGGCGATCGCGAGCAGGTCGCTGAAGCGGAGCACGCCCTCGCGGCCCTCGCGCAGCGCGCCGAGCGGGCGCAGCCGCGGCAGGCGCTCCCGGGCGCGGAGCGTGGCGACCTCGGCCCAGGTGCAGTCCTCGACGAACCAGCCGGCGACCTCCTCGCCGTCGATCGTCTGCGTGCGGCGCCGGTCGGCGAGCTCCGGCCGGTCGGCGATGTCGGTGGTGGAGCCGAGCTCGCTGTCGTGCCGCACGACGAGCACGCCGTCGCGGGTGGCGACGAGGTCGGGCTCGACCGCGTCGGCGCCGAGCCGCGCGGCCAGCCGCACGGCCGTCTCGGTGTGCTCGGGCGCCCAGCCGGACGCGCCCCGGTGGGCGATGAGTCGAGTGGGCTGCACGGCGCCAGGCTAGGGCGCGCGGGTGAACGATCGGCGCGGTGCGGGTGAACGGCCTGCGCCTGGCGCGAACATGCCCGGATCCACAGGGAGATCTGGGCATCCGTCGCTACGCTGAACGTGTCCGCCCATGCGGCGGCAGCTCGACCTTCTCGAACAGGAGACCTTCCCTTGGCAGGCAACCCGGCGTTCCGCAACTCGCCCGCGTTCACCGAGAACACCCAGCGCGCCGCGCAGGCTGCTCCCGGTGGCCAGCAGGCGCCCTACGGCCAGCAGCAGTACGGCCAGCAGCCCTTCGGTCAGCAGCAGTACGGCCAGCAGCCCTACGGGCAGCCGATGCAGTACGGCCAGGCCCCTTACGGCCAGCCCTCGCCCGACCAGCTCGACCAGCAGTTCAACCGGCCGGCGGCGTCGCCGCTCGAGACCGAGCGGCTGACCTACGAGGGCGTCATCACGAAGACCGTGGTCACGCTCGGCGTCACCGCGCTCGGCTTCATCGTGACGCTCGGCATGCTGCTGATGACGGGCACCTCGCTGCCCTTCTACGTGCTCACCTACGGCGGCGCGCTCGTCGGCTTCGTGCTGGCGCTCGTCAACATCTTCAAGAAGGAGCCGAGCCCGGCGCTCGTGCTCGCCTACGCCGGCGCCCAGGGCCTCTTCCTCGGCGGCTTCTCGGGCCTGCTCGAGTTCGGCATGGGCCTCGACGGCATCATCTTCCAGGCGCTGCTCGCGACCGCCTGCGTGATCGCCGCGACGCTCGCGCTCTACGCGTTCCGCATCGTGCGCACGTCGCCGCGGATGAACAAGATCTTCTTCATCGTGCTGATCGGCTACGGCCTGTTCTCGCTGGTCAACTTCGGCATGATGCTCTTCGGCGCCACGGGCGACCTCGCCTTCGGCATGCGCTCGGCGCCGAGCCCGATCTTCGGCATCCCGTGGGGCGTGCTGCTCGGCGGCCTCGCGGTGCTGCTCGGCGCGTACTCGCTCGTCATGGACTTCGAGGGCATCGAGCTGGGCGTGAAGCGCGGCGTGCACAAGAAGTACGGCTGGTCGGCGGCGTTCGGCCTGACGATGACGATCATCTGGCTCTACGTCGAGATCCTGCGCATCATCGCGATCCTCCGCGGCAACAACTAGCGTCCGGAGCGCTCAACTTCGCGCAGCGAAGTTCAGCGCGGAGGACGCTAGATCGAGGAGCGCGCGACGAAGTCGCACGCGTATCGAGATCTCCCGCTCCGCAGGAAGGGCCCCCGGCACACCCCGGGGGCCCTTCCTCATGCCCTCACTGCTCCCGCGACGACAGCACGCAGAACTCGTTCCCATCGATGTCGGCGAGCACCGTCCACGACACGTCTGGCCCCTGGCCGACATCGATGCGACGTGCGCCGAGCCCCTCGAGCCGGGCGATCTCGGCGTCGCGGTCGTCGCTCGTGTGCGGCGCGAGATCCATGTGGATGCGGTTCTTCGTCGCCTTCTCGTGGTCGACGCGCACGAAGACGAGCCCGGGCGGGAACTGGTGGAACGTCAGCCGCTCGCCGAGCTCCTGCGCCCACTTCGGGATCACCACCGACTCGTCGTCGGTCTCGTAGATGACGTCCCAGTCGAGCGCGTCGGCCCACCAACGGGCCAGCCGCACGACATCGGTCGTCTCGATCACGTTCGAATACCAGCGCAGCGCCATCGCGGCCTCCTCGGAGTCGATGGGGCAACGCTACGCCCCGCCGCCCACAGCGGGGCGACGGGGCGGGGCGGGAGCGTGCGGGACGCGGAGCGGATGCCTCAGCTGGCGACCGGCTGGTCGTCGAGCGCGGGCGTCGTCGAGGCCGCGCCCTTCGGCGGGCGCCGCGACCAGTACGAGGCCAGCAGCGAGCCCGACACGTTGTGCCAGACGGAGAAGATGGCTGCCGGCAGCGCCGACTCGGGCGTGAAGTGGGTGCGGGCGAGTCCCGCGGCGAGGCCCGAGTTCTGCATGCCGACCTCGATCGCGACGGCGCGGCGGGCGCTCTCGTCGAGGCCCACGGCCTTCGCGGCGAGGAAGCCCAGGCCGTAGCCGATGCCGTTGTGGAGGATGACGACGAGCGCGACGAGCAGGCCGACCGAGAGGATCGTCGCGGCGGAGCCGGCGACGACCGCGAGCACGACGAGGGTGATGCCGATGACCGACACGAGCGGCAGCCACGGCAGGATGGCCCGCACGACCTTCGGCAGCAGCATCCGCAGCACGAGGCCGGCGATCACCGGCAGCAGCACGATCATGATGATCGACTGGAACAGGCCCCACGCGTCGACCGGCAGGTAGGAGCCGGCGAGCCACAGCACGAGCAGCGGCGTGAGCACCGGCGCGAGCAGCGTGGAGGCGGTCGTCATCGCCACCGAGAGCGCGGTGTCGCCCTTGGCGAGGTAGACCATCACGTTGGAGGCGGTGCCGCCGGGCGCCGAGCCGACGAGCACGACGCCGACGAGCAGCTCGGGCGGCAGCTGGAAGGCGAGCGCGAGCCCGATCGCGGCGAGCGGCATGACGACGTACTGCGCCACGACGCCGACGGCGAAGGCCTTGGGCTTCTTGGCGATGACGGCGAAGTCGACCGGCTGCAGCGTGAGGCCCATGCCGAGCATGATGATGCCGAGCAGCGTGTTGATCCACGGCCCGATCGGCAGGAAGACCTGCGGGACGAGGATCGCGATCGCGCCGGCGGCGAGGACGATGAGCGGGAACCAGGTGCCGGCGACGCGCCCCACGCGCTCGCCGATCGTCATGGTGCGGGACATGGCAGACCTCCTCTGGTGCTATCAGACAGCGAACCACAGCATGCATGCCGCTCGCGCGCAGGAGGCTTCGGCGTCAGCGCCCGAGCTCGGTGAGCGCCTCCTCGAGCGCGACCCACGCGAGCATCGCGCACTTCACCCGCATCGGGAACCTCGCGACCCCGGCGAACGCGACCGCGTCGCCGAGCACCGCCTCGTCGGGCTCGACCGCGCCGCGCGAGCGCAGCAGCTCGCGCAGCGCCTCGATGCGCGAGCGCACGTCGGCGATCGCGAGGCCGGGCGCGAGCTCGGCGAGCACCGACGCCGACGCCTGCGAGATCGAGCAGCCCTGACCCTCCCAGCCGAGCGCGCCGATCGCGTCGCCGTCGAGCCGCACGCGCAGCCGGATCTCGTCCCCGCACGTGGGGTTGCGCAGGAAGCGCTCGCCGTCGAACGGCTCGAGCGCACCCTCCCCCTCGCGCCGCTTCGCGTGCTCGAGGATGAGCTCCTGGTAGAGCCCCGCCAGCGGATCGCTCATGCTCGCCCCGCCCCGAAGTAGCCGCGCACGGTCGAGAGCACGTCGAGGAACCGGTCGACCTCGGCCTCGGTCGTGTGGAGGTAGGTGGATGCGCGGGTCGTCGCGGCGACGCCGAGGCGGCGGTGCAGGGGCTGGGCGCAGTGGTGGCCGACGCGCGCCGCGATGCCCGCGGCGTCGAGCACCTGGCCGACGTCGTGCGCGTGCACGCCGTCGACGACGACGCTCGCGAGCCCCGCGCGCTCGACGCCGGGCGGCGGCCCCACGAGCCGCACGCCCTCGATCGCGACGGCACCGGCCGCGAGCCGTTCGCCGAGCGCGACCTCGTGCGCCTCGATCGCCGCCATGCCGACGCCCTCGAGGTAGTCGACCGCGGCGGCGAGGCCCACGATCGCCGACACCGGCTGCGTGCCGGCCTCGAAGCGCTGCGGCGCGGGGAGGAACTCGCGCTCGGTCATCGTCACGGTCGTGATCATCGAGCCGCCCACGCGCGCAGGCGGCAGCGCGGCGCCGAGGCGCTCGGCGAGGTAGAGCACGCCGATGCCGCCGGGGCCGAGCATCTTGTGGCCGCTGAACGCGGCGGCGTCGACGCCGAGCGCGCCGAGGTCGACCCGGCGGTGCGGCACCGACTGGCACGCGTCGAGCACGACGAGCGCGCCGACCGCGTGCGCGGCGGCGACGATCGGCTCGACCGGCGCGATGAGGCCCGTGACGTTCGAGACGTGCGCGACCGCGACGACCCGCGTGCGCTCTGTGATGAGCGCGAGCGCCGCATCCGCCGTCCACACCCCGTCGTCGTCGACCTCCACCCAGCGCAGCCGCGCGCCGGTCTCGTCGGCGAGCCGCTGCCAGGGCAGCAGGTTGGCGTGGTGCTCGGCCTCGGTGACGAGGATCTCGTCGCCCTCGCGGATGCGCAGCGCCGGGTCGACGTCGCCGGCCCGGTTGGCCTCGGCGAGCGACAGCGCGACCGTGTTGAGCGCGTCGGTGGCGTTCATCGCCCAGGAGATCTCGGTCGGGCGGGCGCCGACGAAGCGCGCGACGCGGTCGCGGGCCGACTCGTAGTCGTCGGTCGCGAGCGACGCGAGGGTGTGCGCGCCGCGGTGCACGGCCGCGTTGTGCCGGGTGCGGAAGGCCCACTCGGCCTCGAGCACCTGCCGCGGCTGCTGGCTCGTCGCGCCGGAGTCGAGGTAGACGAGCGGCACTCCCGCGGGCTGCTCGGCGAGGATCGGGAAGTCGCCGCGGAGCTGCTGGATGCGCTCCTCGGTCAGGGCGGGCTGGGTTCCGATCGTCACGCTCCCAGGGTAGTCGCCGCCGCCCCGGTCGCCGCGGGCGGGCTGGCGCGGGCGGCCCTCGGCGGACGGCCCGGGCTCAGCGCCCCGCGGCCGCCCGCGCGAGCAGCACGGCGCGCTCGCGGGCGTTCTGCGCCCGCTCCGCCGCGAGCGCGAACGCCTCCCGTGCCTCCGCGTCGCGCCCGAGGCGCGCGAGCAGCTCGCCGCGCACCGACGGCAGCAGGTGGCCGGCCCTGAGCGCCCGCTCCCCCGCGAGCGCGTCGACGATCGCGAGCGCCGCCGCCGGCCCCTCCGCCATCGACACGGCGACGGCCCGGTTGAGGGCCACGACCGGCGACGGCGACAGCTGCAGCAGCCCGTCGTAGGCGGCGACGATGCGCGCCCAGTCGGTCGAGGCGACGTCGGATGCGACAGCGTGGCACTCGGCGATGGCCGCCTGCAGCCCGTACGGGCCGAGGCCGCGGCCGAACCCCTCCGCCCGGCGCAGCGCCGCACGCCCGCGGCGGATCGCCGCGCGATCCCAGCGGCGCCGGTCCTGGTCGGCGAGCAGCACCGGCTCGCCGTCGGCGCCCACGCGCGCCGGGAAGCGGGCGGCGGTGAGCTCGAGCAGCGCCAGCAGCGCGTGCACCTCCGGCTCCTCCGGCTGCAGCGCGGCGAGGATGCGCGCGAGCCGCACCGCCTCGCGGGCGAGGTCGGGCCGCATCCACTCGTCGCCGGCGGTCGCGGCGTGCCCCTCGGTGAAGATGAGGTAGACGACGCCGAGCACCGCCCCCAGCCGCTGCGCCCGCTCGGCGCGGGCGGGCGTCTCGAACGGCACGCGCGCCTCGGCGAGCGCCTGCTTCGCGCGCACGATCCGCTGCTGGATCGTCGCCACGGGCACGAGGAAGGCGCGCGCGATCTCGGCGGTCTCGAGGCCCGCGACGACGCGCAGGGTGAGGGCGACGCGCGCCTGCGGGCTCAGCACCGGGTGGCACGCGGTGAGCACGAGCCGCAGCACGTCGTCGTCGATCGCGTCCGGATCCCAGGGCACCGCATCCGCCTCCTCGTGCTCGGCGCGCTCGAGGTCGTGGGCGATCGCGGCGAGGCGGTCGTCGTAGCGCTCGCGCCGGCGCCAGTGGTCGATCGCCTTGCGCTTCGCGACCGCGGTGAGCCAGGCCGCACCGTTCCGGGGCGCGCCCTGCGCGGGCCACTGCACGAGCGCATCCGCGAGCGCCTCCTGCGCGAGATCCTCGGCGAGCGCGAAGTCGCCCGTGAAGCGCGTGAGCGTCGCGACGATGCGCGCCGACTCGATGCGCCAGACGGCGACGACGGCGCGGCGGGCCGAGTCGTCGGCCCGCCGCGCCCGGTCGTCACCGGTCGCCGGCTCCGTCACCGGCGCAGGTCCTCCTCGCCGTGCACCCGCCGCAGCTCGAGCTTCGTGCCGGGCCCGAGCGGTGCCCGGCTCGCCCACTCGACCGCGGCGTCGCGCGAGGGCACGTCGATCACCCAGAAGCCGTTGCAGAGCTCCTTCGTCTCGCCGTAGGGGCCGTCGGTGACGAGCGGCGGGTCGGCGGAGAAGTCGACGACGATGCCGGTGCCGGGGCTCGCGAGGCCCTGCGCGCTGACGAGCACGCCCGCGTCGGCCATGGCCCGGTTGTACCGGCCCATCCGCTCGAGCATCGCCTGGAAGGGCGCGTCGCGTCGCTCGACGGCCGCGGCGTCCTCGTCGCGCATGATGAGCATGAACTGCATGAGCCGCTCCTCGCCGGCCCCTCAGCCCGCGACGCCGCCGGGCGCGTCCGCGGCCTTGCGGGCCGCCTGCTCCTCGCGCCAGCCCTCCTCCTTCTGCACCCACTCGTTGTCGGCCGGGAAGTCCTCGGGGCCGGTCACGCGTCGCACCTCGAGCCTCGCGCCGGGGCCGAGCGGGCAGCGGCTCGCCCACTCCGCGGCCTCCTCCTTCGACGACACCTCGAGGATCCAGAAGCCGTTGAACAGCTCCTTCGTCTCCCCGTACGGGCCGTCGGTGACGAGCGGCGGGTCGGCCGAGAAGTCGACGACGAAGCCCTCCGAGGCATCCGACAGGCCCTCGCCGGCGATGAGCACGCCCGCCTCCATCATCGACTCGTTGTACTTCCCCATCGCCTCGATGACCTGCTCGAAGGGGATCTCGCGATACGTGGCGACGGCGTCGTCGTCCGCGCGCATGATGAGCATGTACTGCATGGTTCCTCCTGTGATCCGGGGGCCGTCGTCCGACCCTCTCACTCACTGCGTCGAACGGGAACGGCTCGGATCGACATCGGTGGCGGATGCGCTCCGGCGGGCCCGGCGGTCGGGTCCGGTGGCCGCCGCCACGGTCCACCCCGCGGCGATGGCCGACGCCGCGACGATGCCCGACGGCAGGGTGCCGAGCGACGACATCGCCGCCGCGCCGAGCAGCAGCAGCATGGCGCCGGCGAGCTGCAGCGTCGCGAGGCGCGGGAACGCGCCGACCGCCCGCACGCGCAGGCCCACGAACGCGAGCGCGCCCGCGAGGGCGGTGCTGAGGGCGGGGACCATGGCGCGCTCGGCCCACATGGCGACGCGCGACGCCTCGTAGCTGACGCCGCCCGCGTCGTGCACGAGCGCGTCGACGAGCAGCAGCGCGAAGAGCACGATCGTCGGCGCGACCGCGATGATGCCGATCGCCGCCAGCTGGCCCGCGCGCTCGCGCGGCGCATCCCAGGTGGCGCGCACGATGAGCGCCGCCCAGCCGAGCGCGAGCGCGCCGAGCGCGACGATGCCGATCGCCGGCCACAGGAGCGCCGCCTGGTCGTCGCAGACCCAGTCCTCGCCGACGAACGCGCAGCCGAAGCGCAGCCGCGCCTGCAGGTAGCTGGCCGGCGACAGCCCGACGAGCACGCTGGCGACGAAGCCGATCACGAGCGTCCAGAGCGCCGTGGCGCGAGCCGCTCGCGTGCGCGCCGTGTCCCGGGTCATGCGCCCATCATGCTCCTGTCGGCGCTACTCCCACTCGATGGTGCCCGGCGGCTTCGACGTGACGTCGAGCACGACCCGGTTGACCTCGGGCACCTCGTTCGTGATGCGGTTCGAGATGCGCGCGAGCACGTCGTAGGGCAGCCGCGTCCAGTCGGCGGTCATCGCGTCCTCGCTCGAGACGGGGCGCAGCACGACGGGGTGGCCGTAGGTGCGGCCGTCGCCCTGCACGCCCACCGAGCGCACGTCGGCGAGCAGCACCACGGGGCACTGCCAGATCTCGCCGTCGAGGCCGGCGGCCGACAGCTCGGCGCGCGCGATCGCATCCGCCCGCCGCAGCGTGTCGAGGCGCTCCTCGGTGACCTCGCCGATGATGCGGATGCCGAGGCCCGGGCCGGGGAACGGCTGCCGGCCGACGATCGCCTCGGGCAGGCCCAGCTCGCGGCCGATCGCGCGCACCTCGTCCTTGAACAGCGCCCGCAGCGGCTCGATGAGCTGGAACTGCAGGTCGTCGGGCAGGCCGCCGACGTTGTGGTGGCTCTTGATGTTGGCCGCGCCCGTGCCGCCGCCCGACTCGACGACGTCGGGGTAGAGCGTGCCCTGCACGAGCCAGCGGATCGGCTCGCCGTCGGCGGCCGCCTCCGCGGCGAGGTCGCGCTCGGCCTGCTCGAAGACGCGGATGAACTCGCGCCCGATGATCTTGCGCTTCTCCTCCGGGTCGGTCACTCCCTTGAGCGCCTGCATGAACCGCTCCCGCGCATCCACCGTCACGAGCCTGACGCCCGTGGAGGCGACGTAGTCCTCCTCGACCTGGCGGCGCTCGTCCTGCCGCAGCAGGCCGTGGTCGACGAAGACGCAGACGAGCTGGTCGCCGATCGCCTCGTGCACGAGCGCGGCAGCCACGGCCGAGTCGACGCCGCCCGAGAGCGCGCACAGGACCTTGTCGGAGCCGACCTGCTCGCGGATGCGCGCGACCTGCTCCTCGATGATGTTCCCCGAGTCCCAGTCGCCCGGGAGCCCGGCGATCTCGTGCAGGAACGACGACAGCACGCGCTGCCCGTGCTCGGAGTGCTTGACCTCCGGGTGCCACTGCACGCCGGCCATCCTCCGCTCGCGGTGCTCGAAGGCGGCGACCGGGGTGTCGGCGGTCGTCGCGAGCACCGTGAAGCCCTCCGGCGCCTCGGAGACCGAGTCGCCGTGGCTCATCCACACCGTCTGCGCCTCGGGCTGGCCGTTGAGCAGCGTGCCGGGCGCGTCGACGGTGACGGCCGTCGAGCCGTACTCGCGGTTGCCGGTGCGGGCGACCGTGCCGCCGAGCTGCGCCGCCATCACCTGGAAGCCGTAGCAGATGCCGAACGTCGGCACCCCGAGCTCGAGGATGCCCTCGTCGAGGCGGGGCGCGCCCGGCTCGTAGACGCTCGACGGGCCGCCCGAGAGCACGATCGCCGCCGGATCCTTGGCGCGCACCTCCTCGGCGGTGATCGTCGAGGGCACGATCTCGCTGTAGACGTCGGCCTCGCGCACGCGGCGCGCGATGAGCTGCGCGTACTGCGCGCCGAAGTCGACGACGAGCACGGGGCGCTGGGCGGTGTCGGACATCAGGACTCCCGGTGGGCGGAGGCGGTGGCGGATGCGCTGTCCCGGGCGGCCCTCTCGGCCTCCAGGCGAGCGACGTCGGCGAGCGCGATGCGGTGCATGCGGCGCTCGACGAAGAAGGAGAGGAACGGCACGACGCCGCCGGCGGCCATGGCGAGCAGGCGCGCGAACGGCCAGCGCAGCAGGCTCCAGAGGCGGAACGACGCGAGCAGGTAGACGACGTAGATCCAGCCGTGCACGATGAGGATCGCGAGCGAGATGTTGAACCCGTCGCCGAGCGAGACGATCTCGCAGCCCATGCCGCCGGGCACGAACAGCGAGTACCACTGGCACCCGTCGCCGGGCACGACCGGCTGCAGCGACAGCGGGCCGCCGGAGCCGCCCGAGAAGACCTCGACGTGGCTCGGCGCGTACTTCAGCACCATCTCGGCCACGAGCAGCAGCAGGAAGACGCCCGTCACCCACGACATGACGCGGTAGAAGGTGACCGCGGAGCGGATCTGCGGGAGCTGGTCGATGGGGCGCGGCACGGTGTCCAGCCTATCCGCGCGCGGGTGCGCCGCCGGCGGCGGCAGCGGCTGCCTCCGCGTCCTCGATCGCCTCGACCTCGCGCTCGAGGGCGTCTTTGACGAGCCGGTACCAGAGGTAGAAGGCGAACAGCATGAAGGCGATCCACTCGACGGCGTAGAAGATGTTGAGCGCGTTCAGCTGGGTGTCGACGACGGGCCGCATCGACACGATCGGCTCGCCGCCCGCGTCGAGGGCCCCGGATGCGGCTGCCGACGGCTCGTCGAGGATCGCGTACGTGCCGTAGACGCGGCCGTCCCAGCCCTCCCACTCGTTGATGAGCGCCGCGACGCTCATCGCCTCGCGGGTGTCGCCCTGGATGTCGCCCATCGTGGGCGCCTCGGTCGGCATCAGCCGCCCGACCAGCTCGGCCGGCGCATCCGCCGCTCCCGCCGCGAGCGCGGCGGCGTGCGCCTCGGCCGCCGCCGGCTCGGCGAACCACGCGACCGCGACCGGCAGCGAGACGGGCTCCCCCGAGGGCTGCTCGGCGAGCACGCGGCCGATCACCCACGTGCCCTGCGCGTCGTGCTGCGTGCGCCCGGCGAGGGTGTCGAAGTCGCCCGGCGCCCACGCGCCCGAGAACGACACCATGCGGCCGCCCGCCTCGGTGGTGAGGGATGCGTTCGGCTCGGCCACGCTCGTGAGCGGCACCGCGGTCTCGGTGTCGCGCTCGTCGGCCTGGCCCTGCTCGACGGCCCGCTCGATCTGCCACTGGCCGAGCAGCGCGAAGACGGCCGCGACCGCGAGGCAGCCCAGCAGCGCGGCGATCCAGCGCGGCCGCACGGCGACCTGCCGGAAGGTGGGGATGGAGGCGCTCATAGGCACGCCCATCCTACCGGCGGATCAGGCCGCCGGCTCCTTCCGCGTGCCCACGGTGTCGGCCGTCGGCAGGGCGCTCAGCGGGATGATCTCGGGCGCCTCGGTGCGCGCGCGGTCGGCCGACTCGTCGTCCGGCAGCTGCTGGCTCGCGAGCTCGGCCGCCACCCGCTTGTTGTAGGTGTTGATCTCCTTCTCGATGCGCGCCTCGTCCCAGCCCAGCACCTCCGCCATGATGCGCGCGGCGACGGGCGCCGCCGCGACGCCGCGGTCCCACGACTCGATCGAGATGCGGGTGCGGCGGGCGAGCACGTCGTCGAGGTGCAGCGCGCCCTCGTGGGTGCAGGCGTAGCGCACCTCGGCGCCGATGTAGTCGTCGGCCCCGGGCAGCGGCTCGGCGAGCTGCGGCTCCTGCTTGATCATGTCGAGCAGCTCGTCGGTGAGCACGCCGTAGCGGTTGAGCAGGTGCTCGACGCGCGCCTTGTGCAGGCCGAACGCGCGCGCGATCTTCGCGCGCTTGTTCCAGGCGGCGCGGTAGCCGGTCGCGCCGAGCAGCGGGATCTGCTCGGTGCACGACTCGGGCACCTTGCCGTCGATGGCGCTCACGGCCTCGTCGATCGCATCCTTGGCCATCACGCGGTAGGTGGTCCACTTGCCGCCGGCGACGAGCACGAGGCCCGGCACCGTGTGCGAGACGTGGTGCTCGCGCGACAGGTTGGCGGTCGACGAGCCGTCGCCCGCCGCGAGCAGCGGCCGCAGCCCCGCGTAGACGCCCTCGACGTCGGCCCGGGTGAGCTTCGTCGCCAGCACCTTGTTGACGTTGTCGAGGATGTAGTCGATGTCGGCCGCGGTCGCCGCCGGGTGCGCCTTGTCGAGGTTCCAGTCGGTGTCGGTCGTGCCGAGGATCCAGTGGCGGCCCCACGGGATGACGAAGAGCACGCTCTTCTCGGTGCGCAGCAGCAGCCCCATCTCGGAGTGGAAGCGGTCGCGCGGCACCACGAGGTGCACGCCCTTCGAGGCGCGCACCTTGAACTCGCCGCGCTCCCCGACCATCGCCTGCGTCTCGCCCGTCCAGACGCCGGTCGCGTTCACGACCTGCTTCGCGCGGATCTCGAACTGCTCGCCGGTCTCGTAGTCGTGCGCCTGCACGCCCACGACCCGCTCGCCGACCTTCAGGAACCCCTCCGCCCGCACGCGGCTCGCGACGTGGGCGCCGTAGAAGGATGCGGTGCGCGCGAGCTCGGCGACGTAGCGGGCGTCGTCGACCTGGGCGTCGTAGTACGTGAGCCCGCCGACGAAGGCGTCGGGGTCGAGCGACGGGATCTGCTTGAGCACCTGCTTCTTCGTGAGGTGCCGGTGGATGGGCACGCCCGGCTTCATGAAGCCCGTGTAGCTGAAGATGTCGTACAGCGCCATGCCGGCGCCGATGTAGGCGCGCTCGATGAGCGGCTTCTCGAGCGGGTACAGGAACCGCACCGGCTTCGCGAGGTGCGGCGCGATGCGCTGCAGCAGCAGGCCCCGCTCGATGAGCGCCTCGCGCACGAGGCCGAAGTTCAGCTGCTCGAGGTAGCGGATGCCGCCGTGGATGAGCTTCGACGAGCGGCTCGACGTGCCCGACGCGAAGTCGCGCGCCTCGATCAGGCCCACGCGCAGGCCGCGGGTGACCGCGTCGAGCGCGGCGCCCGTGCCGACGATGCCGCCGCCGATCACGAGCACGTCGACCTCGCGGTCGCGCATGGTGGCGATCGCGGCGGCGCGCTCCTCCGGGCCGAGCTTCCTCGACCGACTGACGCTGTTGGTGGTCTCCGACATGGCTCCTCCTTGGTTGCTCGCCCGAGTGCCGGGCGGATCTAGCGCGGCGGGTTGGCCTCCACGACCACGTCGATCCGCTGGAACTCCTTGAGGTCCTTGTAGCCGGTCGTCGACATGGCCTTGCGCAGGGCGCCCATGATGTTGGCGGTGCCGTCGGCCGACGGCGACGGGCCGTTCAGCACGACGTCGAGCTGGCCGACCTGGTCGACCTGCACGCGGTTGCCGCGAGGCAGCTTCTGGTTGTGCGCCTCAGGGCCCCAGTGCCAGCCCCGGCCCGGCGCATCCGTCGCCCGCGCGAGCGCGGTGCCGAGCATGACGGCGTCGGCGCCGCACGCGAGCGACTTCACGATCTGGCCCGACGTGCCGAGCGAGCCGTCGGCGATGACGTGCACGTAGCGGCCGCCCGACTCGTCGAGGTAGTCGCGGCGCGCGGCGGCGACGTCGCTCACCGCGGTCGCCATGGGCGCGGCGACGCCGAGCACCTTCTCGCTCGTCGAGGCGGCGCCGCCGCCGAAGCCGACGAGCACGCCCGCGGCGCCGGTGCGCATGAGGTGCAGCGCCGCCGTGTAGGTCACGACGCCGCCGACCACGACCGGCACGTCGAGCTCGTAGATGAAGCGCTTGAGGTTGAGGGGCGCGCCCGACTCGGCCGAGACGTGCTCGGCGCTCACCGTCGCGCCGCGGATGACCATGAGCTCGACGCCCGCGGCGAGCACGGTCTCGTAGTGCTCCTGCACCGCCTGCGGGCTCAGGCTGCCGGAGACGACCACGCCGGCGTCGCGGATCTGCGCGAGGCGGTCGCGGATGAGCTCGGGCTTGATGGGCTCGGCGTAGATCTCGCGCATGCGGTTCGTCGCGAGGTCGGCGGGGAGCCCTGCGATCTCGGCGAGCAGCGGCTCGGGGTCGTCGTAGCGGGTCCAGACGCCCTCGAGGTTGAGCACGCCGAGCCCGCCGGCCCTGCCGAGCGCGATCGCGGTGGCGGGGCTCATCACCGAGTCGGTGGGTGCGCCGAGCACCGGGATGTCGAACTTGAAGGCGTCGATCTGCCACTGCAGCGACACGAGGTCGCTGTCGCGCGTGCGCCGCGACGGCACGATGCTGATGTCGTCGAAGCCGTAGCCCATCCGGGCGCGCTTGCTGCGGCCGATCTCGATCTCCGTCACGCTCCCCAGCCTATCCCGGGCCGCCCCGGAGCCGACCCAGAGCCGCCCGGGAGCGCCCCCAGCGCCGCCCGATGCTCAGAGCACGCTCTTGATGCGCAGCAGCGCCGCCTGCAGCTCGTCGCGCACCCGGGTCGCGGCCGCGGCCGACATGCGCTCGCCGCGGTCGGCGCGCACCGCCTCGCGCACCTGCTGCCTGAAGTCGTTGAGCGCGAGGTCGACGTCGTGGATCGCGATGCGCGCGGCCGCCCGCCCGGGCGCCGACAGCGCATCCGCCCGCTCCTCCGGCTCCGGCCGCGGTGCGCTCCACGGGTTCTGCACCGGCCGCTCGGGGGGTGCGGATGCGTCGGGCCGGGCGGGCTCGGGAGGCCGCGGCGCGCTCGACCACGAGAGCGCGCTCGGCGCGCTGCGCGCATCGCGCTCGGCCGCGGCGAGGTCGGCCCGCAGCGCCTGCATGGCGCTCTTGACGCCCGCCCGCACGTCGGAGGCCATCCGCCGCACCGAGTCGGTGATCTCGCCCTCGAGGTCGCGCAGCTCGCCCTGCCGGGCGGCGAGCTCGGCGCGGCCGGCGTCGGTGATCTCGTAGGTGGTCTTGCGGCCGTCGGCGGTCTTCGTCAGCAGCCCCTCCTCCTCGAGCTTCGCGAGCCGCGGGTAGATGGTGCCCGCGCTCGGCGAGTACGTGCCGCCGAAGCGCTGCTCGAGCGCCTGCATGAGCTCGTAGCCGTGGCGCGGCGCCTCGGCGAGCAGGCTCAGCAGGTAGAGGCGGAGCGCCCCGTGGCCGAAGACGGGCGTCATGCGTCCCTCCGCACGACGGTGATGTCGCCCGAGACGGTGTTGGCCGAGAAGCCGAAGGCGCTCGCGCCGTCGATCGTCTCGCTGCCGCCGCGCTTCGGCAGCGAGCGGCCGACGACGCTGCCGCGGCCCGAGACGGTGCGCGTGGTGGCGCGCACGCCCTGGCCGGCGTCGAGCCGCAGCGTCACGTCGGCCGAGACGGTGTTGGCCGAGATGCTGCGGGGCGAGCCATGCACGTCGAGCAGCACCTCGCCGCTGACGGTGTCGACGCCGATGTCGGTGAGGGCGCCGCTCGCGGTGACGTCGGCCGAGACCGCGTGCACCGAGAGGGAGCCCGCGCCGCCCGAGACCTCGACGTCGCCGGAGACGGTGTTGAGGTCGAGGTCGCCGCGGTGCGACTCGACCTGCAGCGGGCCCGACACGGTGCTGAGGGTCGCCTGGCCGCTGAGGCCCGAGACGAGGGCGGATGCGCTCACCTGGCCGAGCGACAGCGCCACCTGCCGGGGCACGAGGATGCTCAGCTCGACCCGGGCGCGCACGCCCACGAGGGCCTTGACCGACTCCCACACGTCGTCCCAGCTCACGCGCGGGTGCGCGATCGAGAGCCGCCCCTGCTCGAGCGTGACGGTGAGGTCGCGCCCCTCGACCTTGTGCACCTCGACGCGCGCGGTCGGCTCGTCGTGCCCGACGATGTCGACGCTGCCGCCGACCACGCCGACGCGCAGCGACTGCACCGCGTCGAGGTCGATCACGCGGCTCTGGCCCTCGGCGATCGTCCACCGCTCGGTGATCGCATCGGCGCCCGAGGCGCCCGCGCCCGATGCGCTGCGCGGCCTCGTGTCGCCGCTCTCCCACTGCTGCTCCATGCTGAGCTCCTCCCGCTCACTCGCGATATATCGCGTCTGCTGCGACACACGATATATCGCGTCTTCGCGCCGCACAACCCCGAGTTCGCAGACGTGCCGCGCCCATCCGCCATGCGCCTCTCGCCGCGCCCCTGCGGCAGCGAGTGGGGCAGGTGCGCCCGAGCGGGGCGGGCGCGCCGGCCCCGCTCAGGCGCAGCCGCCCCACTCGGCGAGCGTGGCGAGCTCGCGGGCAGCGATGGTCGCCGCGGAGCGAGGCGGCCGTTGTGCACACCGCGGCGCGCGGCCGGATGCGCGGGCGGACGGATGCGGCACGGTGCGCGCATGGACCTCGACATCCTCGCCGCCGACGCCGGGGAGCCGATGCGCCTCCGGCGCGCTCCCGACCTGCGGCGCATCCGGCGCGGCGCCTACGTCGACCGGGCGGCGTACGCGGCGCTCCCCGAGCACGGCCGGCACGCGGTCGCGGTGCGCGCCGTCGCCCTCACGCGTCCCGGCGCGGTCTTCGCCCGCGAGTCGGCGCTCGCCCTCGCCGGGCTGCCGCACGGGCGGCCGCGCGAGGTGTTCACGATCGGCGACCCCAGTGCCTCGGGTCGCCGCCACGGCGTGGTCAGCGCACGCGTCGCCATCGCCGACGACGACGTCATCGTCGAGGACGGCATCGCGCGCTGCACCACCGCATACGCGCTCGCGCACCTCGCGCGGGTCGGACGCCAGGTGGACGCGGTGAGCGCGCTCGACGAGGCGCTCCGGCTCGAGGTGGCCACCAGGGAGGAGGTGACGGATGCCCTCGGCCGCCAGGGCCCGCGGGGCCGGCGACGCGCATCCTGGGTGCTCGCGTTCGCCGACCCGCGCTCGCAGTCGGTGGGCGAGTCCTGGAGCCGCGTGGCGATCCACCGCATCGGCGCGCCGGCACCGCAGCTGCAGGTCGAGGTCGCCACGCGGCTCGGCGCCCGCTACCCCGACTTCCTCTGGGAGCGGCCCGGCATGCGGCCGCTGGGCGGCGAGTTCGACGGCGCGTGGAAGTACGGCGTGATCGCGGAGGCGGACGGCGTGCAGCCGGTCGACGCGGTGATCGCCGAGAAGCGCCGCGACGACGCACTGCGCGAGCACATCGACACGCTGCACTGGATGTGGGACGCGGCGCAGCGCCCCGAGCTGCTGCGCGCGATGCTCGCGCAGGCGCACCTGCCCGTGCGCAGCGCCCTGCTGCCCGGCTGGTGAGCCCCCGCGCCAAGTCGGCGCCGCCGACTGGGGCAGCTGCGCCCCGCTGGGGCGGGCGCGCCGGCCCCGCTCGGGCGCGAGCGCCCCACTCGCCGAGGCGGCAGCGCGACGCGCGCGGCTACCGGCGGTAGTTCGGCGCCTCGACCACCATCTGGATGTCGTGGGGGTGCGACTCCTTGAGGCCCGCGGCGGTGATCTGCACGAAGCGGCCCTTCTGCTGCAGCTCCTCGATCGTGCGCGCGCCCGTGTAGAACATCGACTGCCGCAGGCCGCCGACGAGCTGGTACGCGACCGAGCCGAGCGGGCCGCGGTACGGCACCTGGCCCTCGATGCCCTCGGCGATCAGCTGCTCGTCGCTCGGCACGTCGGCCTGGAAGTAGCGGTCGCGCGAGTACGACGTCTTCTTGCCGCGCGTCTGCATCGCGCCGAGCGAGCCCATGCCGCGGTACGTCTTGAACTGCTTGCCGTTCACGAGCACCAGGTCGCCCGGGCTCTCGTTGGTGCCGGCGAGCAGCGAGCCGAGCATGACCGACGAGCCGCCGGCGACGAGGGCCTTCGCGATGTCGCCCGAGTACTGCAGCCCGCCGTCGGCGATGATCGGGATGCCGGTGCCCGCGTCATGCGCGGCGCGCGCGGCGTCGTAGATGGCCGAGACCTGCGGCACGCCGACGCCCGAGACGACGCGGGTGGTGCAGATCGAGCCCGGTCCGACGCCGACCTTCACGGCATCGACGCCCGCCTCGATGAGCGCCGCGGCGCCCTCGTAGGTCGCGACGTTGCCGCCGATGATGTCGATCTCGGCGAAGCGCGGGTCGCCCTTCAGCCGCGCGACCATGTCGAGCACGCCCTGGCTCTCGCCGTTGGCGGTGTCGACGACGATCACGTCGACGCCGGCCTCCGCGAGCGCCTCGGCCCGCTCGAACGCGTCGCCGAAGAAGCCGATCGCGGCGCCGACGCGGAGCCGCCCGTGGGCGTCCTTCGTCGCGTTGGGGTACTGCTCGACCTTGTCGAAGTCCTTCACCGTGATGAGGCCGCCGAGGCGCCCGTCCTCGTCGATGAGCGGCAGCTTCTCGAGCTTCGTCTGGTGGAAGATCTCGAAGGCGTCCTCGCGGGAGATGCCGACCTTCGCGGTCTTGAGCGGCGACGGGGTCATCACGTCGCGCACGAGCGTCGTCGCGAACTCGTCGCGGGGCACGAAGCGCATGTCGCGGTTCGTGACGATGCCGACGAGCACGCCCGTCTCGTCGACGACCGGCAGGCCCGAGACCTTGAACTCGCCGCAGATGCGGTCGACCTCCTCGATCGTCGCGTCGGCGTGCGTCGTGACGGGGTCGGTGATCATGCCCGACTCCGACCGCTTCACGCGGTCGACCATCCCGGCCTGGTCGGCGATCGAGAGGTTGCGGTGCACGATGCCGATGCCGCCCTGGCGGGCCATCGCGATGGCCATGCGGTCCTCGGTCACGGTGTCCATCGCGCTCGACACGAGCGGGATGGCGAGGCGGATGCGGCGGGAGAGCCGCGTGCCGGTGTCGGCCTCGCTCGGGATCACATCCGTGCGGCCCGGCAGCAGCATGACGTCGTCGTAGGTGAGGCCGATCGGCCCGAACGGGTTGCGCATCTCCATCGCCTCCATCGTATCGATTCGGTTACGGTCCAGCGGCATCCCGGTGAAGAACGGCGCAGGGCTCTGCAATTGGACGATCGGCGGTCCAGGCGGCCGCTACTGTGTCACCACCGATGTAACGGGCATCCTGCGAACCGCATTCCTGCGGCCCCGCCCGCCCCACAGCATGGAGGACATGTGAAGACGTCCAGCAGACCGCGACGGAGCGGGCTGCGGCGAGCGATCGCCGTTGCCCTGGCCGTCATGGGGATGGTGGCAGGAGGCGCGACCGCGGTCGCCGCCGCTCCCCTCCCCGCGACCGAGCAGCCCAGCCCGTTCAGCTTCAACGGCATCATCCGGGACGGCCAGGAGCCGGTCGAGGGCGTCGCGATCACCGTCACCGGCAACGGGGTGGATGAGACGGCCGAGACGGGCGCGGACGGCCGGTGGTCGATCGGCGTGCCCGAGCGCGGCACCTACACCGTCTCGATCGACACGTCGACGCTGCCCGAGGGGCTGACGCTCCGCGATCCGTCGTTCGAGAGCCGCGAGTTCGAGATCGGCGGCTCGAGCTCGGTGGGCGTGCTGTTCCCGTTCGGCGAGTCCACGGGCGGCTCCGGCGGCACCGGTGGCAACACCGGCACCGGCGGCAACACGGGCACGGGCGGCGAGGGCGGCACGGGCGGAGAGCCCGCGACCGGCGGCGAGGGTTCGCCGGGCGGCGAGACCTCCACGGGCACCTCCTCGAACGACTTCGGCTCGCAGCTGCTCTCACGCATCATCTCGGGCCTCAACTTCGGCCTGCTGCTGGCCCTCGCCGCGATCGGCATCACGCTCATCTTCGGCACCACCGGCGTCAACAACTTCGCGCACGGCGAGCTGCTGACCTTCGGCGGCATCGTCTTCTACGTCACGACGACGCTCGTGAACTGGCCGGCCTGGATCGCGATCGTCTTCACGCTCGCCGCCTCCGCGGCCTTCGGCTGGCTGCACGACTGGGGCATCTTCAAGCCGCTGCGGCGCCGCCGCGTGGGGCTCGTGCAGGTGCTGATCGTGACGATCGGCCTCTCCATCGCGCTGCGGTACTTCTACCAGTTCCTCATCGGCGGCGGCACGTACGGCCTCTCGGTCGACCGCGGCCCGGTCCTGCAGATCGGCCCCGTGCTCATGACGACGTCGAACGTCGTCAGCACCGTCATCGCGATCGTCGTGCTCATCGCCGTCGGCCTCTTCCTCACCCGCACGCGCATCGGCAAGGCCACGCGCGCGGTGAGCGACAACGCGAGCCTCGCCGCCGCATCCGGCATCGACGTCGACCGGGTCATCCGCATCGTCTGGGTGCTCGCGGGCCTCCTCACCGGCGGCGCGGGCATCCTCTACACCTACTTCATCGGCGCGAACATCAAGTGGGACGTGGGCTTCACGATCCTGCTGCTGCTCTTCGCCGGCGTCACCCTCGGCGGCCTCGGCAGCGCCTTCGGCGCGCTCGTCGGCGCGGTGATCATCGGCCTCGTCACCGAGATCTCGACGCTGTTCATCGCACCCGACCTGCGCTACGCGATCGCGCTGCTGGTGCTCATCCTCGTGCTGCTCTTCCGACCGCAGGGCATCCTGGGTCGACGGGAAAGGATCGGCTGACATGGACTTCCTCAGCATCCTCAACACCGCTGCGGGCGAGATCCTCTCCCCCACCACGGCCGCCTTCGCGCTCGCGACCATCGGCCTGAACATCCACTTCGGCTACTCGGGCCTGCTGAACTTCGGCCAGGCCGGCTTCATGGCGATCGGCGCGTACGCGTTCGCGATCTTCACGATGATGGCCGACCCGACCGCGACGCTCGGCTGGCCCGCGTGGCTGTCGTTCCTCACCGCGGTGATCGTCGCGATCGTGGCGGCGGTGGTGTTCGCGCTCATCCTCGGCATCCCGACGCTGCGGCTGCGCGGCGACTACCTCGCGATCGTCACGATCGCGGCCGCCGAGATCATCCGCTTCACCGTGCGCACGCAGGACCTCACCGCCGTCACGGGCGGCTCGCAGGGCCTGCGCGGTCAGGACTACAAGGGCGACTTCGACGCCATGAACCCCCTGACCGGCACGACCTACGGCTTCGGCCCGTGGACGGCGACCGCCTACGACACCTGGGTGCGCATCATCGCGTGGTCGCTCGTGATCGTCGCGCTCGTGCTCGTGTGGCTGCTCATGCGCAGCCCGTGGGGCCGCGTCATCAAGGGCATCCGCGAGGACGAGGATGCGGTGCGCTCGCTCGGCAAGAACGTCTACAGCTACAAGATGCAGGCGCTCGTGCTCGGCGGCACGATCGGCGCGATCGCCGGCGTGATGTTCGTGCTGCCCCGCGCGGTGCAGCCCGACAACTTCGCGACCACGATGACCTTCTACATCTGGACGGCGCTGCTGCTCGGCGGCGCGGCCACGGTGTTCGGGCCGCTGCTCGGCTCGATCCTCTTCTGGGTGCTGCTGTCGTTCACCGGCGGCGTCATCAACGTGCTCCACGGCATGGGCCTCTTCGGCGACATGTCCGGCTCGCAGGCCGGCCAGATCCGCTTCGTGCTCATCGGCGTCGCACTGATGCTGCTGGTGGTCTTCCGACCACAGGGCATCCTCGGCAACAAGAAGGAGCTGTCGTTCCATGTCTGACACGACCACACCTCCCCGCACGCATCCGCTCGTCGAGGGCGAGGTGGCCCCCGGCTGCAAGAAGGTCGACGCGATCGTCGTCGCCGACGGCGTCGTGCGGCAGTTCGGCGGCCTCACGGCCGTCGACGTCGAGCACGTCGAGATCCCGCGCGGCATGATCACCGCGCTCATCGGCCCGAACGGCGCCGGCAAGACGACCTTCTTCAACCTGCTCACCGGCTTCGACCGCCCCAACAAGGGCACCTGGTCGTTCGAGGGGCAGTCGCTCGCCCACGTGCCGAGCCACAAGGTGGCACGGCGCGGCATGGTGCGCACCTTCCAGCTGACGAAGTCGCTCGGCCGCTTGACGGTGCTGCAGAACATGCTGCTCGGTGCGCGCGACCAGCGCGGCGAGGGGATGTTCGCGGCGCTCGTGAAGCCGCTGTGGAAGGCGCAGGAGCAGGCCAACACCGAGCGGGCCGACGCGCTGCTCGCCCGCTTCAAGCTCGACGCGAAGCGCGAGGACTACGCGGCGTCGCTCTCGGGCGGCCAGCGCAAGCTGCTCGAGATGGCGCGCGCGCTCATGAGCGAGCCGACGCTCGTCATGCTCGACGAGCCGATGGCCGGCGTGAACCCCGCGCTCACCCAGTCGCTGCTCGACCACGTGAAGGGCCTCAAGGACGACGGCATGACGGTGCTCTTCGTCGAGCACGACATGCACATGGTGCGCCACATCTCGGACTGGGTGATCGTGATGGCCGAGGGCCGGGTCGTCGCCGAGGGCCCGCCCGAGACGATCATGCAGAACCAGGCCGTGGTCGACGCCTACCTGGGCGCCCACCACGACACCGACCTCGGCACGCTCACGAACCAGCAGGTGGCGCAGATCCACCACGACGCCGACGCGGACGTCGACGCCGACGACGCATCCGCGCCGACGACGGATGCGTCGGCCGCGTCCACGACGGACGCCGACCAGGAGGAGGGCAGGCGATGACCGCGACCCCCGTGCTCGAGACCAAGGAGCTGGTGGCCGGCTACCTGCCGGGCGTCAACATCCTCAACGGCTGCTCGATCGTCGCCAACCAGGGCGACCTGATCGGCATCATCGGCCCGAACGGCGCCGGCAAGTCGACGCTGCTGAAGGCGGTGTTCGGCCAGGTGAACATCCGCGAGGGCAGCGTGCTGCTGAACGGCGACGACATCACCGGCCTCAAGGCCGACCGGCTGGTCGGCAAGGGCGTCGGCATGGTGCCGCAGAACAACAACGTGTTCCCGTCGCTCACCATCGAGGAGAACCTCGAGATGGGCCTGTTCCAGCAGCCGCGCATGTTCAAGGAGCGCTTCGAGTTCGTCGGCGGCCTCTTCCCCGAGCTCGTGAAGCGTCGCAAGCAGCGCGCCGGCAGCCTCTCGGGCGGCGAGCGGCAGATGGTTGCGATGGGCCGCGCGCTCATGATGGACCCGGCGGTGCTGCTGCTCGACGAGCCGAGCGCGGGCCTCAGCCCCGTGCGCCAGGACGAGACGTTCCTGCGCGTCGCCGAGATCAACAGCCACGGCGTGACGATCGTCATGGTCGAGCAGAACGCGCGACGCTGCCTGCAGATCGCGCACCGCGCCTACGTGCTCGACCAGGGCAAGGACGCCTACACCGGCACCGGCCGCGAGATGCTGAACGACCCGAAGGTCATCCAGCTCTACCTCGGCACGCTCGCGACCGACGTCGAGGAGAAGGCGCGCACGACGTCGCAGCCGACGGTCGACCCGGGCGTCTGAGGCGCCGGGACGGCACGAGGAAGGGCCCCGCTCGAGAGAGCGGGGCCCTTGGTCGTGGAGTGGTGGTCTCGACTCGTGCGGCGCCCTGCGGGCGCTGCACGGCTCGACCGGCGGGGGACGCGAAGAGGGCCCCGCCGGAGCGGGGCCCTCTCGTCGCAGGGGCGGGTCACTCGTTGAGCGAGCCCTCCTCGGCGTTCAGGAAGGTGTACTTGTTGTCGGCGCCGTACTGGTAGATGCCGATGAAGGCCTCCGTCGGGTCGCCGTTCTCGTCGAACTCGATCGGACCCGAGGGGCCGTCGTAGTCGATGTCCTCGCCGGCCTCGATCAGCTCCAGGCACTCGGCCACGTCGGTGCACTTCGTGCCCTCGGTGGAGACCGCCTGCATGTTGTCGCGGATCGTGATCGGGTCGGCGCTGCCGCCCTGCGCGGCCGCGAGGGCTGCCAGGATCACGGCGTCGTACGACTCGGGGCCGTAGGAGAAGTCGCCCAGCTCGGGGTCCTGCTCCAGCAGGCGGTCCTTGAAGCCCTCGTCGGCGGGGTTGCCGGGCAGCGTGCCCTTGGCGCCCTCGAGCGTGCCCTCCGGGAAGTTGTAGTCGTTCGACAGGTTGCCGTCGACGAAGTACATGCCGGAGGACGGGAAGCCCTGCGTCGCGAGCTCGGGCACGATCTGCGCCGTCTCGGCGAACGCGATGATCGCGATCGCGTCGGGGTCGCCCTGCATGAGCTCCGACACCTGCGACGTGAAGTTCGTGTCGCCCGGGTTGTAGAGCACGTTGCCGGTGACCGTGCCGCCGGCGGCCTCGACCGCCATCGCCGCGTTCTCCTGCAGGCCCGTGCCGTACGGGTCGTTGATCGTGATGAACCCGACGCTCGCGGCGCCGTCGCCCGTCATGAGGTTGCCGAGCACGCGGCCCTGCAGCACGTCGGAGGGCGCGGTGCGCCAGTAGAACCCGTCGTCCTCGTAGTCGGAGAAGTCGGGCGACGTGTTGGCCGGCGAGATCTGCACGACCTGCGCGTCGATCAGCTGGTCGATGAACGTGAAGGACACGCCCGACGACGCGGCGCCGATGACGACGTCGGCACCGGCCGAGACGAGCTCGCCCGCCGAGGCGGTGGCGATGTCGGTCGTGGTGTCGCCGGAGTCGCGGTGCTGCACGTCGACCTCGAACTCGAAGCCAGCGGCCTCGAGGTCGGCCGCCGCCAGGTCGACGCCCGCGAACTCGGGCGGGCCGAGGAACGCGAGGTTGCCGGTCTGGGGCAGGATCGTGCCGACGACGAACGAGGTGTCGACCTCGCCGCCCTCGTCGGGCCCTGCGGATCCGGACGGCGCCGGCGTGGTGCCGCCGCCGGCGCAGGCTGCGAGCAGCAGGACGCCGGCGGTCGCGGCGCCGAGCGCCGCGGCACGACGGGGGTGCCCGGTGGTGCGAAGGAAGGACTGCATTGTGCTCCTAATTCCTCTGGAGGTGCGCGCTTGAGCGTGCATTGGCACAACAGTAGGCGAGCGGCGGACCGTTTTCGGCCGATCCGCGTTACGTCCTGGTAACGGTCTTGGCGCATCCGACCCCCGCTCGGGCGATCCTCGGGCGGCGCTGAGGGACGCAGGTGCGCACGGCAGTCCCCCGCCTCGCGACCAGCGCGCAGGCGCGCGCGGGTAGCGTTGCCGCGACGGCGAGGAGCGCGACATGGGACTGTTCAGGCAGAGGACCGCCACCGAGGTCGAGCTGGCCGACCGGAGCGATCGGGCACGGCTGTGGGGCGACACGTTCGGCCGGTTCGCGACACGGGCGCTGCAGGGCATCATCGTCGTCGTCGCGGTCGCCGGCGTCGTGTTCGCGATGACGCAGCTGACGCTCGTCATCATCCCGGTGACCATCGCGCTCATCCTCGCCTCGGCGTTCGCGCCCGTGATGCGCTGGATGCGCCGCAAGGGCGTGCCGAGCGGGCTCGCGACCGCGGGGGCGATGCTCGCGATCGCGCTCGCGCTCGGCGGCGTGGTGTGGCTCGTCGTGAACGCCGTGCGCTCGCAGCTCGACGAGCTCGTGGCGCAGACGTCCGAGGGCATCGACCAGGTGATCGACTGGGTCTCGACCCTCCCCTTCGCGCCCACCGACGAGCAGATCCAGCAGGGCCGCGACGCGGTCGTCGACTTCCTCACGAGCTCGCAGTTCGGCTCGGGCGCCGTCGCCGGCGCCGCCGCCGCGGCCAACTTCCTCACCGGCCTCGTGCTCATGCTCGTGGTGCTGTTCTTCTTCCTCAAGGACGGCCCGCGCATCTGGGAGTTCCTGCTGCGGCCGCTCGAGGGCGAGCGCTACGCCCGCGGCAAGCGCATCGGCCGCCGCACCGTCGACACCCTCGGCGGCTACGTGCGCGGCACGGCGACGGTCGCGCTCGTCGACGCGGTCGGCATCGGCGTCGTGCTCGCCTTCGCGCAGGTGCCGCTCGCGCTCCCGCTCTCGGTGCTCGTGTTCCTGCTCGCGTTCATCCCGCTCGTGGGCGCCACCGTCGCCGGCGCGCTCGCGACCCTCGTGGCGCTCGTCGCGAACGGCCCCGTCGTGGCGCTCGTGGTCCTCGCGGCCGTCGTGCTCGTGAACCAGCTCGAGGGCAACTTCCTCCAGCCGGTCGTGATGGGGCGCTCGCTGCAGATCCACGAGCTCGTCATCCTCATCGCCCTGACCGTCGGCACGGTGCTCGGCGGCATCGTCGGCGCCGTGCTCTCGGTGCCGATCGCGGCCGTCGCGTGGGGCATCGTGCAGGTGTGGGACGGCGAGGACCGCCCGGCCAGGATGTTCCGGCAGAAGCGGCCGGAGCTCGCGTAGCCGGTCGCCGCGCGCCGGGGCCCGCGCTCCGCGTCAGGCCGCGGCGGGCTCGGGCCGCGGGCGGCGCGCGTGGCGGCCCAGCAGGTCGAGCGACACGAGCGCGAGCGACGCCCAGACGAGCGCGAAGCCGATCCAGCGCTCGAGCGGCATCGGCTCGAGCATCACGAAGGCGCCGAAGAGGAACGAGATGATCGGCGCGAGGTACTGCGTGAACGCGAGCGCCGTGAGCGAGATGCGGCGGGCGGCGGCGGCGAAGGCGAGCAGCGGCACCGCCGTGATGACGCCGAGCCCGACGGTGCCCCAGATGCCGGCGGCGCCGTTCGCGCCGACCGTCACGCCCTGCAGCGAGATCGCGATGCCCATCATCACGAGCGCGGCCGGCAGCGCCGCGACCGTCTCGATCGTGAAGCCCGAGAGCGCGTCGACCGAGCCGCCGACCCGCTTCTTGATGAGCCCGTAGACGCCGAACGAGAGCGCGACCGTCAGGCCGATCCAGGGCACCTCGCCGTAGCCGACGACCATCACGAGCACGCCGAGCGCGCCGAGCCCGACCGCGACCCACTGCACGGGCCGCAGCCGCTCGCCCAGGAAGGCGACGGCGAGCACGACGCTCACGAGCGGGTTGAGGAAGTAGCCGAGGCTCGTCTCGAGCACGCGGTCGCTCAGCACGCCGATGAAGAAGGCCGTCCAGTTGACGAGCACGGCGCAGCCGGCGAGCACGAGCGAGACGGTGTCGCGGCGGCTGCGCAGCACGCCGGCGAGCCTCCCCCAGCCGCGGGTGGCCGCGACGAGCGCGAACCCGACGACCACCGAGGCGATCACCCGCCAGCCGATGAGCTCGAAGCCGTCGATGCCCTTCGTCAGCTGCAGGTAGACGGGGACGACGCCCCAGAAGGCGTACGCGAAGACCGCGTACCAGATGCCGGCGCGCGTGCGCCCGCCCGGGTGCTCACCCATCCGACCCTCCCGAGGCCCGTGGTCCGTGGTGGAACTGCGACGGCGGCGCCCCGCGAGGGGGCGCCGCCGTCGATCTCAGCGGAGCGTCAGCGCTCGACGATCGCGAGCACGTCGCGAGCCGAGAGCACCAGGTACTCGTCGGCGCCGAACTTGACCTCGGTGCCGCCGTACTTGGAGTACAGCACCTTGTCGCCCACGGCGACGTCGATCGGGACGCGGTTGCCGTTGTCGTCGACACGACCCGGACCCACGGCCACGACCTCGCCCTCCTGGGGCTTCTCCTTGGCGGTGTCAGGGATGACGAGACCGCTGGCGGTGGTCGTCTCTGCCTCGACCTGCTTGATGACGATGCGGTCCTCGAGCGGCTTGATGGAAACCGACACGGTTGCCTCTTTCTGTCAGATCCTGGGGTGCGCCCGGCAGTGCCGGGCACCTGAGCAAGCCTAGGCGGTCGGCTGGCACTCGGTCAACATGAGTGCCAGCCGCGCCGCGGGTGCTTGGATGAGTGCGATGGATGCCGAGGAGCTGCGACTGCTGCTGTCGAAGGACGGCCTCGCGCTGCTCGAGCGCGCCGAGGCGGGCCTCGACGGCGACGTCGTGCGCGAGGTGACGCGGCTCCGCGCCGAGGGGCACGATCCCCGGCTCGTCGCCGCCGTGCTCACCCAGGCCCGCCTGCGCCGCCGCGCCCGGGCGAAGTTCGGCGAGTTCGCGAGCGGCATGCTCTTCACCGAGGCCGGGCTCGAGCAGGCCACGCGGCTGCGCGTCGCCGCGCACCACGCGGGGCGGATGCGCCGGGCCGGCATCGTCTCGGTGGCCGACCTCGGGTGCGGCATCGGCGCCGACGCGCTCGCGTTCGCGACGCTCGGGCTCGAGGTCACGGCCGTCGAGCGCGACGAGGTGACCGCCGCGATCGCGACGTACAACCTCGCCGCGTGGCACGCATCCGTCGTGCACGGCGACGCGCTCGACACCCCCGTCGACGCGGAGGCGCTGTGGTTCGACCCCGCCCGCCGCGACGGCGCGCGGCGCCTCAGCGACCCCGCCGACTGGTCGCCGCCGCTCGACGCCGTCTTCGCGCGCGCCGCCGCGCAGCCGGCGGGCGTGAAGCTCGCGCCGGGCATCGACCGCGACCTGCTGCCGCCGGACGCGGAGCACCAGTGGGTCACCGACGGGCTCGACACCGTCGAGGCGGTGGTGTGGACCGGGCGGCTCGCCCGGCCCGGCGTCGCGCGCAGCGCGCTCGTGCTCGGCGACGGCGTCGCCGAGGAGCTCGCCGGCGACCCGAGCCACCCCGAGCCCGGCGAGCTCGACGCGTGGCTGTACGAGCCGGCCGGCGCCGTCATCCGCGCCGAGCTCATCGGCGCGCTCGCCGAGCGGCTCGATGCCCGCGCGGTGAGCGAGGGCATCGCCTACCTGACGGCAGCGCGCCACGTCGGGACGCCGCTCGCGCAGGCGTTCCGGGTGCGCGAGACGCTGCCGCTCGACGAGCGCCGCATCGCGCAGCGCCTGCGCGAGCTCGGCATCGGCGAGCTCGAGATCAAGAAGCGCGGTGCCGACATCGACCCCGCGGCGCTGCGGAAGCGGCTCAAGCTGCGCGGCGGCGCCCGCGCCACGCTCATCCTCACGCGGATCGCCGGGCGGCATCGCGCGGTGCTCGCCGACCGGGCCTGAGCGCGACGAAGCCTGAGCACGACGAAGCCCCCGGCCGCTGGGGCCGGGGGCTTCGCTGGACGACGAGGTCTCGTGACGCGCGCAGCAGGCGGCGCGCTCCTCGACCTGAGCCCTCCGCGCTCACCGCGAGGGTGAGCGCTCCGGGCTCACATCGAGCTGATCTCCATGAGGTACGGGATCCAGTTCACGGCCATGATGATGCCGATCACGAGGCAGATGATGAAGATGATCGAGCCGGCGATCGCGGCGATCATCGGCCACGGCTTCGCCTCGGGGTTCTTCTTCATCGCGACGAAGCCGAGGATCGCGCCGATGAGCGCGAACAGCCAGCCGGAGCCGGCGAACCACATGCCGAGGAAGCCGAGGCCCGTCAGCACGAGCGCGGCGATCGTGATGCCCTTGAGCTTCTTCTCGCCCGCCGGCGCTGCGCCGAACGGCTGCTGCTGGGCGTAGCCGGTGGCGGCGGCGTCGCCGTAGGACTGCGAGTACGAGGGCTGCTGGCCGTAGACGGCGTCGGCGGGAGCGCTCGAGCCGTACGCCGGCTGCTGGCCGTAGCCCGGCGCCTGCTGGCCGTAGGCGGCCTGCTGGCCGTAGCCGGGCTGCTGCCCGTAGCCCTGCTCGGCCGGCGCCGACTGCCCGTAGGCGGCCTGCTGGCCGTAGCCCTGCTCGGGGGTCGACTGCCCGTAGGCCGGCTGCTGCTGGCCGTACCCGGGCTGCTGGCCGTAGGCCTGGTCGCCGCCGGGCTGCTGGCCGTAGCCGGGCTGCTGGCCGTAGGACGGCGCGCTCGCGCCGTAGGAGGGGGCGCTGCCGCCGTAGGCGGGCTGCTGGCCGTAGCCGGCCTGGCCGTCCTGCGGAGCCTGCTGGCCGTAGCCCGGCTGCTGGCCGTAGGCGGGCGGCTGGGCGTGGTCGCCCTGGCCCTGGGCTGCGTCGTGCGGCTGGCCGAACGACGGGGCCTGCTCGGGCTGCTGCCCGAAGTCGGCCGCGGGCTGGGCGCTGTCGGCATCGCCGGGCTGCGCGGCGCCCTCCTGGTCGGGGCGACGGAAGCGGTCGTCGGCGGGCGGGTACTGGTCGCTCACGGGATCCTCCTTGCGATGCGCGACTGCGCGCGTGGTTCACCGTACCCTGCCGCCGAGGCGCGAAGCCTGGAAGCGGGCCGAACGGCAGCTCGGCGCGTCGGGGCTCAGACCCCGGCTCAGACCCCGGCTCAGACCCCGGGCATCCCCTGCAGTCCCCCGACGACCGTGACGATCATCGCGATGCCGGCGACCGTCGCGGCGATCAGGGCGACGAGCGTCACGGCGCCCAGGATCACGGCCCAGACGGCGAGCAGCCTGCCGTCGTCGCCCGAGCGCCGGATGCGCGACAGCGCGATGAGCCCGAGCACGATCGCGGCGATCGAGCCGAGGCCGACGAGGATGGTCGTGCCGGCGGCCGCCGAGGCGATCGCCCAGATCGCGAGCGCGTCGGTCCTCGGGCCCGGATGCGTGGGCGAGCGGAAGGGCGCGGGCGCCGGCGGCGCGGGCGGCGGGCCCCATCCCGGCTGCTGCCACGCCATGCTCATGCCCGCTCCTCGTCGGCTCGCGGCCGCGCGAGCCGATCGGCGCGCGGCGCAGGGCGATCCTGCCAGGCCGACCTGTGCATCCGCCCGGTCGCGCCGCTCACGCCGTGACCTGCACGGTGCTCGCGTCGAGCGTCGACTCGGCCGCGAAGCCGGCGGGGCTCGGAGCGTCGCCGCGCGCGACGAGCATCGCCCCGACGGCCGCGATCATCGCCCCGTTGTCGGTGCACAGGTCGAGCGGCGGGATCCGCAGCGCGACGCCCGCCTGCTCGCAGCGCTCGGCCGCGACCTCGCGCAGGCGCCGGTTGGCGACCACGCCGCCGCCGAGCAGCAGGCTCGGGATGCCGTGCGCCGCGCACGCGTCGAGCGCCTTCGCCACGAGCACGTCGACGACCGCCTCGCGGAAGCTCGCCGCGACATCCGCCACCGGCAGCGGCTCCCCCGCGGCCTCGGCCCGCTCGACGTGGCGCGCGACGGCCGTCTTCAGGCCCGAGAACGAGAAGTCGAAGCGATGGCGGTCGCGGTCCTTCGGTGCCGTGAGCCCGCGCGGGAAGCGGATCGCCGCCGGGTCGCCGCCCACGGCGGCGCGGTCGATGGAGGGCCCGCCCGGGTAGGAGAGCCCGAGCAGCCGCGCGGTCTTGTCGAAGGCCTCGCCCGCCGCGTCGTCGATCGTCTCCCCCAGCAGCTCGACGTCGCCCGCGAGGTCGCGCACGAGCAGCAGTGAGGTGTGGCCGCCCGAGACGAGCAGCGCGACGGTCGGCAGCTCGAGCGGCTCGCCCGAGAGCACGTCGGCGGCGACGTGGCCGACGAGGTGGTTGACGCCGTACAGCGGCAGGTCGCGCGCGGCGGCGAGGCCCTTCGCGGCGCCGATGCCCACCATGAGGGCGCCGGCGAGGCCGGGCCCCGCGGTGACGGCGACCGCGTCGAGGTCGTCGAGTGTGAGGGATGCGTCGGCGAGCGCCGCGAGGATCGTCGGCTGCAGCTCCTCGAGGTGGGCGCGCGCGGCGATCTCGGGCACGACGCCGCCGAAGCGCGCGTGCAGCTCCATCGACGAGGCGATCCGGTTCGCGAGCAGCTCGGTGCCGCGCACGATGCCGACGCCCGTCTCGTCGCAGCTCGTCTCGATGCCGAGCACCACCGGCGGCCGCTGCCCCTGCACCATCACGCCGACTCCCGCTTCATGACCACCGCATCCACGTCCTCCGGCTGGTAGTAGCGCGGCCGCACACCGATCTCGCGGAACCCGACCGACTCGTAGAGGCCGCGCGCGACCGGGTTGTCGGCCCGCACCTCGAGGAACAGCTCGCGCACGCCGCGCCGCCCGGCCTCGGCGAGCAGCTCGGCGAGCAGTGCGCGCCCGATGCCGCGCCCGCGGGCGCCGGCGGCGACGGCGATCGTCTGCACGTCGCCCTCGACGCCCACGGCGCGCAGGCCCGCGTAGCCGACCGTGCGGCCGTCGTCGTCCTCGTCGACGGCGATGACGTAGCGGCCCCAGTCGCTCGCGATCTCCTGCTGCATGGTGCCGCGCTCCCACGCGCTCGCGCCGAACGACGCCTGCTCGATCGCCATGATCGCGTCGAGGTCGACGGCGCCCGCGGTGCGGATGACGACGCTCACTGGCTCACCCGCTTCGGGCCGGCCGACGGCGTCGCGTCGGCGTCGCGCAGGTACAGCGCCTGCTCCACCTCGGCCGCCCCGCGCACGACGGCGCGGGCGAGCAGCGCGGCGTCGACCGCGTCGGCGTCGAGGCGGGGCGCGCCGGCGTGCGCGGCGGCGGGCGGCGGCACCGCGTCGGCGGGCGCGAGGTGCGGGCCGTCGACGACCAGGCCGTCGACGACCGAGCTCCACGCGCGCTCCCGGCGCCGCACATCCGTCGTCACCTGCGCCGTGCCCTCGGTGATGCCCGCGTGGCTCGCGATGCCGACGCACCGCACCCCGAGGCCCATCGCCGCCGCGCGCGCCGCCGCGATGCCGACGCGCAGGCCCGTGAAGGCGCCCGGCCCCATGCCGGCGACGACGAGCTCGATGCGGTCGCGGCGGCCCGCGAGGGCGCGCTCGAGCATGGGCCCGAGGTGCTCGGCGTGGCGCCGCGCGTCGCCCTGGTGCTCGCGGAAGACGACGTCGTCGCCGTCGACGACGGCGACCGAGGTGCCGAGCGAGGTGTCGATGGCCAGGATCACGGTGCCTCCTCTGTCGGGCCCGGGGCGGTGAGCGAGCGCACGCGCGCGGCGTCCCAGCCGGGGCCGTGCCCGCGCAGGCGCACCGAGCGCGGCGACTCGTCGTCGCCGTCGGCCTCGCCGCGGTCGATCTCGACGCGCAGCCAGCTCTCGAGCGCGTGCTCGAGCGGCGCGCCCCACTCGGCGACCGTGATGGCGCCGTCGAGGTCGAGGTCGAGGTCGTCGAGCTCGGCCTCGTCGCCCAGCCGGTACGCGTCGACGTGCTGCAGGTCGGGGCCCGCGGCGGTGCGGTGCGTGCGGGCGATGACGAACGTGGGGCTCTGCACGGTGCCGCGCGCGCCGAGCGCCCGGCCGATGCCGCGCGTGAGGGTGGTCTTGCCCGCGCCGAGCGGGCCGATGAGCAGCACGGCGTCGCCGGCGCGCAGCGCAGCGCCGATGCGCTCGCCGAGCAGCTCCATCGCGTCGGCGTCGGCGACCGAGCCGGCGACCTCGACCGCCACGCGCGGGCCGATCATGCCGGTGAGCTCGGGGGCGGATGCGTGCTCGAGCACGACCGGGTCGCCGACGCGGGCGGGGCGGTCGCCGACGTCGAGCACGACCTGATCCATCGCCACGCGCCCGCGGATCCGGTGCGCGCCGTCGCCGCCGACGACCGCCGGGCGGCCGGTGGCGCTGCGCGTGACGCCGTCGGCGTAGCCGAGGCCGACGAGCGCGAGCGTCGTCGCGCTCGGCGTGACGTACTCGCCCCCGTAGGAGACGCCGAGGCCGGGCTCCACGCGCTTGACGCCCACGAGCTCGCCGACGAGGCGGCGGGGCTCGCCGTCGAGCCCGAGCTCGAGCACGCGCCGCGGCGCCGTCTCGGGTCCCGCGGCGACGACGCCCGCGCCCCGGCCGACCGCGCCCATCCGGGTCACGACCTCGTACGTGATCGTGCGCGCCGCGCGCGCCCACGCGTCGGCGCTCGGCTCGCCCGCCGCCGGGTCGCCCCAGAGCACGCCGTCGCCCGTGCGCGGCGGCTCGATCCTGAGGCTGCGCGCACCGACCGCGGCGACGTGCGCGAGCTCGCCGCCGAGCAGCACCGGCGCGCCGACCGCTGGCAGCAGCCCGTCGTCGAGCCCGACCTCGGCGACGCCGTCGACGAAGGCGGCGCTCGCGCGCATCGCGGGCCTGAGGCCCAGCGCCGTGGCCTCCGACCCGTCGCCGGCGCCCGGACCGCTCGGGTCGACGCCGTACGCGGCCATGCCGATGCGCACGAGGTCGAAGCGGGCCTCCGGCAGCGCGATCGCGGCCGCCGAGCTCGCGAGGTGCCGGAGCTCCAGGCCGAGCGGCTCGGCCTCGGCGAGCGCCGACGCGAAGTCGCGCACCTGCGCGAGGTCGGCGTCGCGGCTCGTGCCGGCGAGGTGCGACATCGCGCCGCGGATGCGCGCGCCGTCGGCGGCGAGCGCGATCGCGCGCGCGATCGCCGCGGAGCGGTCGCCGCGCGCGATGCCGTTGCGGCCGAGCCCGGTGTCGAGCTTCAGGTGGATGACGGCGGCCGCGGCGGCAGCCGCCTCGAGCTGCGCGATCGAGCTCACTGCCACGTCGACGCCGTGGCGCGCCGCGAGCGAGAAGTCGACGCCCGGCCCGTGCAGCCAGGCGAGGATCGGCGCGTCGATGCCGGCGGCGCGCAGCTGCAGCGCCTCCGCGAGGTCGACGACGCCGAGCATGGCGGCACCGCCGTCGAGCATCGCGCGGGCGGATGCGACGGCCCCGTGGCCGTAGCCGTCGGCCTTCACGACGCCGCACACGGGCGTCGCCGCCCGCGCGGCGAGCGCGCGCACGTTCGCGGCGATCGCCGCCGTGTCGACCTCGATGCGCATCAGGACTCCGCGATGACCGTCGCCGTGGCGACGCCCGCGTCGTGGCTCATCGAGACGTGCACGCGCGTCGCGCCGATCGCGGCCGCGCGCTCGGCAGCGGTGCCGCGCAGGTCGAGGCTCGGCTCGCCTCCCGGGCCCTGCACGACCACCAGGTCGACCCAGCGCATCCCCGCGTTCGCGCCGAGCGCCTTGAACGCGGCCTCCTTCGCGGCGAAGCGCGCCGCGAGCGACGGCAGCGACCGCTCGCGGCCGTCGACGAGCAGCTCGTCGGGCGCGAAGAGGCGCTGCTTGAGCCGCGGCGTGCGCGTGACGGCGCGCTCGAAGCGCGCCAGGTCGACGACGTCGACGCCGAGCCCCACGATCACGAGCCGACCCCGGTCATCCGCCGACGAGCCGGATCACTCGACCGTGACCGACTTCGCGAGGTTGCGCGGCTGGTCGACGTCGAGGCCCTTCGCGGTGGCGAGCTCGAGCGCGAAGATGTGCAGCGGCACGACCTGCAGCACGGGCTCGAGCATCGGCAGCGTCAGCGGCACGCGCAGCACCACGTCGGCGTACGGCAGCACCGCGGCGTCGCCCGCCTCGGCGACCGCGATCACGCGGGCGCCGCGCGCCCGGATCTCCTGGATGTTCGAGACGATCTTCGAGTGCAGCAGCGGCTCGTTGCGCGGGCTCGGCACCACGACGAACACGACCTGGCCGGGCTCGATGAGCGCGATCGGGCCGTGCTTCAGCTCGCCGCCCGCGAAGCCCTCGGCGTGGATGTAGCTGATCTCCTTGAGCTTCAGCGCGCCCTCGAGCGCCACCGGGTAGCCGACGTGGCGGCCGAGGAAGAGCACCGAGCGGGTGTCGCTCATCCAGTGCGCGAGCTCGTGCACCGACTCCTGCTCGGCGAGCACCTGGCGCAGCTCATCGGGCAGCTCGCGCAGCTCTCCGACGACCTCGGCGATCTGCTCCTCCGTCATCGTGCCGCGCACGCGCGCGAGGTGCAGGCCGAAGAGCAGCTGGCCGATCACCTGCGCGAGGAACGCCTTCGTCGACGCGACCGCGACCTCGGGGCCGGCGTGCGTGTAGAGCACCGCCTCCGACTCGCGCGGGATGGTCGCACCCTGCGTGTTGCAGATCGAGAGCGTGCGGGCGCCCTGCGCGACCGCGTGCTGCACGGCCATCTTCGTGTCCATCGTCTCGCCCGACTGCGAGATCGAGATGACGAGCGTGTGCTCGTCGAGCACCGGGTCGCGGTAGCGGAACTCGTGCGCGAGGTCGACCTCGACGGGCACGCGCGCCCACGTCTCGATCGCGTACTTGCCCACGAGGCCCGAGTAGCTCGCCGTGCCGCACGCGACGATGACGATGCGGTGGATGCCCTGCAGCACCTCGTCGGTGAGCACGCCCAGCTCGCCCAGGTCGACGCCGTGGTCGGTCAGGCGGCCGCGCATGGTGTTCTCGACGGCCTCCGGCCCCTCCGAGACCTCCTTCGCCATGAACGACGGCCAGCCGCCCTTGTCGGCGGCCGAGGCGTCCCAGTTGACCTCGAAGCGCTTCGGCTCGGTCGGAGTGCCGTCGAAGTCGGTGACGGACGCGCTGTCGGCGGTGATCGTGACGATCTGGTCGTTGTCGAGCGCGGCCGCGTCGGGCGTGAACTTCACGAACGCGCTCACGTCGCTGCCGAGGAAGTGCTCGCCCTTGCCGTAGCCGACGAGCAGCGGCGAGTTGTGCGAGGCGCCGACGACGACGCCCGGCTGCTCGGCGTGCATCGCGAGCAGCGTGAACTGGCCCTCGAGCCGGCGCACGACCTGACGCATCGCGAGCGTGAGGTCGCCCGTCTCGCGGTAGGCGCGGCCGAGCAGCTTCGCCGCGGCCTCGGTGTCGGTCTCGCTCGCGAAGACCTCGCCCGCGGCCTCGAGCTCGGCGCGCAGCTCGGCGAAGTTCTCGATGATGCCGTTGTGGATGAGCGACAGCCGGCCCTCGTCGCCGAGGTGCGGGTGCGCGTTCTCGTCGGTCGGCCCGCCGTGCGTGGCCCAGCGCGTGTGGCCGATGCCGGTCGACGACTCGGGCAGCGGCGCGTCCGAGAGGCTGTCGCGGAGGACCTTGAGCTTGCCGCCCTTCTTGCGCAGCGCGACGCGGTCGCCGTCGATCACCGAGACGCCGGCGCTGTCGTAGCCCCGGTACTCGAGCCTGCTGAGACCCTCGAGCAGCACGTCGACCGTGCTGCGCTCACCGGTATAGCCCACGATGCCGCACATGCCTCCGATCCTACCGGCGGTAGGCTCCGTGCGATGTCCCAGCCGATCCAGTCGCCGTTCGTCGAGATCGAGCGCCGCGATTGGGCGCGCCTCGCGCCCCGCATGCCCAACCCGCTCACCGAGGCCGAGGTGCGGCGGCTCCGCGGCACCGGCGACCGGCTCGAGCTGCGCGAGGTGGCCGAGGTGTACCTGCCGCTGTCGCGGCTCGTGAGCCTCTACCAGGAGTCGGCCGCCCGCCTGCACCGCGAGACCACCGAGTTCCTCGGCGCCACGGCGCATCCGACCCCCTTCGTCATCGGCGTGGCCGGCAGCGTCGCGGTCGGCAAGTCCACGACCGCCCGCCTGCTCAAGGAGCTGCTGAGCCGCTGGGAGGGGTCGCCGAAGGTCGACCTCATCACCACGGACGGCTTCCTGCACCCGAACCGCGTGCTCGAGGAGCGCGGGCTCATGCAGCGCAAGGGCTTCCCCGAGTCGTACGACCGGCGGGCGCTGCTCGGCTTCGTCTCGCGCGTGAAGTCGGGCGAGGCCGAGGTGCGCGCGCCCGTCTACTCGCACCTGTCGTACGACATCGTGCCGGGCGAGGAGATCGTGGTGCGGCGGCCCGACGTGCTCATCGTCGAGGGGCTCAACGTGCTGCAGCCGCCGCCGTCGGGGTCGCACCTGGCCGTGTCGGACCTGTTCGACTTCTCGATCTACGTCGACGCGCGCACGAGCGCGATCCGCCAGTGGTACGTCGACCGCTTCTTCGCGCTCAAGGCGAGCGCGTTCCAGGATCCGCAGTCGTACTTCCACCGCTTCGCGGACATGTCGGATGCGCGGGCGAGGGCCTACTCGACCGACGTCTGGGACTCCATCAACGGCCCGAACCTCGTCGAGCACATCCTGCCGACCCGGCCGCGCGCCGACCTGGTGCTGCGCAAGGACGACGACCACACCATCCGCTCGGTGCTCCTCCGCAAGGTCTGACCCCGCGCCCGAGCGGCGGGCTAGGGGCTGGGGATGCCCTCGACGATCGCCGGGGAGTCGGAGACGCGCGGGCGGTCGACCTGGCCGAGCTTCACGAGCACGACGCCCGCGATGATCGCCGCCGCGCCCAGCCACTGCATGCCGCTCGGCAGCAGCCACAGCAGCACGGCGGTCCAGAGGATGCCGAACATCGGCTCGGAGTAGCCGACGAAGCTCGCGAGCGTCGCGCCGAGCCGCCGCGCGCCGAGGATGCCGAGCACGTAGGCGGCGGCGGTCGCGACGAGCACGAGCAGGAGCAGCACCGTCCACGCGGGCAGGGTGGCGCCCGCGAGGACGACGGGCCGAGCCGTGGCGACGAACGGCAGCAGGCCGCTCGCCGAGGCCGCGACGAGCACGACGGCGCCGACGATGAGCCCGAGGCCGGCGAGCGCGATCGGCGGCAGCTCGGAGTCGGCCTTCGACGCGGCGATCCAATAGCCGGCGTTGCCGACCGCGGCGCCGAGCGCGAGCAGCACCCCGAGCGGGTGCAGCGCCTCACCGCCGACGCCCGAGACGAGCGCGAGGCCGACGAGCGCCACGCCCGCGCCCGCGAGCGTGAGCATCCCCGGCGCGCGGCGGCTCACCGCCCAGGTGAAGAAGACGAGCAGCACCGGCCCCAGGAACTCGATGAGCAGCGCGAGCGAGGGCTCGATGTAGGCGACGGCGCTGAAGAACGCGAGCTGGCACAGCGCGACCGCGAGGAGCCCGAGCACGAGCACCTCCCGCCACGACCGCAGCACCGCGCCCCACCGGCCGCGCAGCAGCCAGAGCGTCGGCACGAGCAGCACGAGCGCGCCGCCCGCGATGCGGGCGGTCGTGACGGCGCCCGGGCTCCAGCCGCCCGCGAGCAGCGCGGAGGCGAAGATGCCGGAGAGGCCGAAGGAGGCCGAGCTCGCGAGGGCGAACGCGAGCCCGATGGGGCGACGGGGCTGCATGGGCGGCTCACAGGGGTGCGAAGGGCTAGCATCGTGCTCACCACGGCGGGCACACGTCACGGCCGTTGGCCCTGACAGTCGTGATCGTAGCCGAGGTGACCGTGTCGCTCCCCTACCCCCGAGAGCTGATCCGCTCCCTGGAGTTCATCGCCGACGTCTGCAACCGCAGGCGCGCCGGCGAGCTCGACTCGGCGGCCAGCCTGCGCGCGATCTGCGCGGAGTGGGGCTTCCCCGGCGCGAGCTCCGCGACGCGCGCGGACGCCGAGGCGACGTGGGCGCACCTGCCGGCCGTCGAGCGGATGTGGGACGGCGAGCGCGACGCGGTCGCGGGCCTCGTCAACCGCGTGTTCGACGAGACGGGCGCCCGGCCGCACCTCGTGCGGCACGACGGCTCCGACTGGCACCTGCACGGCCTGCCGGCGGGCTCGCCGATCGCCGACCGGATCGCGGTCGACGCCGCGATGGCGATCGCCGACCTCGTGCGCGCCGACGACCTCGAGCGCTGCCGGCGCTGCGCGGACAGCCGCTGCGACCGCATGCACCTCGACCTGTCGCGCAACCGGTCGCGGCGCTTCTGCTCGACGACGTGCCAGTCGCGCACCAACGTCGCGGCGTTCCGCAGCCGCCACGCGGCCGACGTCAGGACGTGACCGACAGCTCCTGGCGCACGAGGTCGGCGAGCTCGTCGGCGATCGTCTGGGCGATGTGGCGCTCGTGCGCCTCGACCATGACGCGCACCATCTTCTCGGTGCCCGACGGGCGCAGCAGCACGCGGCCGTTGCTGCCGAGCTCGTGCTCGGCGCGCGCGACGGCCTCGGCGATCGGCCGGTTGCCGCGCAGGCCCAGCCGGTCGACGCCCGGCACGTTCACGAGCACCTGCGGGTAGACCTCCATCACCGAGGCGAGCTCGGCGAGCGTCTTGCCGGTGCGCACCATCTCGGCCGCGATCTGCAGGCCGGTGAGCACGCCGTCGCCGGTGGTGGCGTAGCGGGAGAAGATGATGTGGCCCGACTGCTCGCCGCCGAGCGCGAGGCCGTACTCGCCGAGCGCCTCGAGCACGTAGCGGTCGCCGACGGCCGTCTGCACGAGCTGGATGCCGTGCTCATCCATCGCGACCTTGAGGCCCAGGTTCGACATCACGGTCGCGACCAGGGTGTCGTCGGTGAGCAGGCCCCGGCGCTTGCCGGAGAGCGCGAGCAGCGCCATGATCTGGTCGCCGTCGACGACGTCGCCGTTCGCGTCGATCGCGAGGCAGCGGTCGGCGTCGCCGTCGTGGGCGATGCCGAGGTCGGCGCCCGACGAGAGCACGAGGTCGCGCAGCTGCTCGAGGTGGGTCGAGCCGACCTCGCGGTTGATGTTCGTGCCGTCGGGGTCGTTGCCCATGACGGTCACCTTCGCGCCCGCGTCGGCGAAGGCGCGCGGGCTGACGCCGGCGGCCGCGCCGTGGGCGCAGTCGAGCGCGACGTGCAGGCCCTGGAGGCTCACCTCGAGCGTGCCGAGGAGGTGCACGAGGTAGCGGTCCTCGGCGTCGGAGAAGCGGCGGACCGTGCCCACCTCGGCGCCGATGGGGCGCAGCGGCGGCGCGCCCAGCGCAGCCTCGATCTCGTCCTCGACCGCATCGGGCAGCTTGCGCCCGCCCTTGGCGAAGAACTTGATGCCGTTGTCGGGCGCGGGGTTGTGCGACGCCGAGACCATCACGCCGAAGTCGGCGTCGATGTCGCCGATCAGGTACGCGGCCGCGGGCGTCGGGATGACGCCCGCGTCGAGCACGTCGACGCCGCTCGAGGCGAGCCCCGCCGACACCGCGGCGACGATGAACTCACCCGAGATGCGAGGATCCCGCGCCACGACGGCGACAGGGCGCCGCCCCTCCTGCCGGGCTGTTCGCCCGAGCACGAGTGCGGCGCCCTGTGCGAGCGCCAGCGCCGACTCCGCCGTGATGTCGAGGCCTGCGAGACCTCGAACCCCGTCTGTGCCGAAGAGGCGCGACATGGATCAGCGCTTCGAGTACTGCGGCGCCTTGCGGGCCTTCTTGAGACCGGCCTTCTTGCGCTCGATGACGCGAGCGTCGCGCGAGAGGAAGCCGGCCTTCTTGAGCTCCGGTCGGTTGTTCTCGACGTCGATCTCGTTGAGCGCACGAGCGATGCCCAGGCGCAGCGCACCGGCCTGGCCCGAGGGGCCGCCGCCGGAGATGCGGGCGATCACGTCGTAGCTGCCGGCGAGCTCGAGCAGCGTGAACGGGTCGTTGATGAGCTGCTGGTGCAGCTTGTTCGGGAAGTAGTCCTCGAGCGTGCGGCCGTTCACGGTGAACGAGCCGGAGCCGGGGATGAGGCGCACGCGGGCGATGGCCTGCTTGCGACGGCCGACGGCCTGGCCGCCGATGTTGACGACGCGGGGCGCCTTGGGAGCCTCAGCTGCCGGCGTCTCGGTCGAGAAGCTCTCGGGAGCCTCGATGGAGTCTGCGATCTTCGCCATGTCTGGTGTCTCCTCGCGCCCTACTGGGCGACCTGGTCGAACGTGTAGGGGGTCGGCTGCTGCGCCGCGTGCGGGTGCTCGGGGCCTGCGTAGACCTTGAGCTTCTTGATCTGGGCGCGGCCGAGCGAGTTCTTCGGGAGCATGCCGCGGATGGCCTTCTCGACGGTGCGGACGGGGAACCGCGCGAGCATCTCCTCGTAGCCGGTGGCCTTGAGGCCGCCCGGGTAGCCGGAGTGGCGGTAGGCGACCTTCTTGGCGAGCTTCTGCCCGGTGAGCGCCACCTTCTCGGCGTTCACGACGATGACGTAGTCGCCCATGTCCATGTGGGGGGCGAACGTCGGCTTGTGCTTGCCGCGGAGCATGGCGGCGGCGTGGCTGGCCAGCCGGCCGAGGACCACGTCGGTGGCGTCGATGACGACCCAGTCGTGCTGGACGTCACTCGCCTTGGGCGAGTAGGTGCGAGTCATTGGTGCCTCACTGATCGAATGGATGGTCGTGAATCCCACTCCGAGGCGTTCGCCGGCGCGATGCGCGCGAACCATCCGGTGGAGGGCTCATTCGGGCACGCGCAGGCTGCACGCACCAAGGATCGAGCATACGCGGCACGGGCCCGAGCGGTCAAGCCGTCGGCGCGCCGCCGCTCAGCGGTCGATCGACGGGTCGTACTCGTCCCGCTCCTCGTGCCACACGACGTCGACGACCTCCTCGCGCGTGGCGGGCTCCTCGAGCGCCTCCCCCTCGACCGGCTCGTCCGCCTCCGCGTCCCCGTCGCCGCCGCCGGCGGGCGCATCGTCGAGCGTCAGGTCGTCGAGCGGGTCGCCGCCCGGAGCGGATGCGGTGAAGGCGTCGGGCACGACGGCCCGGTCCTCCGCGGCGACCGTCGGCAGCGCCGCCGACGGCGCATCCGCCTCCTCCGCATCGCGCGCGCCGGCGGCGGGGCGCTCGTCGCGCTCGGCGCCGGCCGAGCTCCAGGTGCGCGGGTCGGCGGCGTCGGCGACGTGCATGAGCGACTGCACCTCGGCCATGAAGCCCGACAGCTGCGACTGCTGGTAGCGCAGGCCCCGCGCGCGGTCCTCGGCCTCGCGCAGCACGTCCTTCGTGTGCGTCGCGACGGTCTCGACGATCGACTGCGCGCGCCGGCGCGCCTCGTCGAGCATCGCCGAGGCGCGCGCCTTCGCGCTCGCCTCGATCTGCGCCGCCTGCGCCTTGGACAGCTGCTCGTAGGCCTCCGACTGCTCGGCGACGTGCTTCGCGTGCGCGAGCGCGGAGGCGACCTTGTCGTTCGCGTCGGCGGTGATGCGCTCGGCGTGCGACACGGCCTGGTTGTGCAGGCGCAGGAACTCCTGCTGGGCGTCGTCCTGCCGCCGGGTGAGCGCCGCGTCGAGCTCGACCCTGCGCGCCTTCGCCTCCCGCACGATGCGGTCGGCGTCGAGCTTCAGGTCGTCGGTCTCGCGCGTGACCTGGGCGCGCAGCGCGGCGGCGGCCCGCTCGGCCTCGCCGAGCAGCACCTGCGCCTCGCGATCGGCCTGCGCGACCTTCTCGCCGAGCGAGCCGAGCTCGGCCTCGATCCGCGCGCGGTGCGCGGTCTGCTCGGTCTCGCTGCGGCGGCGGGCGAGCTCGGCCTCGTGCTGGGCCTCCTGCAGCACGCGCTGCGCCTCCTCCTGCGCGTCGCGGCGGATGCGGTCCCGCTCGGCGTTCGCGTCGTCGAGCACGCGCTGCGCGGAGGTCGAGGCGTTGGTGACGAGCGTCGACGCCTGGTCCTCGGCGACGCGCAGGATCTCGGCGAAGCGCACGCGGGTCTGCCGCCCGTCGGCGGCGTCGGCGCCCTCGTCGTCGTCGGAGGCCGCGTCGTCGTCGAGGGCCTGCACCTGCTGGGCGAGGCGCAGCATGCGCGACTCGGCCTGGTCGGCGCGCGCGACGGCCGCGTCGAGGTCCTCGGTGAGGTGCTGCAGCCGCGCCTCGCTGTCGAGCGCCGCCTGCTCGCGGCCCCGCTCGACCTCGGCGAGCGCCTCGCGCAGCTGCGCGAGGGCGGCGTCGACCTGCTCGCGGTCGTAGCCGCGGAAGGCCTGATCGAATGCGTGCGGCTGCTCGGCCATGACTGCGCTCCGGCTCCTGCCGAGCTCTGCCTCGGCCGCCCTCCATCCTAGGCGTCGAGCGGGATCCGGACCGCGAGATCTGATCTCTGGGATGATGGAGGGACATGACTCCCAGCGGCATCATCTTCGACCTCGACGGCACCCTCACCGACTCCAAGCAGGGCCTCCTCGCGAGCCTGCGGCACATGCACGAGGCCGTCGGCTGGGAGGTGCCGAGCGAGACCGAGCTCGTGCGCTGGCTCGGCCCACCGCTCGTCACCGTGCTCGCGGAGTCGGGCCGCTCGCCCGCCGAGATCGACGCTGCGCTGACGGCGTTCCGAGCTCGGATGGCCGACGGCGGCCTCGTCGACTCGACCCTCTACCCGGGCGTGGACGCGCTCATCGCCGACCTGCACGGCGCCGGACGGCAGCTCGCGGTCGCGACCCACAAGATCCAGCGCGACGCCGAGGCGGTGATCGAGCACTACGCCCTGCGCCACCGCTTCCGCGGCGTGCACGGGCGCATCGACGGGGAGGCCGGCCACTCGAAGGCCGAGGTGATCGCGCGCGCGATCGACTCGATCGGGCTGCCCGCGGACGCCGTCGTGATGGTCGGCGATCGCGTCAACGACATCGCGTCGGCGCGCGAGCTCGGCATCCGCTCGATCGGGGTCGCCTACGGCTACGGCGGCCACGCCGAGCTCGCCGAGGCCGGCGCCGACCGGATCGTCGACTCCGTCGACGAGCTGCGCGAGGCCCTCGCCGCCTGAGGCCGGCTCGAGCGCGACGCTCAGTCGTCGAGGTCGGCCTCGCTCCGCCGCGCCCTCGCACGATCGGCCTGCGCCGCGAGCTCGGCGTCGGGCGGGTAGCCGACCGCGACGAGCGTGAGGCCGCGCGCGGGCATGAGGCCCGTGAGCGCCGAGCGGCGGCGCTCCTGCAGCAGCGCCTCGGCCTGCGCGAGCCCGAGCCGGCCCTCGCCCACCCGCACGCACGCGGCGACGAGCGCCCGCACCATCGAGTGGCAGAACGCGTCGGCCGTGAGCGACGCGGTCAGCAGCTGCCCGTCGCGCCGCCACGTGAACTCGCGCAGCTCGCGGATCGTCGTCGCGCCCTCGCGCGGGCGGCAGAAGGCGGCGAAGTCGCGCAGCCCCACGAGCGCCTCGGCGCAGCGCGCCATCGCGTCGGCGTCGAGCGGCTGCGGCACGTGGGCGGCCGTGCGACGTTCGAGCGGGTCGGCCGGCCCCGTCACGATCCGGTAGCGGTACGAGCGCGAGACCGCCGAGAAGCGCGCGTCGAAGCCGGCGGGCGCGAGCGACGCGCCCCGCACCACGAGGTCGCCCTCGCGCGACGCGAGCCGCGAGAGCCGCAGCGCGAGCCGCTCTCCCTCATCGGGGGTCGCGGGCGCGAGCGCGGCCGGCACGTCGGCGTGCGCGACCTGCCCGCTCGCGTGCACCCCAGCATCCGTGCGCCCGGCGACCGTCACCCGCACCGGCTCGCGCGCCACGGTCGCGAGTGCCCGCTCGAGCTCGCCCTGGCAGGTGCGCAGCCCCGGCTGCGCCGCCCAGCCCGCGAAGCCGCCGCCGTCGTACGCGAGGTCGAGGCGGATGCGGGGCATGCGGCAAGCCTATGCAGGAGCCGCGTGGACGGGACGCGGAGGCGCGCTCGATAGCCTCGCCGCATGCCCCAGCCCATCGAGGACTACGCCATGATCGGCGACCGGAGCACGGCGGCGCTCGTCGGCCGCGACGGCGCGATCGACTGGCTCTGCCTGCCCCACTTCGACTCCCACGCGTGCTTCGCGGCGATCCTCGGCGATCGCGAGCACGGGCACTGGCGCATCGGCCCTGCGGGCGAGGCGACCTCCACGCGCCGCTACCTGCCGGGCAGCCTCGTGCTCGAGACGACGCACGAGACGGCGACGGGCACGGTGCGGGTGACGGATGCGATGCCCACCGGCGACGACCGGGCCGACGTCGTGCGCGTGATCGAGGGGGTCGCGGGCGAGGTCGAGCTCGAGCAGGAGCTCGTCGTGCGCTTCGGCTACGGCGCCGTGCCGCCCTGGTTCCGGCGCGAGCACGACCGCGGCGAGGAGGTGCTCGTCGCCGTCGCCGGCCCCGACCGGCTCGTGCTGCGCGGCGCCCCGCTGCCGCGGGCGCACGAGCACGCGCACCGCGCGACCTTCACCGTGCGCGAGGGCGACCGCTTCGTGCTCGACCTGTGCTGGCAGCACTCCTGGCTGCCGATCGGGGCGCCTGTCGGCGAGCCCGAGGTGCTCGAGACGACGGTCGCCGAGTCGGCCGAGTGGCTCGCCGAGCTCGACTACGAGGGCCCCTACCTCGAGGCCGTGCAGACGAGCGTGCTCGTGCTCCGGGCGCTCACCGACCAGACGACCGGTGGCATCCTCGCCGCGCCCACCACCTCGCTGCCGGAGGACCCCGGCGGCGAGCGCAACTGGGACTACCGCTTCACGTGGCTGCGCGACGCATCCCTCACCGTCGACGCGATGCTCGCGGTGCGGCTCACCGGCAGGGTGGAGCTCTGGCGCGACTGGCTGCTGCGTGCGATCGCCGGCGACCCGGAGGACATGCGCATCATGTACCGGCGCGACGGCGGCCGCGATCTGCTCGAGCGCGAGCTGCCGCACCTGCCGGGCTACGGCGGCGCGGCGCCCGTGCGCATCGGCAACGGCGCCGCCGACCAGCGCCAGCACGACGTGCTCGGCCAGGTGATGCTCACGCTCCAGCGGCTCCGCGCGATCGGGCTCGACGACACCCACGACTCGTGGCACCTGCAGCGGGCGCTGCTCGACGAGCTCGCGACGCACTGGGAGCGCCCCGACCACGGGCTGTGGGAGATGCGCGGCCAGCCCCAGCGCTTCACGCACTCGCGCGCCATGATGTGGGCCGCATTCGACTGCGGCGTGCGGGCCGTGGAGGAGGAGGGATGCGACGGCGACCCGACGCGCTGGATCGCGCTGCGGGATGCGCTGCGCGAGGAGGTGCTCACGGAGGGCTTCGACGAGACGACCGGCTCGTTCCGCCAGCACTACGGCACGAGCGACGTCGACGCCTCGCTGCTGCAGCTGCCGACGATCGGGATCGTCGACGCCGACGACCCCCGGTTCCTCGGCACCGTCGCGCGCATCGAGCAGGAGCTGCTCGTCGACGGGCTGCCGCTGCGCTACCGCACGACGGGCCTCGACGGCCTCGCCGGCGACGAGCACCCGTTCGTGCTGTGCGGCTTCTGGCTCGTGATCGCCTACGCCCAGTGCGGGCGCCTCGACGACGCCACGGCGCTCATGGACCGCCTCGTGGCGCTCCGCAACGACGTGGGCCTGCTCGCCGAGGAGATCGACCCGGCCACCGGCCACCACTGGGGCAACTTCCCGCAGGCGTTCTCGCACCTCGGCCTCGTGCTCGCGGCGACCGAGATCGCGGCCGCGCAGCGCCGCTGAGCCGCGGCCGCGGCGCCGCATGACGAGAGGGGGCCCCGCGCATGCGGGACCCCCTCTCGAGCGGACGGACTACTTGGCGTCGTCGCCCTTGGGCTCGGCCTCGACAGCCTCGTCGCCCGACTCGGGCGCCTCGACGTCGGCCGCGGCGGCGTCGGCCTCGGCGGCCTCCGTCGGGTCGACCTCAGCCTCGTCGGCCTCGTCGGCCTTGGCCTCCGCGGCCTCCTGGTCGGCGGCGGCGGTCGACGCGGCAGCGGCGGCCTTCGACTTCGACGGCTTCTTCGAGACCGGCTCGAGCACGAGCTCGATCTGCGCCATGGGGGCGTTGTCGCCCTTGCGGAAGCCGAGCTTCGTGATGCGGGTGTAGCCGCCCTCGCGCTCGGCGACGAGCGGAGCGATCTCGGTGAAGAGCTCGTGCACGACGCCCTTGTCGCCGATCACGGCGAGCACGCGACGGCGCGCGTGCAGGTCGCCGCGCTTCGCGAACGTGATGAGCCGCTCGGCGATCGGACGCAGGCGCTTGGCCTTCGTCTCGGTCGTCTTGATCGACTTGTGCGTGAACAGCGCGGCCGCGAGGTTCGCGAGCAGCAGGCGCTCGTGCGCCGGGCCGCCTCCGAGGCGGGGACCCTTGGTGGGCTTGGGCATGGTTCGTATCCCTCTAGTTCTTCAGTCGGCCCGCGTTCAGCGAGCGTCCTCGTCGTAACCGCTGTAGAAGTGCGCGCCGTCGAAGCCGGGCACGGCGTCCTTGAGCGACAGGCCGAGCTCGACGAGCTTGTCCTTGACCTCATCGACCGACTTCTGGCCGAAGTTGCGGATGTTCATCAGCTGCGTCTCGCTCAGCGCCACGAGCTCGGACACCGTGTTGATGCCCTCGCGCTTGAGGCAGTTGTACGAGCGGACCGACAGGTCGAGCTCCTCGATCGGCGTGGCGAGCTCGCCGGAGCCGATGGCCTCCGCCGGCGCCTGGCCGATCTCGATGCCCTCGGCCTCGGCGTTCAGGTCGCGCGTCAGGCCGAAGAGCTCGACGAGCGTGCGGCCGGCCGATGCGATCGCGTCGCGCGGCGTGATGGCCGGCTTCGACTCGACGTCGACGACGAGCGAGTCGAAGTCGGTGCGCTCACCGGCACGCGTCGCCTCGACGCGGTAGGTGACCTTGAGCACGGGCGAGTAGATCGAGTCGATCGGGATGACCCCGGCTTCGGCGAACTCGTCGCGGTTCTGCGCCGCCGAGACGTAGCCGCGGCCGCGCTCGATCGTCAGCTCGAGCTGCAGCTTCGCCGAGTCGTTCAGCGTCGCGAGCACGAGCTCGGGGTTGTGGATCTCGACACCGGCCGGAGCCGTGATGTCGGCGGCCGTCACCGTGCCCGCGCCCTGGCGCGAGAGGTAGGCGACCACGGGCTCGTCGTGCTCCGACGAGACCACGAGCTGCTTGATGTTGAGGATCATCTCGGTGACGTCCTCCTTGACACCGGCGATCGTCGAGAACTCGTGCAGCACGCCGTCGAGGCGGATGCTCGTGACGGCGGCGCCCGGGATGGACGACAGCAGGGTGCGGCGGAGGGAGTTGCCGAGGGTGTAGCCGAAGCCGGGCTCGAGCGGCTCGATCGTGAATCGCGAGCGGTGCTCGGCGATGGACTCCTCGGTGACAGTGGGGCGCTGGGCGATCAGCACGTGTCGGTTCCTTTCGGTCGCGAGTCCGCTATATGACTCGCGTGTTCAGTGACGGCGGAATGCCGGGCAGGCGTGATTCGCCTGCCCGGCAGGAGCGACTAGTTGCGGCGCGGCTTCGGCGGGCGAACGCCGTTGTGCGCCTGCGGCGTCACGTCGTGGATCGCGCCGATCTCGAGGCCTGCGGCCTGGAGCGAGCGGATGGCCGTCTCGCGGCCGGAGCCCGCGCCCTTGACGAAGACGTCGACCTTCTTCATGCCGTGGTCCTGCGCCTGGCGCGCGGCCGACTCGGCGGCGAGCTGCGCGGCGTAGGGCGTCGACTTGCGCGAGCCCTTCATGCCGACAGCGCCACCCGAGGCCTGCGTGACGACGGCGCCGGTGATGTCGGTGATCGAGACGATCGTGTTGTTGAACGTCGACTTGATGTGGGCCTGGCCCACCGCGATGTTCTTCTTGTCCTTCTTGCGCGGCTTGCGAACCGCGGACTTGGGAGCTGCCATGTTCCTCTACCCTCCGAGCGGCCTAGCGGCCGGCCTTCTTCTTGCCGGCGACCGTCTGCTTCTTGCCCTTGCGGGTGCGCGCGTTCGTCTTGGTGCGCTGACCGCGCACGGGGAGGCCGCGACGGTGGCGGATGCCCTCGTACGAGCCGATCTCGACCTTGCGGCGGATGTCTGCTGCCACCTCGCGGCGCAGGTCGCCCTCCACCTTGAACGTGCCCTCGATGTGGTCGCGCAGAGCGACCAGCTGCTCGTCGGTCAGGTCCTTGACGCGGATGCTGCGGTCGATGCCGAGGGCCTCGAGCGTTGCGACCGACCGGGTGCGGCCGACGCCGAAGATGTACGTCAGTGCGATCTCCACGCGCTTCTCGCGCGGGATGTCGACACCTGCGATGCGTGCCATCGTGTGTCTCCTAAGGAGTATGGGAGGTGTGGTGCAGCGGAGGTGCCTGGGCCTCCCCCCAAGGTGTCCCTCTCGAAGAGAGCTCTTACCGCTGCAGGATCGTGTTCAGTTGTGCGTGCCGCTCAGCGAGCGAGCCGGGGCTCAGCCCTGGCGCTGCTTGTGGCGCGGGTTGTCGCAGATGACCATCACGCGACCGTGCCGGCGGATCACCTTGCACTTGTCGCAGATCTTCTTGACGCTGGGGTTGACCTTCATGTGTTCGTTTCCTCGCTGGCCTCGTGCTCGCGCGGTCGCGCGAGCCGTTCCTTGCCCGGCAGCCGGTTACTTGTAGCGGTAGACGATGCGCCCGCGGGTGAGGTCGTAGGGGCTGAGCTCCACGATCACCCGATCGCCCTGCAGGATGCGGATGTAGTTCTGCCGCATCTTGCCGGAGATGTGTGCGAGCACGATGTGCCCGTTCGAGAGCTCCACGCGGAACATCGCGTTGGGGAGCGCCTCGTTCACCGAGCCTTCGATCTCGATGACGCCGTCTTTCTTGGCCATAGCCTCTTCAATACTGGTTGCCGGTCGTGCGAGTGGCACGCGCAGAGCGCGCATGACACCAACGGTCGACTCTACGCGGGAAGTGCCCGCTCGCGCAAGCCGGGCGTGTCGCCGCGCCTCACGCTCCAGCGCGTTGCACGACGATCGCGCCCCACAGCATCGAGCGGTCGCGCCGCGCCCGCTTCGCCGCCTCGTCGTCCATCGTGGTCGCGAAGGTGCGCGCGATGACGGGTCCGCCCGGCACGACCGCGCGCAGCGCCGCCTTCCGGAGGTCGCGCACCCACCGCTCGTTCGCGCCGTCGATGACGTTCGAGAGCGAGATGGCGTCGTACGTGCCCGGGGCGATCCGCTCGAGGTGGTCGAGCACAGGCTCGGCGGTCCACGCGACCGACGCCGGGTCGACGGCCGGCGCGCGGTGCCCGGGCAGCTCCTCCCCCAGCAGCAGCCGCCACGCGAAGGGGTTGCCGGCGGGCGCGTGCTTGCGCAGCGCGCGAGCGATGCGGCCGCGGATCGCCTCGTCGAAGTGGGGTGGGATGGGCGTGGCGAAGTCGCGCAGCACGAGGGCCGACAGCGCCCCGGCCGGGCCGAGCATCGTCTTCAGGATCGAGGCGAGCGTGCGGTTGTCGAGCCGCTCCTTCCAGTGCGCCTCGGCGCGCATCGGGTCGGTCTCCTGCAGGAACGCGCGCACGCGGCGACGGCTCCACGCGGGGCTCGCGGCGCGCACCATGCCGCGCCCCACGTCCATGAGCCGCTCCGCCGACCCGGGCTCGAACGCGCCGCCCGCGACCCTGCGCCGCGCGTAGTCGGTCTGCTCGCGGTTGGCGCCGATCGCGGTCACCCGGTGCCCGGCGTCCGCGAGCGCCGCGACGAGCTCGCCCGCGCCCGCCGACGCGAGCACGCGGCTGCCGGGCGCGATCTCCTCGAGCTCGATGGCCGCGTCCGCCCAGTCCCAGCCGTGCAGCAGCCGCTGCCGGGGGTTCGCGCTCGAGCGCCCCTGGCGGCGCGCGCCGCGCGTCAGCATCCCGGCCCTGCCGTCAGCATCGCGGCCCCGTCCCGATCGTCACGGCTCCATCCTCACAGACCTCGCCGCCGGAGCGCCCGGGCGCTCGACCGCCGGCCCCGGGTGCCGCTCACGGCGCGGCCCGAGGGCGCGCAGCGCCCCGAGGATCGCGATGAGGTCGACGAGCTCCTGCAGCCACGCGCCCGCGATCGCCGGCAGGTGCCCGAGCGCCGCGACCGCCATCAGCCCGACCGAGATCGCGATGCCGAGCCAGATGCTCTGGAGCGCGATGCGCACCGTGTCGCGCGCGATGCGGGCCACGCGCTCGACCGCGCCGACGTCCTCGACGAGCACGACCGCATCCGCCGAGTCGCTCGCCGCCGTCGCGCCCCGCGCGCCCATCGCGATGCCCACGTCGGCGACCGCCAGCACGGGCGCGTCGTTGATGCCGTCGCCGACCATCACCACCGGGCGCCGGGTCGCGCCGCGCACCGCCTCGACCTTGTCGGCGGGCAGGCAGTCGGCCTGCACGCGGTCGATGCCGACCTCGCGCCCGACGTGCTCGGCGGTCGCGCGCGCGTCGCCGGTGAGCATGAGCAGCTCGGCGCCGCCCGCGCGCAGCGCCGCCACGGTCGCGGCCGCCTCCGGCCGCAGCCGGTCGCGCAGCACGAGCGCCCCGCCGTCCTCGCCGCCGATCGCCACGTACACGGCGACCTGCCCGGGCTCGAGCCGCTGCTCGGGCACGGCGCCCGCGAACCGCTCGACGTAGGCCCGCTTGCCCACGACGACGTGCTGCCCCGCGACCGTCGCCTCGACGCCGTTCGTCGCCGTCTCCCGGGCGTCGGATGCGTCGGGCACCGCGAGCGCGCGGGCCTCGGCCGCGCGCAGCACGGCCCCCGAGAGCGCGTGCGTCGAGTAGCGCTCCGCGGCCGCCGCGAGCGACAGCGTGCGCGACGGGTCGGCGGCGCGCACCTCCTCGAGCTGCGGCTCGCCGCCGGTCAGCGTGCCGGTCTTGTCGAAGACGAACGTCTGCGCGCGCGCGAGCCGCTCGAGCACGTCGCCGCCCTTCACGACCACGCCCGCGCGGGCGGCGCGGCTCATGCCGGCCATGAACGCCACCGGTGCCGCGATGAGCAGCGGGCACGGGGTGGCGACGACGAGCACCTCCGCGAAGCGCGTGGCGTCGCCCGAGAGCCACCAGGCGGCGCCGGCGATCGCGAGCGCGCCGACGGTGAAGGGCACCGCGTAGCGGTCGGCGAGCCGCACCGTGCGCGCCTTCTGCTCGCTCGCCTGCTCGACGAGCCGCACGATGGCCTGGTACTGGCTGTCGACGGCGGCGCGCTCGGCGCGCATCCGCACCGCCGCCGCGCCGTTCACGGCGCCGGAGGGCACCGCGCCGCCGACCGCCACCTCGACCGGCAGCGACTCCCCCGTGAGCGACGACAGGTCGAGCTCGGCCGGCACGTCGAGCAGCACCGCGTCGACCGGCACGATCTCGTTCGGCTTCACGACCAGCACGTCGCCGATCGCGACCTCGCCGACGTCGACGGTGTCGAGCCGCCCCTCGCGCTCGATGTGCGCCCGCGACGGGGCGCGCTCGAGCAGCCGCGACAGGTCGGCGCGCGCCCGGTGGGCGGCGTAGTCCTCGAGCGCCTCGCCGCCGGTGAGCATGAGCACGACGATGAGCGCGGCCCAGTGCTCCCCCACGAGCACGGTCGCGGTGACGGCCACGATCGCGAGCAGGTCGATGCCGGCGTGCCCGGCGAGCAGGTCGCGCACCATGCCGACAGCAGCGCGCGCCGCCATCGCGGCCGCCCAGCCGCCGACGACCCACGGCACGAGCCACGCCGCGGGCGTGAGCGCGAGCAGGCCGCCCGCGGCGGCGACGACGAGCGTCGCCGACACGAGCGGGTACCGGCGCAGCAGCGCGACGAGGCTCATGGCCTCACGCTAGCGGCGGCCCGGAGCGCCCGGCCAGGGCGACCGGGCAGGGCGACCGGTCAGCGCGACCGGCCGAGGCGAGCCGGCCGGCGCCCCTCAGCGCGCCTGCGCCTCGGCGACCGCGGCCACGAGCTGCGGCGCGAGCGGGTGCCCCGCCTCGATGCCCATCACCTGCGCGACGAGGGCCGCCGGCTCGAGCTCGGCGAGCAGCCGCTGCAGCTCGACCGCCTCCTCGTCGCCGGGCGCGTCGAAGCGCAGCGCCGTGCCGATCGCCGCGACGAGCGCGTCGGCCGGCTCGCCCCGCTCGAGCAGCTGCGCCGCGGGCTCCACGAACCGCTCGTGGCGCGAGAGCTTGCGCAGCGGCTGCCGGCCGATGCGCTCGCACGTGTCGGGCAGCGCCGGGTTCTCGAACCGCGCGAGCGCGCGCTCGACGTACGCGCCGTGCTGCGCGGCGTCGAAGCCGAACCTCGCGACCAGCAGCCGCGACGTGTCGGCGAGCGCCGCCTCGACCGCGTGCCGGATCTCGGGGTGCTCGAGCGCCTCGGCGATGGTCGGGATGCCGCGCATCCACCCCGCGTAGGCGGTGGTCGCGTGCCCGGTGTTGACGGTGAAGAGCTTGCGCTCGATGAAGGGCGCCAGGTCGTCGACGAAGTGGGCGTCGGGGATGCTCGGCTCGCGGCCCGCGAACGGCCGCCGGTCGATCGACCACTCGAAGAAGTCCTCGACGACCACGTCGAGCCCGTGCGGGTCCTGCGGCGGGATGATGCGATCGACGGCCGTGTTCGCGAAGACCGCGCGGTCTGCGAGCTCGGGCGCGCCCTCGAGCACGTGCTCGCGGAGCGTGTCGGAGGCGCCGATCGCGTTCTCGCACGCCATCACCGTCACCGGGGCGCCGGAGCGGAGCGCGAGCCCCGCGCGGATCACCGGCGCGATGAAGCGCATCGCGTTCGGCCCGACCGCGCACGTGACGACGTCGGCCTCGGCGACCGCCCGCGCGGCCGCGTCGGGGTCGGCCCTCGAGTCGATGCCGGTGAAGCCCGTGACCGTGTGCACGCGCGCCTCGGGCCCGACCTCGCGCACCTGGTACGCATCCGCCGCCTGGAGCATCGCGATGAGCTCCGCGTTGACGTCGACGAACGCCACCTCGTAGCCGGCGCGGTGCAGGATCAGCCCGACGAAGCCGCGGCCGATGTTGCCGGCCCCGAAGTGGACGGCGCGCATCACTCGTTGACGTCGCCGAGCAGCTCGAGGATCGCCGCCGCGTCGGGCGCCGCCTCGAGCTTGGCCACCTCGTCCTCGTCGGCGAACACCACCGCGATCTTCGACAGGATCTCGAGGTGCCCGCCGTCCTTGCCGGCGATGCCGACGACGAACCGCACGGGGTTGCCGTCCCAGTCGAGCGGCGTCTCGTAGCGGGCCACCGACAGCGCGGAGTCGAGGATCGCGTCCTTCGACTCGTTCGTGCCGTGCGGGATGGCCAGCAGGTTGCCCATGTACGTCGAGACGCTCCGCTCGCGCTCGCGCATCGCCTCGGCGTAGTCGGGCGTGACGGCCCCGGCGGCGACGAGCATGTCGGCCGCCTCCTGGATCGCCTCGTCCTTCGTGGTGGCGCGAGGGCTGGTGGTGATCTGGTCGACGGACAGGACGGGCATGGGACTCCTCAGTCGGTGGCGTTGGCTTCGGCGACGAGCCTGACGACGTCGTCGTACTTCGGGCTGTTCATGAAGTTCTCGACCGACACGTGCGTCGCGCGCGGGTTGCGCTGCTGCGCGCGGGCGGTGAGGTCCTGGTGCGTGATGATGAGGTCCTCGCCGCCGTCGAGGTTGGCGATCGCGACGTTCTTCACGTCGACGTCCTCGAGGCCCGCCTTCTTGAACTTGCTGCGCAGCACGCTCGCGCCCATCGCGCTCGACCCCATGCCCGCGTCGCAGGCGAAGACGATGCGGTGGATGGGCTCGTGCGCGTCCGAGGGTGCGGTGCGGTCGGTCGCGGTGGCGGTCGCGGCGCCCGCCGCGCCCGCGGCCGTGAGGCCCGACAGCGCCTCGGACGGCTTGCCCTTGTTGGCCTGCGTCTGCGCGACCGCGGCGCCGAGCGCGTCGTCGCCGGCGGCCTCGCGCTCGAGGTCGCGCTTGCGGCTCGCGCGCAGGATGACGGCGGCGACGGCGAAGGTCACCGCGGCCGCGATCACGACCGACAGCAGCACGCCGACGAGGTTGCCGCCCCCGACGAGCAGCGCCTGCGCGCCGACGGCGAAGATGCTGCCGGGCGCCGCGGGACCGGCGAGCCCCGTGCCGAGCAGCATGTTCGTCGCGACGCCCGAGGCGCCGCCGAGCACGAGCGCGGCGATGAGGATCGGCTTCATGAGCGCGTAGGGGAAGTAGACCTCGTGGATGCCGCCCAGGAACTGGATGATGGCGGCACCGGGAGCGGTGGCGCGCGCGGCGCCGACGCCGAAGACCGAGAACGCCAGCAGCAGGCCGAGGCCCGGTCCGGGGTTGGCCTCGAGCAGGAAGAGGATCGAGCTGCCGTCGGCGGCCACCTCGGTGGTGCCGAGCGGCGTGAGCACGCCGTGGTTGATGGCGTTGTTGAGGAAGAAGACCTTCGCCGGCTCGATGAGCAGCGAGGCGATCGGCAGCAGGCCCGTCTCGACGAGCCAGCCGACGGCGCCGCCGACGACCGACATGATCCAGTTCACGACCGGCGCGACGACGTAGAAGCCGACGAGGCCCATCACGAACGCGACGATGCCGGCCGAGAACATGTTGACGAGCATCTCGAAGCCGGCCTTGACCTTGCCGTCCCACAGCTTGTCGAGCTGCTGCATGACCCAGGCCGAGAGCGGGCCGAGGATCATCGCGCCGATGAACATGTGCACCTGGCCGAGCTCGCCGCTGCCCTCGGGCTGCGCGGCGTTGAACTGGGCGATGAGCCAGTCGGAGCCGGCGATCGCGCCCATGACCGCGAAGGCACCGACCACCGCGCCGCGCGTGCCGTAGACCATCCGGCCGCCGGTGCCGGCGATGAGGATGGGCAGCAGGTAGTGGATCGTCGGGCCGACGATGCTCGCGAGGCTCTCGTTCGGGAGGGGCCCGACCGGGATGAAGAGCGCGGTCAGGATGCCCCAGGCGATGAGCGCCGGGATGTTCGGCATGATCATGCCGGACAGGAAGGTGCCGAACCTCTGGACGGCGACGCGCGCCCCGCCCCTCTGTCCGGCGGGTGCGGTGGTGGTCATCGTCGACTCCGTGCTGTGAAGGGGATCAGGCGTCGTGGTCGGTGGCGAGCAGCTGCTCGAGCTCGTCGAGCGCCGTCTCGTCGTCGGTCGTGATCGTGACGGTGTCGCCCTTGTTCACGCCGAGCGAGATCACCGACAGGATGCTCGCGGCGTTCACCTGCTTGTCGCCCTTCGCGACCGTGACGGGCGAGGATGCGCGCCCTGCGGCCTGCGCGAAGAGGGAGGCGGGCCGGGCGTGCAGCCCGTGCGACGACTCGACGGTGACGGTGCGCTCGGCCATGCTGCTCCTCCGCGACGGGGCCGCGACCGGCCCGGGTGCAGTCACGCTACCACCGGCTCCCGGGAGCGGGCGGGCAGCCTCAGCGGTCGGGGATCGGGGTCGGCTCGATGCCGAACGGGGCGAGGCCCGCGGCGCCGCCGTCGAGCGCCGTGAGCACCCAGATGCCACCCGAATGGACCGCGACGGAGTGCTCCCACTGGCACGCGTCGGCGCCGTCGGCGCTGCGCACGCTCCAGCCGTCGTCGTCGACCGTGGTCTCGATGCTGCCGGCGTGGATGATGGGCTCGATCGCCACGCACAGGCCCGGCTTCACGGCTGGCCCCATGACGCGGGTGCGGTAGTTGAACACCGGCGGGTCCTCGTGCATGCTCGCGCCGATGCCGTGGCCGATGTAGTCCTCGCTGATGCCGTAGTCGCTGTGCGCCTCGATGTGCTCCTCGATCGCGATGCCTACCTCGCCGAGCTGCTTGGCGCCGGCGAGCGCGGCGACGCCAGCCCAGAGCGCGCCCCGCGTGACGTCGCTGAGCCGCTGCCGCGCAGCCGCGGTCTCGGGGTCGCCGCCGGGCACGACGACCGAGATGGCGGCGTCGCCGTGGAAGCCGCCGATCGTCGCGCCGCAGTCGACGGTGATGAGGTCGCCCGGCTGCAGCGGTGCGTCGTCGGGGATGCCGTGCACGACGACGTCGTTGACGTTGACGCAGAGCGTGTGCTCGTAGCCGGGCTCGAGCTGGAAGTTCGGCACCGCGCCGTGCTCGCGGATCACGCGCTCGGCGATCGCGTCGAGCTCGAGCGTCGTGACGCCCGGGGCGATCGCCGCCTCCACCGCCTCGAGGGCGAGCGCGGTGATGCGGCCCGGCTCGCGCATCCCGGCGAGCTCGCGCCGCGACTTGTAGGGCCCGCGCCCGCGCATCAGGCGCGGATGCCGCGCTCGGCCAGGCCGGCGAGGATGCGGTCGGTCACCTCGTCGACGGCGCCGATGCCGTCGACCTCCACCACGAGGTCGCGGTCGCCGAAGATCGCGATCAGCGGCGCGGTCTCGCGCTCGTAGACCTCGAGCCGGCGGCGGATGACCGCCTCGGTGTCGTCGCTGCGGCCCTGCTGCTCGGCGCGCGCGAGCAGGCGTCGGACGACCTCCTCGGTGTCGGCGACGAGCCGGATCACCGCGTCGAGCTGCTCGCCGCGGCGCAGGTTCACGCCGTCGAGGAACTCGACCTGCCCCGCCGTGCGCGGGTAGCCGTCGAGCAGGTAGCCCTCGGCGGCGTCGTCCTGCGCGAGCCGGTCGTCGACGAGCTCGTTCGTGAGCTCGTCGGGCACGTAGTCCCCCGCGTCGAGGATCGCCGTCACGCGCTGGCCGAGCTCGGTCTGCTCCTTGATGTTCTGCCGGAAGATGTCTCCGGTCGACACCGCGGGCACGCCGAGCGCGGTCGCGATCCTGGCAGCCTGCGTGCCCTTGCCCGCACCGGGCGGGCCGACGATGAGGAGGTTCGGCATCTAGCGGATGAGCCCTTCGTAGTGGCGCTGCTGCAGCTGCGCGTCGATCTGGCGGACCGTCTCGAGGCCGACGCCGACGATGATGAGGATCGAGGCGCCGCCGAACGGGAAGTTCTGGTTGGCGCCGACCGTGGCGAGCGCGATCAGCGGGATGAGCGCGATCAGACCCAGGTAGATCGATCCGGGGAACGTGATGCGGGTGAGCACGTAGTCGAGGTACTCGGCGGTCGGCCGTCCCGCGCGGATGCCCGGGATGAAGCCGCCGTACTTCTTCATGTTGTCGGCCACGTCCTCCGGGTTGAAGGTGATGGCGACGTAGAAGTAGGTGAAGCCGACGATCAGCAGGAAGAACACCAGCATGTAGAGCGGGTGGTCGCCGGTCGTGAAGTTGGCCTGCACCCACAGCACCCAGTCGGCCGGCGCGGAGCCGTCGGCGGGCATGTTGAACTGCGCGACGAGCGCGGGCAGGTACAGCAGCGACGAGGCGAAGATGACGGGCACGACGCCGGCCATGTTCACCTTGATCGGGATGTAGGTGGACTGGCCGCCGTACATCCGCCTGCCGACCATGCGCTTCGCGTACTGGACGGGGATGCGCCGCTGGGACTGCTCGACGAAGACCACGAGGCCCATGATGAGCACGCCGACGAGCAGCACCATGACGAAGGTGTTGAAGCCCTGCGTCTCGAGGATGATGCCGAGGGCGCCGGGGAACGTCGCGGCGATCGACGTGAAGATGAGGAGCGACATGCCGTTGCCGACGCCGCGCTCGGTGATGAGCTCGCCGAGCCACATGATGAGGCCGGTGCCCGCCGTCATGGTGAGGATCATGAGCGAGATGGCCCACCACGAGTCGTTCGTCAGCAGGTTCTGGCACTGGGGCAGCGCGGGGCCGCCGGTGGCCGAGAACAGCGCGCCGGAGCGCGCGACGGTGATGAGGGTCGTCGACTGCAGCACGCCGAGCGCGATCGTGAGGTAGCGCGTGTACTGCGTGAGCTTCGCCTGCCCCGACTGGCCCTCCTTGTAGAGCGCCTCGAAGTGCGGGATCACCACGCGGAGCAGCTGCACGATGATCGCCGCGGTGATGTAGGGCATGATGCCCAGCGCGAAGATGCTCAGCTGCAGCAGGGCGCCGCCGGAGAACAGGTTCACCAGCTGGTAGAGCCCGGTGGCCGTCTGGTTCGCTGCGATGCACTCCTGCACGTTGCCGTAGTCGACGAACGGCGCGGGGATGAACGACCCGAGCCGGAACACCGCCACGATGGCGAGCGTGAAGAGGATCTTCCGACGCAGGTCGCGCGTCCTGAAGATGCGTGCGATGGCACTGAACACGTGCAGCCTTCCGAGAATGGCAAGTGGGGCGGCCCGCGCACGGACCGCCCCTCAGCCTACTTACTTGACCGAGCCGCCTGCGGCCACGATCTTCTGCTCAGCAGCTGCCGAGACCTTGTCGACGGCGACGGTCAGCGCGACCGTCAGCTCGCCGCCGGCGAGCACCTTGACGAGCTCGTTCTTGCGGACGGCGCCCTTGGCGACCAGGTCGGCGACGGTGACGTCGCCCCCGTTCGGGAACAGCGCCTGCAGCTGGCCGACGTTGACGACCTGGTACTCCGTGCGGAACGGGTTCTTGAAGCCGCGCAGCTTCGGAGCGCGCATGACGCTGTTCAGCTGGCCGCCCTCGAAGCCGGGACGCACCGAGTAGCGGGCCTTCGTGCCCTTCGTGCCTCGACCGGCCGTCTTGCCCTTCGACGCCTCACCGCGACCGACGCGCGTGCGGGCGGTCTTCGCGCCCGGCGCGGGCCGGAGGTGGTGCACCTTGAGCGACGGCAGCTCGGCCGACTCGTTCTTCTCAGTCATTCTGGATCTCCTCGACCTTGACGAGGTGCCGGACCGTGTTGACGTAACCGCGGTTCTGCTCGTTGTCCTCGCGCTCGACCGACTGGCCGATGCGCTTGAGGCCCAGCGAGCGCAGCGTCTCGCGCTGGTACTGCTTCTCGCTGATCACGGACTTGATCTGCGTGATCTTCAGCTTGCTCACTTGGATGCCGCCTTCGCGATCTCAGCCTCGTGCTTGGTGTGCTCCGCCTCGGCGCGGAGCAGGCGCTCCGGCACGACGCGGTCGACATCGAGGCCACGACGGGCGGCCACTGCGCGGGGCTCCTCGAGCTGGCGCAGCGCCGCCACCGTCGCGTGGACGATGTTGATGGAGTTCGACGAGCCGAGCGACTTGCTCAGGACGTCGTGGATGCCGGCGCACTCGAGGACGGCGCGCACGGGGCCGCCCGCGATGACACCGGTACCGGCGGCAGCGGGACGGAGCAGCACGACGCCGGCAGCGGCCTCGCCCTGCACCGGGTGCGGGATCGTCTTGGCGATGCGGGGGACGCGGAAGAAGTTCTTCTTCGCCTCCTCGACGCCCTTCGAGATGGCCGTGGGGACCTCGCGGGCCTTGCCGTAGCCGACGCCGACCATGCCGTCGCCGTCGCCCACGACGACGAGCGCCGTGAAGCTGAAGCGGCGGCCGCCCTTGACGACCTTCGAGACGCGGTTGATCGTCACGACGCGCTCGAGGAACTGGTTCTCCGTGCCGCGGTCGTCACGACGCCCGCGCTCGCCGCGCGTGCCGCGGTCGCGGCTGCCGCGGCGCTGCTCGCGAGGCTCGTCGCGGTGGTCGCCGCCCTGGCCGGCCTCAGCGGGCGCAGCCTGCTGCGTGGTGTCCGTCACCTGCGTGTCCTTGTTCTCTTCGCTCACAGTCCCAGCCCTGCCTCTCGTGCGCCGTCGGCGATCGCGGCGACGCGACCGGCGTAGCGGTTGCCGCCGCGGTCGAACACGACCGACTCGATGCCGGCCGCCTTGGCGCGCTCCGCGACGAGCTCGCCGACGCGCTTCGCCTTGGCGGTCTTGTCGCCGTCGAAGCCGCGGAGGTCAGCCTCCATCGTGGATGCGGACGCCACGGTGACGCCCTTCGAGTCGTCGACGACCTGCACGAACACGTGGCGTGCCGAGCGGGTGACGACCAGGCGCGGCACCGACGCGGTGCCGACGATCTTCTTGCGGAGGCGTGCGTGGCGACGACCGCGGGCAGCCGACTTGCTCTTGCCTCGGGTACCGATGCCCATCACTTACCAGCCTTTCCAGCCTTGCGGCGGATCTGCTCGCCCGCGTAGCGGACGCCCTTGCCCTTGTAGGGCTCCGGCTTGCGCAGCTTGCGGAGGTTCGCGGCCACCTCGCCGACGGCCTGCTTCGAGATGCCGCTGACGGTGACCTTGTTGTTGCCCTCGACCGTGAACGTGATGCCGGCGGGCGGCTCGACGCTGATCGGGTGCGAGTAGCCGAGCGCGAACTCGATGCCCGTGCCCTTCGCCGCCACGCGGTAGCCGGTGCCGACGACCTCGAGCGACTTGGAGTAGCCCTCCGTGACGCCGAGGATGTCGTTGGCGATCAGCGTGCGGGTCAGGCCGTGCAGCGAGCGCGACTCGCGCTCGTCGTCCGGGCGCGTGACCTGGATCTGGCCGTCGGCCACCTCGACCTGGATCGGCTTGGCGATCGGGACCTGGAGCTCGCCCTTGGGGCCCTTGACGGTGACGACGTCGCCGTGCACCGTGATGTCGACACCCGAGGGGATGTCGATGGGAAGACGTCCGATTCGTGACATGTCAGCTCACCACACGTAGGCGAGGACTTCCCCGCCGACGCCCTTCTGCTCGGCCTCACGGTCCGTGAGGAGGCCCGAGCTCGTGGACAGGATGGCGACGCCGAGGCCGCCGTGGACCTGAGGGATCTCGGCCGAGCGTGCGTACACCCGGAGGCCGGGCTTCGACACGCGCTTGAGGCCGACGATCGCGCGCTCGCGGTTCGGGCCGTACTTCAGGCTGAGGGTCAGCGTCTTGCCGACGCGTGCGTCCTCGACCTTCCAGGCCGAGATGAAGCCCTCGCGCTCGAGGATCTCGGCGATGCTCGCCTTCAGGGTCGACGACGGCAGCGTGACCTCGTCGTGCATCGCCGTGTTGGCGTTGCGCAGACGCGTCAGCATGTCGGCGACCGGATCGGTCATCGTCATGGGTGGTTCTCCGTTCTGGTTTCGCTGCCCGTTCCGCGGACAGCGACCTTGAAGCTGCTCGGCGCCGGCGGCGCCGATGGGGTCAGGACTGGAAGGGGAAGCCGAGCGCCTTGAGCAGCGCGCGACCCTCGTCGTCCGACTTCGCCGTCGTGACGACGGTGATGTCGAACCCGCGGACGCGGTCGATCTTGTCCTGGTCGATCTCGTGGAACACGGACTGCTCCTGGAGGCCGAACGTGTAGTTGCCGTTGCCGTCGAACTGCTTCGGGCTCAGGCCGCGGAAGTCGCGGATGCGGGGCAGCGCGAGCGTCAGCAGACGGTCGAGGAACTCCCACATGCGGTCGCCGCGGAGCGTCACGTGCGCACCGATCGGCATGCCGTCGCGCAGCTTGAACTGCGCGATCGACTTGCGTGCGGCGGTCACCATCGGCTTCTGGCCGGTGATCTGCGTGAGGTCGCGGATCGCGCCCTCGATCACCTTCGAGTCGCGCGCGGCCTCGCCGACGCCCGTGTTGACGACGATCTTGGTCAGGCCCGGCACCTGCATGACGTTGCCGTAGCCGAAGTCCTCGCGGAGCTGCGGCACGATCGTCTCGCGGTACTGCTGCTTGAGCCGGGGCAGGCGCACAGCGGTGTCAGTCATTGCTCTTGATCTCCTTGCCCGACTTGCTCGCGACGCGGACCTTCGTCGTGGTCGTGACGCCGTTCTTCTCGACGGTCTTGACCTCGCGGCGGACGCGGGTGGGCTTCTTGGTCTCGGGGTCGATCAGCGCGACGTTCGACACGTGGATCGGGGCCTCGTGGGTCTCGATGCCGCCCGTGCGGGTGCCGCGGTTGGTCTGGCCGACCTTGATGTGCTTGGTGACGAGGTTGACGCCCTCGACGATCACGCGGTTCTGCTCGGGCAGGACCTCGATCACGCGACCGGTCTTCCCCCGGTCGCCGCCGCGCGACTCGCGCGCGCCGGCGATGACCTGCACGAGGTCGCCCTTCTTGATGCTGGCCATGGGTCAGATCACCTCCGGTGCGAGCGAGACGATCTTCATGAAGCGCTTGTCGCGGAGCTCGCGACCGACGGGGCCGAAGATGCGCGTGCCGCGGGGGTCTCCGTCGTTCTTCAGGATGACCGCTGCGTTCTCGTCGAACTTGATGTACGAGCCGTCGGGACGGCGGGTGGACTTCACGGTGCGGACGATGACGGCCTTGACCACATCGCCCTTCTTGACGGCACCGCCGGGGATGGCGTCCTTGACCGTGGCGACGATGGTGTCGCCGAGGCCCGCGTACCGACGGCCGGAGCCGCCGAGGACGCGGATGGTCAGGAGCTGCTTGGCGCCGGTGTTGTCGGCGACCTTGACGCGGGATTCCTGCTGGATCATGTCTGGATCTCCTTCGAGGCCGAGGCCTACTTGGCCTTCTCGAGGATCTCGACGAGGCGCCAGCGCTTGGTGGCGCTCGTCGGGCGGGTCTCTGCGATCAGGACGCGGTCGCCGATGCCGGCGGCGTTCTGCTCGTCGTGCGCCTTGACCTTCGAGGACTTGCGCAGGACCTTGCCGTAGAGGGGGTGCTTGACGCGGTCCTCGACCTCGACGACGACCGTCTTCTCCATCTTGTCGGAGACGACGTAGCCGATGCGCGACTTGCGGTAGCCGCGCTGGACGGTCTCGTCCTTGGGCTGCTCAGTGGTAGCCATCAGTTGTCCTCAGCCTTCTGGTCCTCAGAAGCCTGGGCCTCAGTGGCCTTCGCGGCCTCGTCGGCCTTCTTCGACTTCTTCTTGTCCGCAGCCTTCTCGACCGGCGCCGGGGAGGCGCTGATGCCGAGCTCGCGCTCGCGGATCACGGTGTACAGCCGCGCGATGTCGCGCTTGACGGCGCGCAGGCGGCCGTGCGAGTCCAGCTGGCCGGTGGCCGACTGGAACCGCAGGTTGAACAGCTCCTCCTTGGCCCGCTTCAGCTCGACGACGAGACGCTCGTCGTCCATGCTGGCGAGCTCGGCGGGCAGGAGCTCCTTGGAACCGATCGCCATTATGCGTCAGCCTCCTCGCGCTTGATGATGCGTGCCTTGAGCGGCAGCTTGTGAATGGCTCGCATCATCGCCTCGCGTGCGAGCTCCTCGTTGACGCCGGCGACCTCGAACAGGACGCGGCCCGGCTTGACGTTCGCGACCCACCACTCGGGCGAGCCCTTGCCGGAGCCCATGCGGGTCTCGGCGGGCTTCTTCGTGAGCGGACGGTCGGGGTAGATGTTGATCCACACCTTGCCGCCGCGCTTGATGTGGCGCGTCATGGCGATACGAGCGGCCTCGATCTGGCGGTTCGTGACATACGCAGGCGTGAGCGCCTGGATGCCGAACTCGCCGAAGCTGACCTTCGTGCCACCGGTGGCCTGACCGCGGCGCTTCGGGTGGTGCTGCTTGCGGTGCTTGACTCGACGGGGAATGAGCATGATTACGCCTCGACTCCTGCTGCTGCCGGCGCGTCGCGGCGGGGGCCCCGACGCTCGCGCTGCGGCTTCTGGTTCGCCTGCTCGCGAGCCAGCTCGCGGTTGGTGAGCTCACCGTTGTAGATCCAGACCTTCACGCCGATGCGGCCGAAGGTGGTGCGGGCCTCGTAGAAGCCGTAGTCGATGTTCGACCGGAGCGTGTGCAGGGGCACACGTCCCTCGCGGTACGACTCGCTGCGGCTCATCTCGGCACCGCCGAGGCGGCCCGAGACCTTGATCTTGACGCCCTTGGCACCGGCGCGCTGCGCCGACTGCAGGCCCTTGCGCATCGCGCGGCGGAATGCCACGCGGGCGCTGAGCTGCTCGGCGATGCCCTGCGCGACGAGCTGAGCCGAGGCCTCGGGGTTCTTGACCTCGAGGATGTTCAGCTGGATCTGCTTGCCGGTGAGCTTCTCGAGGTCGGCGCGGATGCGCTCGGCCTCGGCGCCGCGGCGACCGATCACGATGCCCGGACGGGCGGTGTGGATGTCGACGCGGACGCGGTCGCGGGTGCGCTCGATCTCGATGCGGGCGACGCCGGCGCGGTCGAGGCTCGTCGCGAGCATCCTGCGGATGCGCACGTCCTCGGCCACGTAGTCGGCGTAGCGCTGCCCCGGCTTGGTCGACTCGGCGAACCAGCGCGACACGTGGTCGGTGGTGATGCCGAGGCGGAAGCCGTACGGGTTGACCTTCTGTCCCATTACTTCTCGTCCTCCGTGGTCGGCGTCGCGAGCACGACGGTGATGTGGCTCGTCCGCTTGTTGATGCGGAACGCGCGACCCTGTGCACGCGGCTGGAACCGCTTGAGCGTGGTGCCCTCGTCGACGAATGCGCGCGACACGTACAGGTCGGCGTCGTCGAGGAACTCGTTCGTCGCGTCGGCCTTGACCCGGGCGTTCGCCATCGCCGAGGCGACGAGCTTGTAGACCGGCTCCGAGGCGCCCTGCGGGGCGAACTTCAGGATCGCGAGGGCCTCCTCGGCCTGCTTGCCGCGGATCATGTCGACGACGCGGCGGGCCTTCTGAGGGGTCACGCGGATGTGACGAACGCGAGCGATCGACTCAACCATTGCCTTCTCCTTCCGTCGCCGCGCTTAGCGGCGACGACCCTTCTTGTCGTCCTTCACGTGACCGCGGAAGGTGCGGGTGGGCGCGAACTCGCCCAGCTTGTGGCCGACCATCGTCTCGGTGACGAAGACCGGGATGTGCTTGCGGCCGTCGTGCACGGCGATCGTGTGGCCGAGCATGGCCGGGACGATCATCGAGCGGCGCGACCACGTCTTGATGACGTTCTTGCTGCCGGCCTCGTTCTGGCGAACCACCTTGGTGAGGAGGTGGTCGTCGACGAACGGACCCTTCTTGAGGCTGCGGGGCATCGGACTCTCCTACTAGCGCTTCTTCTTGCCGGTCGGGCGGCGGCGGACGATGAGCTTGTCGCTCGGCTTGTTCGGCCGGCGGGTGCGGCCCTCGGCCTGACCCCACGGGCTGACGGGGTGGCGGCCACCGCTCGTCTTGCCCTCGCCACCACCGTGCGGGTGGTCGACCGGGTTCATCGCGACACCGCGGACGGTCGGACGGACGCCGAGCCAGCGCTTGCGGCCGGCCTTGCCCCAGTTGATGTTCGACTGCTCGGCGTTGCCGACCTCGCCGATCGTGGCGCGGCAGCGCGCGTCGACGTTGCGGATCTCGCCCGACGGCAGGCGGAGCTGCGCGTAGGGGCCGTCCTTGGCGACGAGGCGGACCGATGCGCCGGCCGAGCGGGCCAGCTTGGCGCCGCCGCCCGGACGGAGCTCGATCGCGTGGACGACCGTTCCCGTCGGGATGTTGCGCAGCGGCAGGTTGTTGCCGGGCTTGATGTCGGCGCCGGCGCCCGACTCGACGATGTCGCCCTGGCCGAGCTTGTTGGGGGCCAGGATGTAGCGCTTCGTGCCGTCCTCGAAGTGCAGCAGCGCGATGCGCGCCGTGCGGTTGGGGTCGTACTCGATGTGCGCGACGCGGGCGTTGACGCCGTCCTTGTCGTTGCGACGGAAGTCGATGACGCGGTACTGGCGCTTGTGGCCGCCGCCGATGTGGCGGGTCGTGATGCGACCGGCGTTGTTGCGGCCACCCGTCTTGGGGAGCGGGCGCAGCAGCGACTTCTCGGGCGTCGACCGGGTGATCTCAGCGAAGTCTGCGACGGAGGAGCCGCGACGACCGGGGGTCGTCGGCTTGTACTTGCGGATTGCCATGTGCTTGTTCCTTCCGTCCTCAGCCGACAGCCGTGAAGATGTCGATCGAGCCGGACTTCAGCTTCACGATCGCGCGCTTGGTGTCCTTGCGCTTGCCGATGCCGAAGCGGGTGCGGCGCGTCTTGCCGACGCGGTTGAGGGTGTTGACGCGCTCCACCTTGACGCCGAAGATCTTCTCGATCGCGAGCTTGATCTCGGTCTTCGAGGCGCGCGGGTCGACCTCGAAGGTGTAGCTGCCCATGTCGATGAGCGCGTAGCTCTTCTCGGACACGATCGGGCGGATGATGATGTCGCGAGGGTCCTTGTTGTAACCGCTCATCAGTTCTCGTCCTTGTCTGCCGCAGCGGCCTTCGAGCCCTTGCCGGCCTCGACGAAGCCAGCGGCCTCAGCGGCCTCGGCAGTGCGGAACCACACCTCGGCCTCGGTCTGCTCGAACCAGCGACCCTCGGGGCGGTGGAACTTCATCGAGTTCGCGTTGCCCTTGATCGGGAAGCCCTCGGGGGCGGAGCCGTCGGCCAGCGGTGCGGCCGAGTCGGCGCCGAAGTCGCCCTCGGCGACCTCTGCCTCAGCGGCAGGGGCGGCCTCGTCGGCCGTCGCCGGCTGCTCGACGGGAGCGGCGGCCACGACGGCCTCGCCCTTCGTCTTCGCGGCGACGAACGCCTCGTAGGCGGTCTTCGAGAAGACGATGTCGTCGCTCACGAGCACGTCGTAGGCGTTGAGCTGGTCCCACGACAGGACGTGCACCTCGGTGAGGTTGCGCACCGAGAGGAACGCGGTCTCCTCGGAGCGGTCGAGCACGATGAGCACGTTCTTGACGACGCCGAGCGCGGCGAGCATCTCGACGGCTGCGCGCGTCTTCGGGGCCTCGGCGGAGCCGAAGGTCTCGACGACGTGCAGGCGGCCGCCGCGAGCGCGGTCGGACAGCGAGCCCAGCAGGGCCGCGGCGATCATCTTCTTGGGGGTGCGCTGCGAGTAGTCGCGCGGCGTCGGGCCGTGGACGATGCCACCGCCGGTCATCTGGGGCGCGCGGATCGAGCCCTGGCGCGCGCGGCCGGTGCCCTTCTGCTTGAAGGGCTTGCGGCCGGCGCCGGAGACCTCGCCGCGACCCTTGGTCGAGTGCGTGCCCTGGCGTGCGGCAGCGAGCTGCGCGACCACGACCTGGTGGATCAGCGGAACGTTCGTCTGGACGTCGAAGATGCTGGCGGGCAGCTCGACCGAGCCTGCCTGCTTGCCCTTCGCGTCGACGATGGCGACCTGTGCGGTCATGCTCAGGCTCCCTTCACAGCGTTGCGGACGAAGACGAGTCGGCCGCGGGCACCGGGGACGGCGCCCTTGACGAGCATGAGGCCCTGCTCGACGTCGATCGAGTGGACCGTGAGGTTCAGCACCGACACGCGCTCGCCACCCATGCGGCCGGCCATGCGCATGCCGCGGAAGACGCGGCTGGGCGTGGACGAGGCACCGATGGAGCCCGGCTTGCGGTGGTTGCGGTGGGCACCGTGCGAGGCGGAGACGCCGGCGAAGTTGTGGCGCTTCATGACACCGGCGAAGCCCTTGCCCTTGGAGGTGCCGACGACGTCGACCTTCTGGCCTGCGGCGAACAGGTCGACGGCCAGCTCCTGGCCGAGCTCGTACTCGCCGGCGTTGTCGGTGCGCACCTCTGCGAGGTGGCGGCGGGGGGTGACGCCGGCGGCGTCGAAGTGGCCGGCGGCGGGCTTGTTGACCTTGCGCGGGTCGACCTGGCCGGCAGCGATCTGGATGGCCGCGTAGCCGTCCTTCTCGTGCGTGCGGATCTGCGTGACCACGTTCGGCGTGATCTCGAGCACCGTGACGGGGACGAGCTTGTTCTGCTCATCCCACACCTGGGTCATCCCGAGCTTCTTGCCGAGCAGGCCGCGAGTCGTCGTGATCTTCGACATGGCGTTCCTTAGAGCTTGATCTCGATGTTGACGTCAGCGGGCAGGTCGAGGCGCATGAGCGAGTCGACGGCCTTGGGCGTCGGATCGATGATGTCGATGAGTCGCTTGTGCGTGCGCTTCTCGAAGTGCTCGCGGCTGTCCTTGTACTTGTGAGGAGAACGGATCACCACGACCACGTTCTTCTCCGTCGGCAGCGGCACAGGGCCCACCACCGTCGCGCCCGCTCGGGTCACGGTGTCGACGATCTTGCGCGCCGACGAGTCGATGACCTCGTGGTCGTACGACTTCAGTCGGATGCGGATCTTCTGTCCCGCCATGGCTGACTCTCTTTCCTGTCGACGCAGCCGCTCGGACTGCTCGCAACACACCTGTCAGTGCACCGCTGTTCTTCTGTCAATGCCCCGGAGGGCGCGCACCGCCGCTGAGCACGGTCATGCCGCGCTCGGCTTCGGCGAAGTTCTTGTCGGCTGCCCGCGGCCCAGGATCGTGATCGTCCTGTGCACTGCCAGGGCAGTGAGCGGCGTGAGACGCCGCGTTTGCAACCTGTCGATTCTCGCACGGATCAGGATGTCCGTGCAACCCGGGCGTGTCGCGCCTTCTGCCGCGTCGTTCCGCGGCTGCGGCCGGCCGCGCCGCCATCCTCCCACGCACGGCGGAGGGGCGGGGATCGCTCCCCGCCCCTCGGTGCTCCCGCGCTACTGGCGCGGCTCGTCGTGCTGCGGCTGCGCTCCGGCAGCGTCTGCGTCGGAGTGGCCGAGGAAGCCGTCGGCGTGCTCCTGCACGCCGTCGGTGTGCTCGGCGAAGCGCCCGCCCGAGAGCCGGTCGAAGCCGTCGCCGGCGGCCTGGATGCCCTGGTCGCTGTGCTGCTCGCCCTGCTCGTTGTCGAGCGCGTCCTTCGCCTTGTTCACGAAGTCATCGATGCCCATGCATGCCTCCTGTCCCGTCGCGCGGATCGCGGCGTGCCCACCACCGAACCACACCCGCGGCGATCGCGCCAGTGCTCCGGCCCGATCGCTACGCTCGCGGCATGGCGCTCCCCCACGATCCCAGCTGGCCCCGCGCGGGCGGATGGCCGCAGCTCGCCGAGGCCGAGGGGGCCGTCGACGCGGTGCTCGTCGGGCTCGGCACCCACGCGACGTCGCTGAGCCCCACCGCCGCGCACTCGACGCCGCCCGCGGTGCGCGAGGCGCTGCGCCGCTACTCGCCGCACGCCGCGGCGGCGCCGCTCGCGGGGCTGCGGATCGCCGACGCCGGCGACGCGGCCGACCCCGACGGCGACGAGGCAGGCGCTGCGGCGCTCGTCGCGGGGGCCGCGGCCCGCGCGCGGCTCGTGCTCGCGATCGGCGGCGACAACGCCGCGACCGTGCCCGCCGCCCTCGGCGCCTGGGGCGCATCCGTCGGCTCCGCCGGCCTCATCACGATCGACGCGCACCACGACCTGCGCGACGGCCGCAGCAACGGCTCTCCCGTGCGCCGGCTGCTCGAGGCGGGCCTCGACGGGCGCCGGGTCGTGCAGATCGGGATCCAGGACTTCGCAAACTCCGCGGCCTACGCCGAGCGGGCCGAGGCGGCGGGCATCACGGTGATCCCCCGTGACGCGTGCGAGGCGGCGCCGATGCACGAGATCGCCGCTCGCGCCGTCGCGATCGCCGCGGCCGCGGGCGGGCCGGTGCACGTCGACGTCGACGTCGACGCCTGCGACCGCGCCGTCGCGCCCGGCTGCCCCGCCTCCACCCCCGGGGGGCTCAGCGCCTGGCAGCTGCGGCAGCTCGTGCGCGCCCTCGCGGCCGCGCCCGAGGTGACGTCGATCGACTTCACCGAGGTCGACGCATCCGCCGACGCCCCCGACGGGCGCACCGTGCGGCTCGTGGCGCTCGGGATCCTCGAGGCGCTCGCGGGCCTGGCGCTCAGAGCCCCCGCATCGTGAACGCGCGCGCCACGGCTGCCCGCCCAGGCGGCAGCGCGAGCGCCCGCACGAGCAGCATGCGCGCCGCGAGCTCCGTGCCGTCCGCGGGCGAGCCCATCGCCATGTTCCAGGCGGCGCGGCGCATCGCGCGCTTCGCCGCCTCGCCGCGCGCGAGGGCGTAGGCCGCGAGGGCCTCGGCGCCGCGCCGCTCGTCGGCGAGCGCCCGGGCGAGCGCCGCGTCGAGGGCCAGCGCGTCGAGCCAGCCGAGGCTCATGCCCTGGCCGCCGATCGGGCTCACCTCGTGCGCCGCGTCGCCGACGAGCGCCGCGCGCCCGACCGCCGCGCGCTCCGCGAGGTGCTGGCGCGCCACGAACGCGCTCGGCTCCGCGCCTGCGGGCAGCCGCGGCGGGTCGACGAGCCGCTCGTCGAGGAGGCGCTGGAACCGAGCGAGGCCGATGCCGGGCTCCGGCTCCCGCAGCCGCACCACCCAGCGCCGCCGGCCGCCCGGGAGCGGGAACGACTCGACGATGCCGCCCGGCTCGAGGTGCAGGTGCGCCTCGCCGTGCTGCGCATCCGGGCGAGCGCCGGCGCCCTCCGGCTCGTCGACGTCGACCATCGCGTACGCGCCCCAGCCGTGGCGGAGCCGCCAGCGCACGCCGAGCATCGCCCGCACCCCGCTGCGCACGCCATCGGCGCCCACCGCCCAGCGCGCCTCGACCGGGGCGCTCCCCTCGATCCCGAGCCCGACGGCGTCCGCCCGCTGCGTCAGCGCCACCACGCGCGCGCCGGTGCGCAGCGCCTCGGGCGCGAGCGCCGCGAGCCGCTCGCGCAGCAGCGCCTCGGTGCGGTGCTGCGGCAGCGCGCGGATCGGCGCCTCGTCGAAGCGCAGCCGCGCGAGCTCCCGCCCGCCGCGGAGCGCCGCGCCCGCGGTGATGGCGGCCGACTCCGCGCGCACGACGTCGCCGACGCCCGCCGCGTCGAGGGCCGCGAGCCCCGGCGGGTGGATGCCGAACGCGCGCGACGCCGCCGACGGCTCGGTGCGCCGCTCGAGCACGACGACGTCGAGCCCCCGCTGCGCCAGGAGGCACGCGAGGTGCAGGCCGACGGCGCCCGCTCCGACGACCGCGACGTCGTGGCGGGCGCTCACGGGGCCTCCCGCACGAGCTCGAGCCGCGACGGCAGGCCGCGCCGCACGCTCCACCCGGGCGGCGCCGCGGCCGCGAGCTCGGCGGGCGTGCTGCTGCGGCGGATCGAGGCGAGGCCGTCGGGGCGGATGAACGTGCCGCGCAGGAGCGTCGGCTGCAGCGGCCAGGTGGCGGCGGCGAAGGCCGCGTACGCGAGCGGCGAGCGGGCGATGTCGCCGTGGACGGCGACGCCGCCCGGCGCCGTCAGCCGCTCGGAGTCGGCGAGCACCGCGCCGAGCTCGGCGGGCGACAGGTGGTGCAGCACGTGGTTCGACACGACGACGTCGAAGCGCTCGCCCTTGGCGACCAGGTCGCCCGTCGTCGCCTGGCGCAGCTCGAGACCGGGCACGGGGTCCAGCCCGCGCGCGTAGGCCATCGCGCGCGCATCCGGATCGATCGCCACCACCCGCAGCCCGCCGCCGTCGCGCGCCGCCCAGCGCAGCAGCCGGCGCGGCAGGTCGGCGCCGCCCGTGCCGACGTCGAGGAGCCGCACGTGCCGTCCTGCGCGCAGCCGCGGCCGGATCCAGCGGCGGTAGAGCGCCCCGCGGCCCGACACCGCCGCGTTGACGAGGTCGAACCTCGCGTAGGTGCGCGCGAGCACCTCTGGGTCGCAGCCCGGGTCGTCCATCGCCTCGCGCGCATCCGGGTCGCGATCGCGCAGCGCCCAGCGCGGCACGCTCATCCCTGGACGGTGAGCAGCGCCGACTCGACCGTGAGGCCGGGGCCGAACGCCATCGCCGCGACGCGCTCGCCGTCGGCGGCGTCCGAGCGCAGGATCCGGTCGAGCACGAACAGCACGGTGGCGCTCGACATGTTGCCGAAGTCGCGCAGGGTCTCGCGCGCCGGCACGAGCTGCGCCTCGGACAGCCGCAGCGTCGACTCGACCTTGTCGAGGATGCTGCGCCCGCCGGGGTGGATGGCCCAGTGCTCGACCGCGTCGCCCGCGCGGCCCTCGCCGAGCGCGGCGCCGAGCGCCTCCTCCTGCGACAGCAGCGGCTCGATCGCGCCGACGATGTGCTCGCCGATGAGCGACGGCACCGCGTTCGAGAGCACCATCTCGAAGCCGTGGTCGCCGATCCGCCAGGCCATGTCGCCCTCGCCCTGCGGCGTCGTGCGGGTCGCGAACGCGTCGAGCCGCAGCGCGCGCTCGCCCTCGGCCGTGGGCCGCGCTGTCACGACGCCCGCGCCCGCGCCGTCGCCGAAGAGCGACGTCGCGACGATCGTGTCGGGGTCGTTGGAGGTGCGCAGGTGCAGCGTGCAGAGCTCGACGCTCACGACGAGCACGACCGCCGACGCGGCGGCCTCGCACAGCTGCGCCGCGAGCCGCAGCGCCGGCATCGCCGCGTAGCAGCCCATGAAGCCCAGGTGGTAGCGCTGCACGCCCGCCGGCAGGCCCAGGTCGCGCGCGAGCACGAAGTCCGGCCCCGGCGCGTAGAAGCCGGTGCACGAGACGGTGATGACGTGCGTGACGTCGGCGGCCTCGAGGTCGGGCACCGCCGCGAGCGCCGCGCCGCCCGCCTCGACGTAGAGGCGGCTCGCGTGCTCGGCGTAGCGGTCGTTGCGCAGCCGCGTGCCGGGGTCGAGCAGGAGGCCGGTGCTGCGGTCGAAGAACGCGGGCTCCTCGGGCCCGTCGCCCGAGAGCGTCAGCTCGTCGACGACCGTGTAGCGGTGGTCGATGCCCGAGACGCCGAACGAGGTCGAGACGATGCGCTGGCCGAGCCTCGACAGGCCCGGCTGCGCGCCGAACACCTCCGCCACCTCGGTCTGGACGAGCCGCGTGGGCGGCACGGCAGTGGACAGGCCCCTCAGCGTCACCGTCATGCGGCGAGCGTAGTGGCGGCGCCTGTGCGTCGCTACGGCAGCCGGGGAGGCTCCACGACGAGGTCGCCCGCGCGCCAGACGGCGTGCACGAGCGGCACGCCCGGGCGGTAGGCGAGGTGGGTGATCGAGGGCGCGTCGAGCACCTGCAGGTCGGCGCGGGCACCGGGGCGGATGCGCCCGAGGGGCGCGAGCGGCCGGCCGTCGCGGCCCGTGCGGGGCGCGTCGCGGTCGAGGGCCGCCGCACCGCCGAGGGTGGCCGCGCGCACCGCCTCCTCGACGGTGAGGCCCATCTGCAGCACCGCCGTCGCGACGCAGTACGCCATCGACGTCGTGTAGCTCGTGCCCGGGTTGCAGTTGCTCGCGATCGCCACGACGGCGCCGGCGTCGAGCAGCCGGCGGGCGGGCGCGAGCGGCATGCGGGTCGAGAGGTCGCACGCGGGCAGCACCGTGGCCACCGTGCCGCGGCCGCCGTGCCAGCTGTCGGCGAGCATCGCCACCTCGTCGTCGTCGAGGAAGGCGACGTGGTCGACGCTCAGCGCGCCGAGCTCGACCGCGAGCCGCGCGCCGGGACCGGGCCCGAGCTGGTTGCCGTGCACGCGCAGGGCGAGCCCGCGCGCCCGCGCGGCCTCCAGCACGCGCCGCGACTGCTGCTCGTCGAAGGCGCCGCGCTCGCAGAAGACGTCGACCGCGTCGACGTGCGGCGCGACGGCCTCGAGCATGTCGCCCGCGACGAGGTCGACGTAGCCCTCCGCATCCGAGCCCTCCGGCACGAGGTGCGCGCCGAGGAAGGTGACCGCGTCCGCTCGGGCGGCGGCGATGCGCGCCGAGCGCAGCTCGTCGGCGACCGTGAGGCCGTAGCCCGTCTTCACCTCGAGCGCCGTCGTGCCGCCGCGGAGCGCCTCGTCGGCGAGCCGGTCGAGGTTCGCGGCGAGCTCGGCGTCGGAGGCTGCCCGCGTCGCGGCCACGGTGACGCCGATGCCGCCTGCCGCGTAGGGCTCCCCCGCCATGCGCGCCTCGAACTCGGCGGTGCGGTCGCCCGCGAACACGAGGTGCGTGTGGCTGTCGACCCACCCCGGCAGCACGGCGCGGCCGGCGACGTCGACGCGCGCGTCGGCGGCGGGCGCGGCGGCGGCCTCGCCGACCCACGCCACGAGCCCGCCCTCGAGCACGACGGCCGCGTCGCGCATCCGGCCGAGCTCGTCGTCGTTCGTGGTGAGCTCGCCGATGCCCGTGACGAGGGTCGACATCAGCCGCGCCGCATCGGGATCGGCACGCCGTGCGCCTCGGCGAAGCCGATCGCCTCGTCGTAGCCGGCGTCGACGTGCCGGATGACGCCCATGGCCGGGTCATTCGTGAGCACCCGCTCGAGCTTCTCGGCCGCGAGCGCCGTGCCGTCGGCGACCGTCACCTGCCCGGCGTGGATCGAGCGGCCGATGCCGACGCCGCCGCCGTGGTGGATCGACACCCAGCTCGCGCCTGAGGCCGTCGCGACGAGCGCGTTCAGCAGCGGCCAGTCGGCGATCGCGTCGGAGCCGTCGCGCATCGCCTCGGTCTCGCGGTACGGGCTCGCGACCGAGCCCGCGTCGAGGTGGTCGCGGCCGATCACGATCGGCGCCGAGAGCTCGCCGCTCGCGACCATCTCGTTGAAGCGCAGGCCCGCGAGGTGCCGCTCCCCCGCGCCGAGCCAGCAGATGCGCGCCGGCAGGCCCTGGAAGTGCACGCGCTCCTGCGCCATGCGGATCCAGCGCTCGAGGCGGCGGTTCTCGGGGAACAGCTCGAGGATCGCCTCGTCGGTGCGCCGGATGTCCTCCGGGTCGCCCGAGAGCGCCGCCCAGCGGAACGGCCCCTTCCCCTCGCAGAAGAGCGGGCGGATGTACGCGGGCACGAAGCCGGGGAACGCGAAGGCGTCCTCGAAGCCGCCGAGCCTCGCCTCGGCGCGGATCGAGTTGCCGTAGTCGAAGACCTCGGCGCCCGCGGCCTGGAAGCCCACCATCGCCTCGACGTGCCGCGCCATCGAGGCGCGGGCGCGCTCGGTGAAGCCCTCCGGGTCGCGCGTGCGCTCCGCCTCCCAGTCGTCGAACGCGACGCCGCTCGGCAGGTAGGCGAGCGGGTCGTGCGCGCTCGTCTGGTCGGTGACGACGTCGATCGGCGCGCCCATCCGCAGCAGCTCCGGCACCACGTCGGCGGCGTTCGCGCAGAGGCCGATCGAGAGCGCCCGCCCGGCGTCCCTCGCCTCGACGGCGCGCGCGAGCGCATCCGCTGTCGTCCTCGCCTCCACGTCGAGGTAGCGGTGCTCGATGCGGCGGCGGATGCGGCTCGGGTCGACCTCGACGCAGATCGCGACGCCGTCGTTCATCGTGACGGCGAGCGGCTGCGCGCCGCCCATGCCCCCGAGGCCCGCGGTGAGGGTGATCGTGCCGGCGAGGCTCTCGCGGCCGAGCTTCGCCGCGACCGCGCCGAACGTCTCGTAGGTGCCCTGCAGGATGCCCTGGGTGCCGATGTAGATCCAGCTGCCGGCGGTCATCTGGCCGTACATCGTGAGCCCCGCGGCCTCGAGGCGGCGGAACTCGGGCCACGACGCCCAGTCGCCGACGAGGTTGGAGTTCGCGATCAGCACGCGCGGCGCCCACGCGTGGGTGCGCATGACGCCGACCGGCCGGCCCGACTGCACGAGCAGCGTCTCGTCGTCCTCGAGCGCCTCGAGCTCGCGCACGATGGCGTCGTAGCTCGCCCAGTCGCGCGCCGCCCGGCCCGTGCCGCCGTAGACGACGAGCTCGTCGGGGTGCTCGGCGACCTCCGGGTCGAGGTTGTTCATGAGCATGCGCAGCGCCGCCTCCTGCTGCCAGCCCTTCGCCGTCAGCTCGCTGCCGCGCGCCGCGCGCACCGGTCGTGCTCCGCGCATCATGCGCCTCCCTCTCGATCGATCCCCACCTGGAACGCCTCGGCGGCATCCGCCGTCCACGCCTCGCCGCCCTCGACCAAGCCGGCCTCGATGAGCGCGCCACCGCCGACCACGAAGGCGACGGATGCCTCGATGTCGCGGGCGAGGAACCGGTCGGGCCCGATGCCCGGCACGAGGCGCCGCAGCCCTGCGATCACGCGGCCTGTGCGCTCCCCCGGCAGCTCGGCGCGCAGCTCGATGCCGCGCGCGGCGGTCATCACCTCGATCGCGAGCACCCGGCCGAGGCCGTCGACGGCGCGGCGCAGCTTGCGTGCGGCGCCCCAGCCCATCGACACGTGGTCCTCCTGCATCGCGCTCGACGGGATCGAGTCGACCGAGGCGGGCACCGCGAGGCGCTTCAGCTCGGAGACGATCCCCGCCTGCGTGTACTGGGCGATCATCAGGCCCGAGTCGACGCCCGGGTCGTCGGCGAGGAACGGCGGGAGGCCCCAGGAGCGCGCGGGGTCGAGGAAGCGGTCGGAGCGGCGCTCGCTCATCGACGCGACGTCGGCGATCGAGATGGCGAGGAAGTCGAGCACGGCCGCGACCGGCGCGCCGTGGAAGTTGCCGTTCGAGACGACCCGGCCGTCGGGCAGCACCACGGGGTTGTCGATCGCGCTCGCGAGCTCGACCTCGGCCACGCGCGCGGCGTGCGCCGCCGTGTCGCGGGCGGTGCCGTGCACCTGCGGGGCGCAGCGCAGCGAGTAGGCGTCCTGCACGCGGGTGTCCTCGGGCCCCTTGTGGCTCGCGACGATCGGGCTGTCCTCGAGGAGCGCCGCGATGGTCGCGGCGCTCGCCGCCTGGCCCGGGTGCGGGCGCAGCGCCATGAGGTCGGCGGCGAACGGCGCATCGGTGCCGAGCAGCCCCTCGACGCTCATCGCGGCGGCGAGGTCGGCGGTCGCGAGCAGCTTGTCGAGGTCGGCGAGGGCGAGGCAGAGCATCGCGAGCATGCCGTCGGTGCCGTTGACGAGCGCGAGGCCCTCCTTCTCGGCGAGCACGACGGGCGCGAGGCCGGCGCGCTCGAGCGCGGCCGACGCATCCATCACCTCGCCGTCGAGCTGCCCCGGCCCGCTCACCTCGACGACGCCCTCGCCCATCGCCGCGAGCGCCACGTGCGACAGCGGCGCGAGGTCGCCCGAGCAGCCGAGCGACCCGTACTCGCCGACCACGGGGGTGATGCCGGCGTTGAGCATCGCGGCGTAGAGCTCGGCGGTGGCGCGGCGCACGCCGGTGCGCCCGGTCGCGAGCGTCTGGAGGCGCAGCAGCATGAGGCCGCGCACGACCTCGCGCTCGACCGCCTCGCCGCTCGAGGCGGCGTGCGAGCGGATGAGCGACTGCTGCAGGCGCGTGCGATCGGCGGGCGCGATGGCGGTGTTCGCGAGCGCGCCGAAGCCGGTCGAGATGCCGTAGTGCGGCCGATCGTCGGCCGCGAGCGCGTCGATGACGACGCGGGCCGCGTCGATGCGCTCGAGCGCCGCGGGGCTCAGCTCGACCCGCGCGTCGAAGCGGGCGACCTGCACCACCTGGTGCCGGGTGAGGGGGGCGTCTCCGATGACCACTGCCATGCCGCCATTCCAGCGCCCCGGCCGGGTGCGCGCATCCGCCTCCCGCCGGTACGTGTCTGAGATCTCGGACGCGCGCCTACACTGGGGCGATCGGCGGCCGTGGCCGCCGCGGGAGGACCGGAGGGTGCCGATGGGGATGCCGCGGATGCCGGCGGCCAGGAGCGCCCTGCGCGTGCTGTCGCTGCTCGCCGAGCAGGCGGGGCCCGTGCGGGCCGCGACCATCGCGCGCGAGCTCGGCCTGCCGCGCTCGAGCGCCTACCAGCTGCTCCAGGTCATGCGCGACGAGGGCTTCCTCGTGCACTACCCGGAGCTCGGCGCGTGGGGTCCGAGCGCGCGGGTGCAGCAGATCGGCTCGCGCGTCGCGGCCGCGACCCGGCTCGAGCGGCTCGCGCAGCCGATCCTCGACCGGCTCGTCGCGCGATCGCCGATCCCCGCGACGAGCCACCTCGCGGTGCTCGCCGGCAGCGACGTCGCCTACGCCGGGCGCGGCGAGGGGCGCCGCTCCCCCGTGACGGTCTCGCGCGTGGGCGTGCGGCTGCCCGCGGTGCGCACGGCGACCGGCCGCGCGATGCTCGCGGCGCTCGGCGACGACCAGGTGCGGGCGCTGCTGCCGCACGACCGCGACCTGGCCGGCGAGCGGCCGGCGACGCGGGCCGCCCTCACCGCGCTGCTCGCCGGGGTGCGGCGGCGCGGCTGGGCGACCGAGGACGGCGAGGTCGACGCAGCCTACGGCTCGGTCGCGGCCGCCGCCCGCGACGCCGCGGGCTACCCCGCGGCGTCGGTGGGGCTCACGTTCCGGCTGGTCGACGCCGACGATGCCGCGTGGGCGGCGCTCGGCGGCGCGAGCGCCGCGGCCGCCGACGAGCTGACGCGCAGGCTCGGCGGCGGCTGAGCCGTCAGGCCAGGCGGGTCTCGACCGGCGTCGGGTTCGAGAAGAGGTCGTGCACGGGGCAGTGCGCGTCGACGAGCCGGCGCAGCTCCTCGAAGCGGGCGCGCTCGTGGGGGCCGTCGATGTCGACGACCACCCGCACGCCGGCGAACCCGGGGCGCACGTCGTCGGCGCCGAACAGGCCGCGCACGTCGAGGTCGCCCTCCGCGCGCAGCTCGAGCCGGTCGATCGTCAGCCCGAGCCGCTTGGCGTACAGGCGGTAGACGACGGTCTGGCACGCGAGCAGCGCGCCGAGCGCCGCCTCGACGGGGCTCGCGCCGGCGTCGTCGCCCGCGAGGCCGGCCGGCTCGTCGATGAGCCACTCGTGCCGGCCGGCGCGGATGCGGGTCGCGACCGCGCCCTGGGCATCGCCGTCGGCGCGGAAGACGAGCCGGGCGTTCGCGACGTCGGCGGCGAGCCGCTCGCCCCAGGCGCGCTCAGCCTGGTCGAGGCGCTCCTCGCGGTCGGCGTCGGTGACGGGGGCGGCGGATGCGGTGGTGATGCTCATGCGGATCTCCTCGGGTCGGGGATCCACACGCTAGGGAGCGACGCGGCGGGCGCGGAAGCCCGCCGCGTCGCACGGCGTCACGCGGCGTCGCGGGGCGTCACAGAGCCGCCGCGCCGTCGACCCGCGACCGCCGCCTCAGACGGGCCGGTCGTCGGCATCCGGTCGCGGCGGCGACGCCTGCGCCTGCGCGGTGAGGGATGCGTCGTCCGGCTCGAGATCGGCGTGGTCGGCGAGGTGCTCCCGCTCGATCGCCGCCCGTGCGCGATCCGCGAGCTCGTCGAACGACCTGCCCGACATGTCGCCGGGGACGTCGGCCGGCGCATCGGCGTCGACCGCGAGCTCCGGGGCGTCCTCGTCGCGGCGCGGCTCCTCGTCCTCCTCGTGCTGCACCATCTGGCCCTCCTCTGCTGGGCGCGCGGCTCAGGGCTGCGCGCGGTCGGTGTCGTCGAGCGCGCTCGCATCGCCGGCCGGGTCGCCCACGGGCGCGGTCGGGTCGAGCGTGCCGGGTCCCTGCGGCGCCTCGGGCGCGCCGGGCGCTCCCGGCACGGGGGCGTCCGGGCCACCCGGGCCAGCGGGGGCTCCCGGCACATCGGGAGTGCCGGGCGCGCCGGGGGCCTCGGGTGCGCCAGGCCCAGGCTGCAGCGGCTCGCCCGGCTCCTCGGGGCTGCCGCCGGGCTGCTCGGCCTCGAGCTCGGCGATGCGCTCGCGGTGCTCGTCGATGCGGTCGAGGCCCTCCTGCACGACGCGCTCGTAGCGCTCACCGGTCGCCTCGGCCGCGAAGTCGGCCTGCCCGTCGCGATCGGCGTTCGGCGCCGGCGCCGGCGGCTCACCGCCGGTGGGGAGGGGCTGCTCGTCGTCGAGCGGCTGGTCGCCGCCGTCGCGGATGTCGCTGTCTGCCATGCTCGCACCTCTCGTTCCTGGCCGACGCCGGTGCGCCGGCGCAGCCAGTAGAGCACCGGAGCCTGGGAGCGGCATCGACGCGGGCCCGTCAGCGCGCGAGCAGCCACCAGATGCCGGCGACCGCCTGGGCGATCGCGAGCACGAGCGCGATCGCGACGAGCGTCACGTGCACGGTGAGGAACCGCGTCGGCCGGCCCTGCGCATCCCTCGCCCGCTCGTCGCGCGCGACGCGGCGCAGGAAGGCCGGCCACACGACGACGCTGAAGGCGGCGCCGACGAGCAGCAGCACGGCGCCGGTGAGCCCGGCCGCCTCAGCCATCGGCGCGCCCGTCGTCGTCACGGCTCCAGGCGATGCGGATGAGCCGGCGCAGCACGCCCTCGTCGACGAGCTCGAGGCGCTTGACGTAGACGCAGCCCGCGCCCTCGGTGTACGCGCCGAGCTCGGGCAGGAGCGCCGCGCCCTCGGGCAGGTCCTTGAGCCCGTAGAGCGACAGCGCGCCCTTCCGCGGCGAGAAGGCGACCTTCGGCCACTCGCCCTCCGTCCGCGAGGTGCGCGACGGCGAGACGTCGTGGTAGCTGCCGTAGCCCACCATCGACGGCCCCCAGAGCACGGGCTCGGCGCCGGTCTCCTCGCGCATGATGCGGTCGAGCCGGTGCCCCTCCTCGACGCGCCGGGCGGGCTGCGCGGCATCGAGGAACGCCTCGACGGAGGCGTCGGTCGGCTGCGTCTTCGGCTCTGCCATGCGCCCAGGCTACGCGCGTCCGGGCTGCTCGACCTCGCGGCCGCCTGCCAGCCGGCGGCGCACCGCGGCCGACAGCGCGGCGGGCCACCACGGCGACGCCCCCGCGATCCGCTCGGCGAGCGCCGCGAGGTCGCCGGCGGCCCGCGCGTCGGAGCGGGCGAGGATCGCGTCGAGCTCGGCGGCGAGCGCCGGATGCGTCTGCTCGGCCCGCCGCCACGGGTCCTGCGCGTCGGCCACCGGCGACGCCGCAGGCTCGAGGAGGCGCGCCAGCACCAGCACGCCGCCGGCCGCCTCGAGCAGGTGCCGGCGCGCCACGAGCCGCTCGCCGCGCGCGGCGCGGCCGCCGCCGACGAGCAGCGACCGCAGCAGCGCCGTCGCCACGGTGCCCGGGTCACGGGCCGGCGGCGCGAGGGTCGGGCGGATGCGCTCGGCGAGGTCGCCGAGGCGGTCGACGGCGACGCGGTGCGCGTCCGAGCGACTCTCGGCCAGCTCCTCCGGCGTGAACACCGCGTACTCCAGCAGATGCCCGTCCTCGGTCACGACCCAGGCGCCGTGCTCCGTGTCGCGCTCGTGCAGCACGATCCGCGCTGGTGGCACGGGCAGCCAGTCGGTGCTCGCGCGCAGGCGCGGGGCGGCATCCGCCTCGGCGATCACGAAGAAGTCGTGGTCGCTCCAGTCGTCGGCGCGGTGCGCCGTGCCTGCGGTGCTCCCGAGGAGCACGAGCCCGAGCACGCCGTCGGCCCGCTCGGCCCAGTCGGCGAGGGCCGCGGTCAGTGCGTCGTGGTCGGCCTGCTGCATGCTCGCATCGTAGGCGTCGCCGCGCGCCCCCGGACACGCGGAAGGGCCCCGCCGGAGCGGGGCCCTTCGCTGTGGTCCGAGTGGACTACTTGACGATCTTCGTGACCGTGCCGGCGCCGACCGTGCGGCCACCCTCGCGGATGGCGAAGCCGAGGCCCTCCTCCATGGCGATCGGCTGGATCAGCTCGACCGTCATGTCGGTGGTGTCGCCGGGCATGACCATCTCGGTGCCCTCGGGCAGCGAGATGACGCCGGTGACGTCGGTGGTGCGGAAGTAGAACTGCGGGCGGTAGTTCGTGAAGAACGGGTTGTGGCGGCCGCCCTCGTCCTTGGACAGGATGTACGCCGTGCCCTCGAAGTTGGTGTGCGGCGTGACCGAGCCCGGCTTCACGACGACCTGGCCGCGCTCGACGTCCTCGCGCTTGGTGCCGCGGAGCAGCAGACCGCAGTTCTCGCCGGCCCATGCCTCGTCGAGCTGCTTGTGGAACATCTCGATGCCCGTGACCGTGGTCTTCTGCGTCGGGCGGATGCCGACGATCTCGACCTCGGAGTTGATCGCGAGCGTGCCGCGCTCGGCGCGACCCGTGACGACCGTGCCACGGCCGGTGATGGTGAAGACGTCCTCGATCGGCATGAGGAACGGCTTGTCGCGGTCGCGGACCGGGTCCGGGATGTTGTCGTCAGCGGCCTGCATGAGCTCGAGGATCGCGTCGACCCACTTCTCCTCGCCCTCGAGCGCCTTGAGCGCCGAGACGCGCACGACGGGGGCGTTGTCGCCGTCGAAGTCCTGGCTCGAGAGGAGCTCGCGGACCTCCAGCTCGACGAGCTCGAGGATCTCCTCGTCGTCGACCATGTCGGACTTGTTGAGCGCGACCATCAGGTACGGCACGCCGACCTGCTTGGCGAGCAGCACGTGCTCGCGCGTCTGCGCCATCGGGCCGTCGGTGGCGGCGACCACGAGGATCGCGCCGTCCATCTGGGCAGCACCCGTGATCATGTTCTTGATGTAGTCAGCGTGACCCGGCGCGTCGACGTGCGCGTAGTGGCGCTTCGGCGTCTCGTACTCGATGTGCGAGATGTTGATCGTGATGCCGCGCTGGCGCTCCTCGGGAGCGGAGTCGATCGAGGCGAAGTCGCGCTGCACGTTGGTCGCCGACGGGTACTTGTCTGCAAGGACCTTCGAGATGGCCGCCGACAGCGTCGTCTTGCCGTGGTCGACGTGACCGATCGTTCCGATGTTGACGTGCGGCTTGGTCCGCTCGAACTTGGCCTTAGCCACTGTGTCCTCCTAGGACTGTTCTCATGAGTGCACCGCCGCGTCCGCGGCAGGCGTTCGGGTGGTGTTGGAATATGGTACTTGGCTCGCCGGTCCACGCGAAACCGAGCGGGCCGGCGGTGGGCCGGGGCGGCTCGCGCCGCCCCGGCGGGTCACTCGCCCTTGCTCTTCTGGACGATCTCGTCCGCGACGGCCTTGGGGACCTCGGCGTAGGTCGAGAACTCCATCGAGTAGACGGCACGGCCCGAGGTCTTCGACCGGAGGTCGCCGACGTAGCCGAACATCTCCGACAGCGGCACGAGGGCCTTGACGACCTTCACGCCCTGGGCATCCTCCATCGACTGGATCTGCCCGCGGCGCGAGTTCAGGTCGCCGATGACGTCGCCCATGTACTCCTCCGGCGTGCGCACCTCGACCGCCATGAGCGGCTCGAGGAGCACCGGCTGAGCCTTGCGCGCTGCCTCCTTGTAGGCCATCGAGCCGGCGATCTTGAACGCCATCTCCGAGGAGTCGACGTCGTGCGCCGCGCCATCGAGCAGCGTCGCCTTGACGCCGACCGTCGGGAAGCCGGCGAGCACGCCGACCTGCATCGCGTCCTGCATGCCCGCGTCGACCGAGGGGATGTACTCACGGGGCACGCGACCGCCGGTGACGGCGTTCACGAACTCGTAGGTCTCCTCGCCGGCCAGGTCCATCGGCTCGAGCTTGATCTGCACCTTGGCGAACTGGCCGGAGCCACCCGTCTGCTTCTTGTGGGTGTAGTCGTACTTGTCGACGGTGCCCTTGATGGTCTCGCGGTACGCGACCTGGGGCTTGCCGACGTTGGCCTCGACCTTGAACTCGCGCTTCATGCGGTCGACGAGGATGTCGAGGTGCAGCTCGCCCATGCCCTTGATGACCGTCTGACCGGTCTCGGGGTTGTTCTCGGTGCGGAAGGTCGGGTCCTCCTCGGCCAGCTTCTGGATGGCGAGGGAGAGCTTCTCCTGGTCGGCCTTCGTCTTCGGCTCGATCGCGACCTCGATGACGGGCTCGGGGAACGTCATCGACTCGAGCACGACCTGGTTGGCCGGGTCGCAGAGCGTGTCGCCGGTCGTGGTGTCCTTGAGGCCGATCACCGCGTAGATGTGGCCCGCGGTCATCGAGTCGACCGGGATCTCCTTGTTGGCGTGCATCTGGAAGATCTTGCCGATGCGCTCCTTCTTGCCCTTGGTGGAGTTCGCCACCGCGGCGCCGGAGTCGACGTGGCCCGAGTAGACGCGCACGTAGGTCAGGCGGCCGAAGAACGGGTGCACGGCGACCTTGAACGCGAGTGCCGCGAACGGCTCGTCGCGGTCGGCGTGGCGCTCGATGATGACCTCTTCGTCGCGCACGTCGTGGCCGGGGATGGCCGGGACGTCGAGCGGCGTCGGCAGGTAGTCCACGACCGCGTCGAGCATCGGCTGCACGCCGCGGTTCTTGAACGCCGAGCCGCAGAGCACGGGGTAGATCTCCGAGGCGACCGTCATCTTGCGGATGGCTGCCTTGATCTCGGCGACCGTCAGCTCCTCGCCCTCGAAGTACTTCTCCATGAGCGCGTCGTCGGTCTCGGCGACCGTCTCGAGCAGCGCCTGGCGGTACTCCTGCGCCTTCTCGACGAGATCGGCGGGGATCTCCTCGATGGCGTACTCGGCGCCCATCTTCACGTCGCCCTTGGCGTCGCCGCGCCAGGTCTTCGCCTTCATCTCGACCAGGTCGACGATGCCCTCGAAGGCGCTCTCCGAGCCGATCGGCAGCTGGATGACCAGCGGGCGAGCGCCGAGGCGGTTGATGATGGTGTCGACCGTGAAGTAGAAGTCGGCGCCCATCTTGTCCATCTTGTTGACGAAGCAGATGCGCGGGACGTCGTACTTGTCGGCCTGGCGCCAGACGGTCTCGGACTGGGGCTCGACGCCCTCCTTGCCGTCGAAGACGGCGACCGCGCCGTCGAGCACGCGGAGCGAGCGCTCGACCTCGACCGTGAAGTCGACGTGGCCGGGGGTGTCGATGATGTTGATCTGGTTCTTGTCCCAGAAGCAGGTCACGGCGGCCGACGTGATCGTGATGCCGCGCTCCTGCTCCTGCTCCATCCAGTCGGTGGTCGAGGCGCCGTCGTGGGTCTCGCCGATCTTGTGGTTGACGCCCGTGTAGAACAGGATGCGCTCGGTCGTCGTGGTCTTGCCGGCATCGATGTGGGCCATGATGCCGATGTTGCGGACCTTGTTCAGGTCGGTGAGCACGTCCTGTGCCACAGGGTTCCTCCGATGAGTGGATGGAGCGGGAGTTGGGGGATGCCGCGGTGCGGGGACCCCGGCGGTGGGCCGGGATCCCCGCAGGCGATCACCAGCGGTAGTGCGCGAAGGCCTTGTTCGACTCGGCCATCTTGTGCGTGTCCTCGCGACGCTTCACCGCGGCGCCGAGGCCGTTGGACGCGTCGAGGATCTCGTTCTGCAGGCGCTCGGTCATCGTCTTCTCGCGACGAGCCTTGGCGTACGAGACGAGCCAGCGCAGCGCGAGCGTGTTCGCGCGGTGCGGCTTGACCTCGACGGGGACCTGGTAGGTCGAGCCGCCGACGCGGCGCGACTTGACCTCGAGGGTCGGGCGGATGTTGTCGAGCGCCTTCTTGAGCACTGCGACCGCGTCCTGGCCCGACTTGGTGCCGACGCCGGCGAGCGCGCCGTAGACGATGCGCTCGGCGAGGCCCTTCTTGCCGTCGAGGAGGATCTTGTTGACGAGCTGCGAGACGATCGGTGCGCCGTAGACGGGATCGGCAACGACCGGGCGCTTGGGGGCGGGACCCTTGCGAGGCATTACTTCTTCTCCATCTTCGCGCCGTAGCGGCTGCGAGCCTGCTTGCGGTTCTTCACTGCCTGGGTGTCGAGCGCGCCGCGCACGATCTTGTAGCGCACGCCGGGGAGGTCCTTCACACGACCGCCGCGGACGAGCACCATCGAGTGCTCCTGGAGGTTGTGGCCCTCACCGGGGATGTAGGCGGTGACCTCGGTGCCGTTCGAGAGCTTCACGCGGGCGACCTTGCGGAGCGCCGAGTTCGGCTTCTTGGGGGTGGTCGTGTAGACGCGGGTGCAGACGCCGCGCTGCTGGGGGTTCGCCTTCAGCGCCGGCGCCTTGGTCTTCGAGACCTTCGGCGACCGACCCTTGCGGACCAGCTGCTGGATAGTGGGCACGTTGCTTCTTCCTGCTGCACGGTGACAGCGTTTCGATGTGGTTCGCCGGCTGGGCCGGCTCCATCGGTGATCCTCCGTGCACGCTCTCGCGTGCCCTCTTCAGGTGGTGGATATGCCGTGGGGGCTGGCGGGTTCGGACCCGCTGCCCACGTGCGGCCCGTGCGCTCCTCGCGCATGGCGCAAGGCGCGCATGTGCGCACACCCGATCAAGGATAGGGCCACGCCGCCTGCACGGTCAAGCGCGCGGGCGGGCCGCGCGGCGCAGCTCGTCGGCGAGCGCGAGCGGCCGCTCGAAGCGCGCCGCGAGGGCGATCGCGTCGCAGAGCGCCAGCAGCAGCTGCGGCGGGGCGACGAGCGGCACGTCGAGGTGCAGCAGCGCCGCGCGGCGATCGCCCGGCACGGTGATCCAGCAGTCGACCGAGAGCGCCGGGAGCTCCCCCGCGCCGCCCGCCTCGCGCACCGTCGGGCGGCGCAGGATGCGCGAGGCCCCGGAGCGCAGCACGCGGTCGTCGTCGCCCGGGCGCGCGGTGCCGCCCTCGCCCTCGTGCGCGGCGCGCAGCACGAGCGGCACGAGGGCGGCCAGCACGTCGTCGGGCCCGGTGCTCGCCGCGGTCGGCACGGCGATGCCGGGGTAGACGGATGCTGCCGCCGGCATGGGCACGTCGGCCTCGAGCGCGATGCCGAGGTGCAGCTGCTCGGCGCCGCCCGCCTCGGTGCGCTCGAGCGCCGCCCCGAGCCTGCGCCGCAGCGCGATGCGGACACCCGCGCGGTCGTCGGCGCCGCCGTGCAGCTCCTCGGCGAGGGCGCGGATGCGGGCCGGCGCGTCGGGCCGGCCCAGGGGCATCGCGAACCACCGGCCCGGCAGCGCGAGCACGAGGCTCATGGCCGCCCCCGCACGAAGATCGACGAGTGGGGCTGCTCGAGCCCGACGAAGTAGCGCTCGAGGTCGTGGAGCGCCATCCAGGTCGCCGCGCGCGAGCCCGCGAGGTCGCCCTGCTCCTGCATCGTGGCCTGGTACGACCGCCCGTCGTGCGGCACGGGCCCGGCGAGCCCGGGCGGAGGCACCCGCACCGTGGTGCGGTGCGCGTCGGCGGCGAGGCTCGGCAGCCTCGGGTCCTCGGCGAGCGGCACCGGGTCGACCGTGCCGTCGCGGCGCCCGTGCTCGAACGCGAGCACGGGGATGTGGCCGCCGATCGCCGTCGCGTCGATGCCGGCACCCGCCACGACGACCGCGTCGACGTCGTACGCGGCGGTGAAGGCGGGATCGGCCGCGAGGCGCGCGGCCGTGAGCCCGCCGAGGCTCCACCCCGACAGCAGCACGCTCGCCCCCTGCGGCACGCCCGCCTGGCGCATCGCCTCGACCACGGCGCGCTCGAGCTGCGTGGGCCCGTCGCCGAGCGTCGCCGCCACGCCGGCGTGCACGTCGTTGATGGAGGACGAGCCCGGCTTCCACATCTGCGTGCTGGGGATGTGCACGCGCCACACCGTCGCCGCCCCGTCGGTCACCGCGGTCACGGTGACCATCGTCGAGGCGGCCGGGTCGGTGCCCGTCGGCCCGCCGGCGTGCGCGTCGACGCCGCGGTTGCCGGCCTGCAGGCGGGCCAGGTGGTCGCCGAAGCCGCCCGGCTCCCCCGTGCGCGCCGGCTGCGCACCGGTCCACACGAGCTGCGGCACGCCCGCATCGCCGGCGACGAGCCAGTCGGCGAGCCACGGCAGCGTGCCGTGCAGCCAGCCGATCGTGCCGCCGACGAGCGCCGCCTCGAGCGAGCCGGTGGCGACGAGCGTGCGCACGAAGGCCTCGTACCCGCCGCCGGCGACCCACGAGCCGAGGACGAGCAGCGCGAGCCCGCCGATGAGCAGGCCGACGAGCCCCGTCGCCATCACGGCGATCGCGAGCGCGGCCGCGACGACGACCGCGACGGCGGCGAGCACGATCGCGCCGAGCCACCGGATCGCCTCGACGAGCGCGTCGGCCACCGCCTCGAGCAGGTCGCCGACGGCGCCGCGCACGTCGTCCCACAGCGAGTCGCGCAGCGACGAGCCCGCGACCTCCGCGCGGATGCGGGCCGCCGCATCCGCCGCCGCCCGCTCCTTGCGCTCGCGCGCCAGGGCCCACGCGTCGGCGGCGGCCTCCCGCGCCGCGGCGTGCTGCTCGACGACGCGCTGCTGCTCGGCGACGAGGGCGGCGGATGCGTCGGCACCGGCGGCCTGGACGGCCAGCCGGTCGCGCTCGGCCGCGGCCGCCGTCGCGGCGGCGTCGGCCGCCCGCCACCGCGCATCCGCCTCGTCGGCCTCGTCCTGCGCGACCCGCAGCTGCTCGGCGTAGTCGACGAGCGCCTCGCCCGCGACGGCGTAGCGCGAGGTCGCGCGCCCGAGCTGCTCGGCCACCTCGCCCGCCGCCTCCCGCACGCGGTCGAACGCCTGCGCCCGGGTGGCCTCCTCGTCGCGGATCGCGTCGAGGTGCGCGATCGCCTGCTCGATCGCGGCGGCGGTGCGGCGGTAGGCGTCGCCGTGGCCCTCGACGACCGGCCACCGCCCCTCGAGCTGCCCCAGGCTCATCCGTCGGCCGCCAGCCGCCGGTCGGCGTGCCGGTAGGCGTCGGCGATCCCGTCGACCGTCGCCGCGAGGCGCTCCGCGGCCTCCTGGAAGCGCTCGCGCGTGTCGTCCCACGTGTCGGCGAAGTCGAGCACCCGCGCGGCGAGCAGCTCGTGGCCGACCGCCTCGGCGACGGCCTCGCTCGTGCGATCGGAGGCGCCCAGCTGCCGGGCCACGTGCTCGAGGTGCGAGACCGCGCCGTCGAGCTCCGCGTAGGAGATGCGGATGTCGGTCATGGAGCCCCCTCGCCTGCGACGCTAGGGAGCGCGGCGCCGGGCGGGAATGGGGAGGACTCCCCATGGCGCGCCTACGGGCGGGGGCGCACCCAGCGCAGCGTCGACGCGCACGCGTCGAACAGCACCCGCATGCCGTCGACGAGCGGGTCGTCTGCCTCGACGTCGAGCGGGCGGGCGAGCGTCGCCGTCAGCTGCAGCGCCGCGCGGCGGTGCGTGCCCGGCATGGGCGTGAGGTAGACCACGGTGAGCACCCGCATCGACTCGTCGCCCATCGACTCGAGCCGGTCGCGCTCGAAGCGCACGATGCGGCGGTCGTCGTCGAGCGCGGTCGCGCCGTACTCGCGGATCGCGTGGCGCACGACGTCGTCGAGCGACACGTCGGGCTGGGCCCGGCGCACCGAGGCGAGGATGGATGCGGGCATCCAGAGCGTGTCGTCGCCCGGCTCGGTGGGGGTGAAGAACGCGCGCACGTCGCCGCGCCGCATGCTCTCGAACGACTCGCGCAGCATCGACTGCGCCTGCGCGAGCAGGTCGGGCCGGTGGGCCTGCATCGCCCGCGCGCGCACGCTCGCCGTCATCGCGTCCTGCTCGGCGCGGTCCGGCCGGTGGCGCGCCCAGCCCGGCGGCAGCTCGAGCTCGAAGTCGGGCTCGGGCGGCGCGCCGAGCGCGGCCCGAAGGTCGGTGTCCTGGCTCATCGGCGTCCCCTCGCCTCGGTGTCGATGCGGTGCAGCGTGCCGAGCTCGGCGCGCTGCGCCCGCTCCCCTGTCTCGGCCGGGATGCGCCCGCGCTCGACGAGCAGCGCGATGGCGCCGTCGCGGTCGGCGCGGATGCGGTCGAGCTCGCTCGCGGGGATCGTCGCGAGGGCGGCGCGGAGGCGATCGCCGTCGTGCGCGCGCTCGGCCGCCTCGCGCTCCGCCGCGCCCGCGTCGACCCGCGAGCCGGCGACGAGCACGAGCACGCCGAGCGCGAGCCCGAGGACGCCGGCGATGAGCACGGGCACGCGCCACGGGCCCGCGTCGGCGACGGCCTGCAGCGCCCCGGCGCTGCTCATCGTCCACGCGGTGAGGCCCGCGAGGACCGCGGTGCCGAAGCCGAGCAGCAGCAGCGTGCCGTGGCGCTCGCGGCGGCCGCGCAGCCACCAGCCGGCGGCCACCGCCTGCACGACGGCGGCGATCGCGAAGCAGGCGCCGGCGATCGGCACCGAGATGCTCGCGTCCATGCGGTGGAGGCCGAGCGGGTCGCCGAGGATGGCGGCGAGGCCGATGAGCGGGGCGATGAGCGCGAGCAGCGCGGGCAGCATGAGCCACAGGCCCGCCATCCCGCTGCCCTTCGCGGCGGCGACGCGGGCGAGCCCGGCGCCGTCGTCGCCCATGTGGGCGAGGGCCTCGGGGTGCCGCTGCAGCGCGTACGCCTCGAGGATGCCGAGGCGCGGCTCAGCGGCGGCGGAGAGGTCGTCGGCCCAGGCGAGGGCGCTCCCGTGGCGCAGGCTCACGCGGCGCCCTCCTCGAGCGGCCAGCCGGCCTCGTCTGCGACGAACGCCGGGTGCGGCGAGCCGCGGAACGCCGACCCGTCGGGCCGGTGCACCTCGATGCCGTCGACGAGGTCGCGCAGCCCCGGCATGCACAGCGCCAGCACCTCGGCGAGCGTCGGCTCGACCGACACGACGACGGTCGCCGCGCCGTCGTCGAACGCGTAGAGCACGAAGCCCGCGGCAGCGCCCGGCTGCACGTCGTCGATCGAGGCGGTCGCGCTCACCTGCACGCCGTCGCCGAGCGTCGCGCTCCGGAAGGGCTGCACGGCGGCCCCGGACTCGCGCCAGTCGGGGATCGCGGCGCTGTCGACGACGCGGGCGCGCACGACGGCGAACACGGGCAGCGCGCCCGGCCACACCTGCCACGCGAGCAGGTCGTCGGGGTCGCGGCGCGACAGGCCGGCCTCGAGCAGCACGGGCACCGCGCGGTCGAGCTCGGGCGTCCACCGATCGCCGAACGCGCGCCGCAGCCCCTCGGAGCGCTCGGCCACCCAGCCCGCGTCGTCGCCGCCCGGCTCGGGCATGCCGAGCCAGCCGGGAGCGGCCGTGCTCGCAGAGATCCTCCACATGTCCGTCACCGCTCGCACCCTCCGTCGCCGCCCGTCGCCGAGCCCTCGCTCACCAGAGGATGTCGAAGGCCGGGAACCGCTTCTTGATCGTCTCATGCCCGCTGAACATCGAGATCCAGCCGTCGTACTTGAGCGGCACGCCCATCAGGCCGTGCATGAGGTCGGATGCGGTGGCGAGCGCGGGGAGGATGCCGGTCGCACCGTCGCTCATCTTCTCGTAGGCGGCGATGTCGCGCCCGGTCAGCAGCCGCGCCATGACGTCGCCGATGCCGTTGGGGTTGTTGCCGGTGACGAACTGGCGCAGGCCCCCGAGCACGCCGCTCGCGCCGCGGCCGTGGAACAGGTAGGCGAAGCCGAGCTCGCGCGCCTGCGAGCCGGCCGCGCTCCATGCCGTCTTGCCGAAGGCGCCGCCGAACATGTCGTCGGCGAAGCTGAACTTGCCGCCGGCGATCTTGCCGAGCTTGCCGAACGGCAGGACGCCGACGATCGCGAGCCCGAGCTGCATCCAGCCGGCGTCGCCGCGCATCTTCTGGTAGATCGTGAGCGCGAGCGCGATCACGCCGATCACGGCGCCGATGAGGGCCAGGATCGGCCCGCCGACGATGATCGCGAGCACGCCCACGACGAGGCCGGCCCAGGCCAGCGCCTTCTGGAGCCCGGCGACGAACCCGTCGACGTTGTCCCAGAAGCCGTCCTTCACCTTGCCCTCGAGCACCTCGCCGATGTCCTTCGCGGCGGTGTCGAACGCGTCCTCCCACGTGTCGTAGTCGGCGTCCCAGCGACCGGCCTCCGCCTCCCACGCCTCGTAGGCGGCGAGCTTCGCGGCGTCCTCCTCGGCCTGCTGCTGCGCCTCGGGGCTGTCGGCCTCCGGCTCGAACCAGCCGCCCGTGCCGCGCGGCTCGACCGAGCCGGGCAGCGACTGGAACGTCGCCCAGAGCGCGGCGCACTCGTCGACGTGCACGGTGATCTTGGGCTGCACGTCGGCGAGCGCCTCGCCGTAGGCGATGAGCACGGGCCCCGTGGGCTCGTAGAGCTCGCCGGCCTCGCGCAGCAGGCCGTAGGTGTCGCCCACCACCTCGCGCAGCTTCTCGACCGCGAGGCCCCGCTGGCCGTCGGCGCCGTCCTTCACCTGCTCGAGCGTGTCGGCGCTCGCGATCATCGACTGGCCGAGCTGCTCGATGCGCTCGCCGCGCTCGACGATGCTGCCGGCGTCGCCCTCGACGTACTCGATCCAGCGGCCCTTGGGCGACTGCGGTCCTGCGTACACCATCTCGGTCTCCTCCGTCGGATCAGGCCGCGGCGTCGGAGGACTCGAGCTTCAGCGCGGCCTCCTGGTCGAACTCGGCGAAGCCCTCGAGCACGCCCTGGACGTGGTCGCGCACCTTGGTCATGTCGCGGGCGAGGTCGACCCGCTTGTCGTTCCAGCGGCTCTCGAAGTCGCCGGCCCGGTCGCGGAGGTCGCCGCGCCCGAACGGGCGCCCGATCGCGGCCTCGAGCTCGCTCGACCGGTCGCCGGCGCTCTCGAGCTCGGTGATGATCTCGTCGAGCTGCATGCGCAGAGCGAGCAGCTCATCGAACGTGATGAGCACGTCGTGCATGATCTCCCCTTGCTCGGCGCGGCAGTCGCGCCCTCCGTCATCCCCAACCTATGCGGGGCCGCCGCGCCCGGCGATGGGGAGGACTCCCCACCCGGTGCGCGCCGCTCCGCGCCGCGTGGAGGGGGCCGACGTCGCCGGCCCCCTCAGCGAGCATCGGCTCAGCTGCCGGCCATCTGCTCGTCGAGCGACTGGATCGCCTGCATCATGCCGCGCAGGGCCTCGCCCATGTCGGAGATGCCCTCGATCGCCTGCTCGAGGCCGGTCGTCAGCTCCTCGTAGCCCTCGCCGAACTTGCCCGACGCGTGCTGCGTCTTGAAGTCCTCGCCCAGCAGGGTGTCGACCTGGCTCTTCAGGTCCTTCAGGACACCCGAGATGTCCTCCTTGCCGGTGTCGAGCTTGCCCGCCACCGACTCCATCTCGGCATAGGAAGCACCGAAATCGCTCATGGCCGTCTCCTCTTCGGATCGTGTTCCGGGGCCCGACCGGGCCACCTGAGGAAGACTCTACGATTCGCGCGCTGGGAGCGCGATGGGGAGAGGTGCCCACCCGGATCGCCCTGCCCGGACCACGCGGAAGGGGCCCGGCATCGCTGCCGGGCCCCTCGATGCCGCTGCGGTCAGCTGCCGGCCATCTGCTCGTCGAGCGACTGGATCGCCTGCATCATGCCGCGCAGGGCCTCGCCCATGTCGGAGATGCCCTCGATCGCCTGCTCGAGGCCGGTCGTCAGCTCCTCGTAGCCCTCGCCGAACTTGCCCGACGCGTGCTGCGTCTTGAAGTCCTCACCCAGCAGGGTGTCGACCTGGCTCTTCAGGTCCTTCAGGACACCCGAGATGTCCTCCTTGCCGGTGTCGAGCTTGCCCGCCACCGACTCCATCTCCGCATAGGAGGCGCCGAAATCGCTCATGGGTCCGATCCCTTCATCGTTGCCGATCCATGGCCCAGCCGGACCATCCGAGACCCCACGCTACGGAGGGGCCGCTCCCCCATCAATGGGGAGGACTCCCCATGCCCGCGGGCTCGGGCTGCGCCTGCGGGGCGAGCGCGGCGCCCTCCGGCACGAGCGGCAGCTGCACCGTGACCGCGCGGCCCTGCTGCACGAAGATGCCGCGGCCCTCGGGGAAGTCGCCGCGCTTGACCTTCGGGAAGGGCACCTTGAAGACCGAGTCGCCGTCGTAGGCGTCGGGCTTCAGCACGATGCCCTTCCGGCCGGCCTTGAAGTCGCCGATGAAGCCGTACCCGCCCGTCACCTGCGTGATGTCGGCATCGCCGATCAGCAGGTGGTCGCTGCGGTTCACGGCCTGGAAGAGCGCCTTGAGCGCGCGCTCGGCGTCCGAGTCGGCGAACTGCGGCACGTTCTCGACCACGATCATGATGCGGCCGGGGATCGACTCGTCGCCGACGATCTCGGCGAGCTCGGTCGCGAGCTCCTTCGCGGCATCCGGCTTCGTGACGCTGCGCACCCACGGCCGGAACCCCTCGAGCGCCGACCGGCGCCCCGCGAAGTGGAACAGCCGCACGTCGGGGTCGAACCGCTCCATCGCCACGACCAGCGCGCGCATCGCGTTCGTCTTGCCCGATCCGGGCGGTCCCGCGACGATGAACGTGCCGACCGGGTCGAAGTCGCGTGGCGCGAGCGTGTCCTCGGCGACGCCGAGCACCGGCAGGTCGTCGACGCGGTCGGGCAGCTGCTCGAGCGAGAGCCGCGTGGGCAGCGCCCCGATCTCCTCGACGTCGGGCGCGCCCTGCTCGCGCAGCGCCTGCGCCAGCTGCCCCATGAGCTTCGTCTGCTCGGCCACGTTCGGCGTGCCGCCGAGCGTCGCGACCTGCATCTCGAGGCCGTCGACGATCGCGCGCCCCGGCGCCGACCGGTCGTCGAGCACGTCCTTCGGGGCGCCGACGAGCATGTAGCCCGACTCGTCCGAGAGGCGCAGCACGACGCGGCGCGAGATGTTCGAGCTCACCGCCGTCGGCACCGCGCCGGAGCGGTCGGCGGTGACGACCGCGTGGATGCCGAGCGGCCTGCCCTCGCCGAGGATGCGCATGAACACCTGGTAGAACGGCGACCTGGCGCTCGTGATCTCCCAGTCGGCCTTGAACTGCGGGAAGTTGTCGAGCAGCAGGAAGATGCGGCTCGTCGACGGGTCGACGAGCTCGCGGTACTCGGTCAGGCTCGCGGCGCTCGCGGCGGCGAAGGCCTTCCCTCGGCGGTCGAGCTCGCGGCCGAGCGAGCGCAGCAGCCGCTGCACGCGCTCCGCGTCGTCGCCGGCGATGATCGATCCGACGTGCGGCAGCACCTCGAGCGACTTGAGCGCGCCGGAGGCGAAGTCGAGGCCGTACACCTCGGCGCGGCTCAGCTCCGGCCGGATCCCGGCGGCGATGCCGATCGTCTTCAGCAGCGTCGACTTGCCCGAGCCGGAGGTGCCGTAGACGAGCAGCGAGCCGTCGCGGTCGGGGTGGAAGTGCACCGCGTCCTGCCGCTGGCGCTCGGGGATGTCGGCCTTGCCGAGCACGATGCGGCCGTCGCCGCCCTGGGGCAGGTCGCGCAGGTCGACCGTCGTCTCCAGGTCGTCGAGCCACGGGCGGCGGGGCGCCGGGATGCCGGCGAGCCGGGTCGCCTCGATGAGGGTGCGCACCATGCGCTTCTGGTCGTTGGGGCCGAGGTCCTCGTCGTGCGAGTCCGACTCGGGCGCGGCTTCCGGCTCCCAGCGCTGCACCGAGCCGAACCGCAGCTCGGCGACCTTCACGTCGGCAGGCTTCGCCTCGTCGGGGCGCGTCCAGCCACCCGCGTAGGCGGACTGGAACGGCACGAGCCGGCCCGGCCCCGTCTTCGCGATGCCGCGACCGGGGATGGACGGCGGGAACGACGCGGCGACGGGGTCGTCGACGACGTCCTTGGAGTCGGACTCGTCGGCCATGCGCAGCGCCACCCGCAGGTTGGTGTTCGCGCGCAGGTTGTCCTTGATGACGCCGGCGGGCCGCTGCGTGGCCATGATGAGGTGGATGCCGAGCGAGCGGCCGCGCTGCGCGATGTCGACGACGCCGTCGACGAACTCGGGGACCTCGCCAGCGAGCGCCGCGAACTCGTCGATGACGAGCACGAGCGCCGGCGGCGTCTCCGGATCCTGCCGCTTCTCGAGCTCGAGCAGGTCCTTCGCCTTCTTGCGGTTGAAGAGGTGCTCGCGGTGGTGCAGCTCGGCGCGCAGGCTCGTGAGCGCGCGGCGCACGAGGTTCGGGCTCAGGTCGGTGACGAGCCCGACGCAGTGCGGCAGCTCGACGCAGTCGGCGAACGCGGAGCCGCCCTTGTAGTCGACGAACAGGAACGTGACGCGGTCGGGGCTGTGCGCCGCCGCCATGCCGAGCACCCAGGCCTGCAGGAACTCCGACTTGCCGGCGCCCGTCGTGCCGCCGACGAGCGCGTGGGGTCCCTGCGTGCGCAGGTCGAGCGTCATCGCGTCCGTCGCGCCCTGGCCCATGATGGCCCGCAGCGTGCCGGCCTTCTTCAGCCGCGGCTTCTGCGCGCCCGAGCGGTCGAGGATCGTGCTGCCCTGCCGCCACCGGTCGACGACCGCGCTCGGGTCCTCGGCGAGCTCCGGCCCGACGAGCGAGAGCAGCATGACGGAGTCGGGGATGTCGGAGGAGTCGTCGATGACGATGCTCGCATCGACGACGGGCGCGAGGCGCTTGGCGAGCATCTGCATGTAGTCGTTCGAGACGCCCTCGACGGTGACGCCCTCGTAGTCGACGCCCGAGCGCACCGTGCCGACGCGCGCGGCGCCGAGGCCCGCGGAGACGTCGACGAACGAGCGGCAGACGGCCGGCAGCGACTCCACCGTCGGCGCGACGAACACGCCGTAGACGCCGACCGCCGAGCCGCGCTCGAGGATCTGCGTGAGGCGCGGCCGGTCGACCGGCGCGTCGTTCGTGACGACCAGCACCACCGAGGTCTGGATGCTCGTGACGGTGTCCTTCGCGGCGCGCTCGACGTCGGAGCCGTACCGCATCGGGTCCCACTCCTCGTCGAACGGCGTCTTGCGGTCGGGCGCGGCCTGCTTCGAGCGGCCGAGCACGAGCTCCTCGAGCGCGTTGAGCAGCGCGGCGCCGGCCGTGGCGGAGTCGGCGAGCGGCATCTCCTTGAAGGGGCTCGTCTCGCTCGTGGTGTGCGGCAGCCACTTCATCCACTCGAGCTCGCCCGTCCACTCCGCGTCGCAGATCGCCACGGTCACGACCTCGTTGGGGGCGTGCAGGCCGTACAGCTGCACGGCCAGGCCCCGCAGCGCATCCGCCGCGAGCGACTTCGGGCCCGCCACGCCGATCGAGCCGACGGCCGAGAACGACTCGACGATCGGCACGTCGTCGACGTAGCGGTAGCGCTCGCGCAGGCGCTCGACGCGCTCGATGTACTCGGGCAGGCCGTCCTGCGACTCCTCGTCCTTGATGGAGTTGCGCGACTCGGCGCGGCAGGTGCCGAGCCGCACCGACAGGAAGTTCCAGTGCTCGGGGCGCCTGGTCCAGAGCATGGGGCCGAGCCGCATCGCGTGCTCGAAGACCTCGGCGACCGGCGGCACCTCGAGGCCGCGCAGGCGCTCCTCGACGGGCTTCTCGCGGTAGAGGGTCTCCTCGAGCTCCTCGTAGCGGGTCTCGAACAGCTGCGTCTCGAGCTTGCGCTTCTGCCCGTTCTGGGTGCGCATGTTGATGAAGTTGCCGAGCAGCATGAGCGGCGTCATGAGCGCGATGATGATCGACCGCGGGTTGTTCGTCATCGCGAACAGCGCGCCGGCGAGCAGGATGGGCGTCACGAGCATCGGCCACGGGAAGAGCCGCTGCACCATCTCCTTCGGCAGCCGCGGGCCCTTGTACGCGGTGCCCGGGTAGCGCGCCTCGACGCGCGGGCTGCGGTTGAACATGAGCGCGCCGCCGCGCTCGAGCACGGGGTCGGGGCCGGATGCGTCGAAGGCGCCCACGAGCGAGACGGTCAGGTCGGAGTCGCCGATGGTGAAGACCGCCCCCGGCACGACCCGCAGGCGGGAGACGAGGCCGCCGTCGACGAGCACGCCGTTCGCCGAGTTGAGGTCGACGACCTCGATGTGCGCGCCCACCTCGATGCGGGCGTGCCGCTTCGAGACGAGCGGGTCGGCGAGCACGATGTCGTTCGCGGCGTCGCGGCCGATCGTCGCGTGCCCGCGGGCGAGCTGGAACTCCTGCCCCGCGAGCGGGCCGCGGACGACGCGCAGCACCGCGACCGCCTCGAGCGCGGTGCCTGCGCGGCCGCCGCGCTGCGCCCCGGCGGCGCCGAGGTTGACGACCTGCGTGTGGAAGCCGCTGCCGATCGGCGCCTCGGCGATGAGGGCGTCGGGCTGCAGCTGCACGAGCGCCTGCTCGGTGGGCGGGGCGACGGCGAGCGTGAGCGTGTCGGCATCGGAGCACGGGATCGAGCGCGCCGGGTCGGCGAGCGCGATCTGCCGCGCCACGTCCTCCACCGTCGCCGTCGAGTCGGCGGTGATGACGACGTCGGTCGCCTCGGTCGACGGGCGGTGGAGAGTCAGCTTGACCTTCATGCAGGCATCCTCACGGTCAGTCCTGGTCGTCGGCGTCGCGCAGCGCCGGGTCGTCGAGCAGGTCGAGGTCGGCGCGGGTGACGAGCTGCGACGAGACGGCGTACTCGACGAGCCGGGCGCGACGGTTGCTCGCGAGCTTCCCGACACCGCCGCGCAGGCCCTGCACGCCCATCCGGTCGAGCTTGTCGCAGACGTTGTCGAGCTTGCGGTTGAAGCGGCTCATCGTCCATCCGAGCCGCTCGGCGGCGGCGCCGCTCGAGGGCAGCTCGCTCACGCCGACCCCGTCGCGGCGCAGCATCGGCTCGGCGAGCGCGACGATGAGCAGCTTCTGCAGCTGCGTCAGGCCCACCGGCATGACCGTGGTCTCGCCCGACGAGCGGCGGCGGTGCTCGGTCGACATCGCGAACGAGGCGTCGTCGCAGTGCAGCCCCAGCTCGTAGGTCGTCGGGCCCGCGGTGAAGACGATCGAGCACTCGGAGAACACGATCGGCAGCCGCGCGCCGGGCGAGAGCCACGACTGCACGGCACCGCCCGCGCTCGAGACGGTCGCCGACAGGCGCGAGCCGACGTTCGACAGCCACCACAGCCCGTCGCGGTGGCGCAGCTCGAGGAACGCGCGGTGCAGGTACTGGTTGTCGTCGACGGTGAGGTCGCCCTCGCGGCCGATCACGAACGGCTTCGCCGGGTCGAGCGTGCACCACTCGCCGGCGAACTCGATCTGCAGCACGGGCGCCTCAGCCATCGACGCACCCCGTCGCGTCGTTCGAGGCGCGCCCGTCGGCGCGCACGAGCCGCACGAGCACGCAGGTCTCGCCATCAGGATCGCGCTGCACGGCCACCTCCGGGGTGTTGACGATCGCGGTCACCGGGTCGGCGTCGCTCGGCTCGGTGCGGTACTGGAACGTGTCGCCCTCCTGCGGCTGGGCGTTGACCCAGCGGAACACGACGGTCTCGCCGTCGACCTCGCCGACGACGTTGATCGGCTGCGGCGGCCGCTGCGCGGGCGCCGGCGCGGCGACCGTCGCGGAGGGGTTCCCCGACGGCGGCGGCTCGTCGCCGGCCGCGAGCGCCATCCACACGATGCCGCCGCCGACGAGCACGACGAGCGCGGCGCCGACGATCGCCGCCGCCGTGCGGCGCGGGTCGCGCGCCGCCGGGGCCGGGGCGTCCTGCGCGACCGGCGCGGACGCATCCGCCACCGCCTGCCCGGGGCGCGGGCGGCGGATCGTCGCGTCGGGGGCGACGAGCGCGCTCGGCGCGGGCTCGCCCGCGTGCGGGTCGATCGAGACGACGCCGCGGATGCGCGTCGCGCCGCCGTCCTCCTCGTCGACCTCGTCGGCGTCGAGCGAGTCGTCGAGCACGTCGAGCGGCGTCACCGGCAGCGCCATCTCGGCCTCGACCTGCTGCAGCGCGCGCCCGAAGGCGACCGCCGACGCGTAGCGGCGCGACGGGTCGGGGTCCATCGCCGACGCGAGCACCGCCTCGAGGCGCGGGGGCACGTCGTGACGGGCGAGCGGCGAGATCTCGCCGCGCTGGATGCGGTCGATGAGGTCGACGCTCGTGTTGCTGCCGCCGGGCAGCTCGAAGGGCGTGCGGCCCGCGAGCAGCGTCGAGAGCGTGGCGGCGAGCGAGAAGACGTCGGATGCGGGGCTCGACCGGGGCGGATCCTGGAAGGCCTCGGGCGGCGACCACGGGATCGACATGCCGCTCGTGTCGTCGGCGCCGCCGGCGCTCGTCGCGATGCCGAAGTCGGTGAGCGCGGGGCGGTTGTAGGCGGTCACGAGGATGTTCGCGGGCTTGATGTCGCGGTGCAGGATGCCCGCCCGGTGCGCGGTCTCGACGGCGCCGGCGATCTGCACGCCGAGCGAGAGCACCTCGGGCAACGCGAACCGGTCGCGCCGGTAGCGCACGCCGAGGTTGGGCTTCGGGCAGTACTCCATCGCGAGGTAGGGCCGGCCGTCGGGAGCGACGGCAGCGCCGTAGATCGTCACGATCGACGGGTGCGTCGACAGCTGCGCCATGACGTTCGCCTCGTGGCGGAAGTTCTCGATCAGCTCGCGGTTGACGGCGTCGGGCAGCAGCACCTTCACGGCCACGCGGCGGGAGGGCAGCAGCTGCTGGTAGAGGAAGACGTCGGCGAAGCCGCCGGAGCCCAGCAGCGAGACGTAGTCGTAGCCGGGCAGCTCGGGCGGGGCCGAGGGCGCGCGCTTCGGGCTCATCGGGTCGTCCCGTCGGGGGCCGCGTCGCCGACCGGCTCGATCGTGAGCACGACCCCGTCGCCGAGGTCGAGGCGGTCGCCGAGCTGCAGGATGGTCGACGCCTCCGGCCGCAGCCGCTGCGGCGCCGAGCCCTCGCGCAGCAGCAGCGTGCCGTTCGTCGAGCTGAGGTCGACGGCGACGATGTTCCAGTCCTCGATGCGCAGCTCGAGGTGGCTGCGCGAGACGTCCTCCCCCGGGCTGTCGACGGTCACGAGGCGCGGCACGCGGCCGTCCTCGACCCGGCGGGAGCGCGGGCGGCGGCCGACGACCACGCCGCGGCCGAGCGGCACGCGCTCGCCGGAGGGCAGCACGGCGACCGCGACCTCGGGGCGGCGGCGCTGCGCGGCGGAGCTCTCGTCGACGCGCGCGCCGCACTGGGCGCAGTGCGCCGTGCCGGGCGCGTTGACGTGGCCGCGCGGGCACAGGGTCGAGAGCACGAGCGGTCCGGTGGCGGGCGCCGGCTCGCGAGCGCCGCCCTCGGCCCGTTCGGCCTGCAGCCGGCGCGCCTGCTCGGCGGTGATCGTCATGCCGTCGTGGTCGCCGGCGGCCGCGGGCGGGAGCACCGGCTCGGGCGCGGATGCGGCGGCGGGTGTCGAGGGCTCGGCCGCGCGTGCGGGCGGTGAGGGCTCGGGGATCGCCCGCACGTCGACCGCGGGCCGGATGAAGCCCGGCACGGAGTCGATGAGGCCGCCGATCGGGTTGCCCGTGTCGGCGGGGACGTCGGCCGCTGCGCGATCCTCGTCCGGCGCGGGCGGCGTCGGCGCGGGGGCGGGGGCCGGCGCGGTGGCGGGGGCCGGCGTCGGCGCGGGAGCCGGCGCGGGCATGGGCGCCGTCTGCCCGAACGCACCCGCCGCCGGCGCGGGCGCGGGCTCCGGCGCGGCGTCCGCCGCCGGCAGCGCGGGCTCGGGCTCGACCACCGGCGCGACGCGCACGGCGGCGACGCGGACGACGCCGCCGTCGAACGGGAGCGTCGCGGCGTCGAGCGCCGCGAGGCCGCCCGCGGCCACCGCCTCGTCGGGCCGCAGCGCATCCGCCGCCCACTCGGCGCCGAACCGGTCGGGCAGCGCGGCGTCGGCGGTCGTCGCCGGCACGCCGAGCCGGCGCAGCAGCGTGCGCTCGCCCGGCAGGTCGACGAGACCCAGGAGCGCGGCGGGCTCGACGTCGAGCACCGCGCGGAGGTCGTCCACCGACTCGACCGCGGCCGCGGCGTCGTGCAGCGCCCGCGCCCGCACGGGCGGCAGGTCGCGCTCGCAGACCAGCACCACGCGGCCGGCCGCGACGCACCAGGCCTCGCCGGGCGCGTACTCGATGCGTGCGCTCATCGCAGCGCCTCCCTCGGGATCGTGTCGTCGACCGACTGCGCGTGCGTGTCGTGCAGGTCGCCGTCGGCGAGGGCGACGGCGTCGACGTCGACGACCACCACCGAGACGTTGTCGGGCGCGCCGGCGTCGAGGGCGCGGCGCAGCAGCAGCGCCGCGGCGGCGGCGGGCGAGGCGACGTCGCCGAGGATCTCGGCGATCTCGTCGTCCTCGACCTCGCCGGTGAGCCCGTCCGAGCAGACGAGCAGGCGCTGCCCGCGCTCGGCGGGGCGCAGCCACACGTCTGCGGCCTGGCGCTCGCCGGGCCCGAGGGCGCGCGTGATGACGTTGCGGTGCGGGTGGCTGCGGGCCTCGGCGCGGCGGAGGGCGCCTGCCTCGACGAGCTCCTGCACGACGGAGTGGTCGACCGTCACCTGCTGCAGCGCGCCCTGCTCGAAGAGGTAGGTGCGCGAGTCGCCGATGTTGAGCACGAGCCAGTGGGCGACGCCGTCGACGTCGACGAGCACCGAGCCCGTGAGCGTCGTGCCGCCGATCGGCTCGTCGAGCGCGCGCGTGCGCACGTCGTCGAAGGCGCGCTCCACGGCCTCCTCGACGCACGCGACGTCGGCGAGCGTGCGGCCCTTGAGGCTGCGGAACGCCTCGACCGCGAGCGCGCTCGCGACGTCGCCGGAGGCGTGGCCGCCCATGCCGTCGGCGACGAGGAAGACCGGGAAGGAGGCGAAGACCGAGTCCTCGTTGACGGTGCGGCGCGCGCCGGGGTGGGTGGCGCCCGCCCAGCGCAGCGCGATCGACGGGTGGCTGAAGCGGAACTCGCCGACGGCGCTCACGCGACCCCCTCCACCGTCACGGTGCGGTCGCCGAACCGCACGACGTCGCCGGGCACGAGCGCGAACGGCGCACCCGGCGCGAGCGGGTGCTCGACACCGCCGCGCACGACGCTCGAGCCGTTCGTCGACGCGCGGTCGACCGCCGCGAGCGGCGCCGCGGTGATGAGCAGGTGGGTCTTCGAGATCGAGCGCGTGTCGTCGGCGATCGGCAGCAGGTGCTCGACGACCTCGCCGGCGGCCGGCGCGGGGTTGCGCCCGATGAGCGCGGCGCCCGTGATGGCGAACCGGTCGCCGCTGTCGAACGCGAGCGTCGCGACGGCCGCGCGGGTCGACGCCCGCGCGCGCGTGGCGTCGAGGTCGTCGTCGGCCTCGACGACCTCCACGCGGCGCACGGTGCGGTCGTCGATGCCCTCGTCCGAGCCGTCGTCGAAGCCGCCGTCGAGATCCGGCTCGATGATCGTGTGCTCGTCGATCGGGCCCGACGGCGCGGGGGCGGGGTGCGTCGGCGAGGCGACCGGACGGCTCGCGGCCGGGGCCGGGCGGCCGCCGGGCACGCTGTCGACGATGCCGCCGAGGCCCTCGCCGGCGCCGGGCGATGGCGAGGAGGGTGCGATGGGGCGCGCGGCGCCGCTCAGCTCGCCCGGCCGGTACCCGCCGAGGCGGGCCCCGCCCGCCGGCATGCCCGGCACGGTGTGGCTGGGCGCGGGCTCCGCCGGCTGCGCGCCGATGCCGACGGCGTCGCCGCCCGGCTGCTGGGGGCGCGCGACGCCCACGACGCCCGAGCTCGTGCGGGCGCCCGGGCGGTAGGCCTGCGCGAGCCGGTCGGCGGGGGTCGCGAGCGACGGCAGCTGCGACTTGGCCGCCTCCGGCTCGGCGGCGATCGTCTTCCGCGCGATGCGCATCTTCTTGTCGTGGTACGGGTCCAGCCCGTCGCGGACATCCACGAACCAGGTGCGGCCGACCTTGTCGAGCCAGCCCCGACCGCGCTTCTCGCTGTCGAGCAGCGGCGAGGCGAGGAAGAGCGCGGTGCCGAGCACGGGCAGCGCGCTGCTCGCCCACAGCACGAGCGCGCGCAGCAGCGCCCTGCCGACCCCGGGCCGCTGCAGCGTCGCCACGTTGACGCTGCGGATGCCGACGAACGCCTTGCCGAGGGTCACGCCCCTGCGGCCGTGCAGCACGATCTGGACGATGGAGAAGGCGGTGGCGAGGACGGCCGAGACGACGGTCGCGACCACCATCCACACGAAGTCCGGGTGCGACACGAGCCCGTAGGGCTGCAGCGAGCCCGTGACGACCTTCAGCACCGTCGGCAGCGCGACGATCCAGAACGGCAGGTGCACGAGCGCGAAGACGGCGAGCTCGATGGCCGAGGCGAGCGCGCGGCGCCCGAAGGGAGCGGGGCGCAGCCCGAGCGCGGCGGCGTACTCGGGGTCGGGCCGGCCCGACTCGTCGAGCCCCTCGACGACCGTCCTGCCCTCGTCGATCTCCCAGATCATCGTCGCCTCCGCTCCTGCCTGCGCCTCGCGAACGACCGCAGCGAGAGCGTGCTCAGCAGGCGTCGCCGCGGCGTCGCCTCCGAGCGCATGCCCTTGACGCTGCGCTCCACGTCTGCCCAGAACGCATCCACGTCATCCCGGGCCGGCTCGCCCGGTCCGAAGACGCCCTCGTCGACGAAGTCGCCGATGGCCGTCGCCCTCGACCGAGGGTAGCGATCCTCCACCACCCCGGCGACCTCGCGGCGGGTGACGCCGGCGGGGATGGGCAGGCCCAGGTCGACCGCGTGGTCGACGACCTCGTGCCAGCCGCCCGAGAGGCGGTCGCTCTCGCGCTCGGCGCGGAAGCGCCGCTTCCTCCGCGCGGCCTTCAGCGCGCCGACGACGAGGAAGGGCAGCAGGAGCAGCAGGAGCAGCAGCAGCACGCCGCCCGCGATCCAGAGCCAGATCCCCCACGAGGCGTCCTCGACCTCCTCGTCGTCCTCCTGGCCCTCGTCGGCGACCGTGTCGGGCGAGAGCTCGGCCGGCTCCTCCGGCGGCTGCGGCGGCTGCAGCACCTGCGGCTTGGGCTGCGGCTGCGGCTCGGGCTCCGGCTGGATGCTGTCGTTGTCCTCGGGCGGCGTGGGGTCGAACCGCACCCAGCCGTAGCCCTCGAACGGGATCTCGACCCACGCGTGCATGTCGCCGCCGGTGAGCTCGACCGGCTCGTCGCCGCCCGTGAAGCCGTCGTCCGGGTAGAGGCCCATCACGACGCGCGAGGGCACGTTGATGCGCGAGAGCGCGAGCGCGAACGCGGTCGCGTACTGCTCGTCGTCGCCGAGCAGCACCTCCTGGTCGAACATCGACTGGATGCGGGATGCGCCGTGGCCGGCGAGCGAGGGGAAGTCGCCCTCGAGGCCGTGGCTGAAGGCGCCGCTCGTCATCAGCCGCTGCATCTCGAGGATGTTCTCGAACTGGTTCTGGCCGGTCGCGCCGCGCTCGTTGACCCATGCCTGCAGCAGGTCGGGCACGACCGCGGGCTCCGGCACGTCGACGCTCGTGATCGCGACGCCCTCGAGCTCGTCGATGTCGGGCTGCTCGGGCACGATCGCCTCGAGCGTGTAGGCGTCGCCGGCGGCGAGCCCGTCGAGCGCGATCGCGGTGCCGGTCTGGCCGTTGTAGTGCAGCGAGCCCTGCAGCTCGCCGGCGCGCGGTCCGTCGAAGCGCAGCGACTGCGTGTAGCCGACGCCCGGCACCCAGATGCCCGAGTACGCCTGCAGGTCGACCCGCACCTCGACCGGGTCGCCCGACTGCTGCACGAGCACCTCGTCGCCGATGCGCGCGAACGAGCCGGAGCCGCTGGTCTGCTGCGCGCCGGCGACGGCGAAGACGGTGCCGTCGTAGTAGTCGAACGTGGCGATGCGCAGCCGCCCGTCCTCGGGCATGCCGCGGACGGTGAGCAGCGCCTCCTCGTCGAAGTTCTTGTGCCAGTCGCGGAAGCCGGCGAGCGGGCTCGGGTGCTCGGCGAGCTCGATGGGCGGCTCGACGACGTCGCGCAGCACGGCGCGGCTCTGCGGCTGGATCGGGATGCTCACGAGCGCAGCGACCGCCATGGCGGCGGCGATCATCGCGATCGCGCCGCGCGACCGCTGCCGGCGCGCGCGCACCCGGTGGCGCGTGTCGTTCGTGACCTCGACCTCGTCGTTGAGCCCGGTGCGCCACGACGCCCGGCGCCAGGCCCACCAGGCGACGACGACGCCCGCCACGACCACGCCGAGCGCGATCGGCCAGAAGGCGATCTTGGTGCCGAAGGCGATGCCGACGACGAGCGCGAGGAGCCCCGGGAGCATCGCGAGGGGCGCGCCCCGGCGCAGCCGCAGGGCGAGCACCGTCGCGAGCGTCGCGCACACGAGCATCGTGAGGAACGGCACCACGAGGAGGCTCGGGAAGCCCTCGGCGGGCGGCTCGGCGGTCAGCAGGCCCTTCCACGAGTAGACGACGCCGAGCAGCAGCTCGCGCCACGCCTCGAGCGTCGGGAGCACGCCGAACAGGGTGCTGCGCGGCACCGCGAGCGCGGGCCCCAGCACGATGAGCGCCAGCACGACGCCCGCGGCGGTCATGAGCCAGCTGCGCAGCGGCCGCAGGCTCGTCGCGACGCCCACGGCGATGCCGGCCAGCGCGCCGCCGATGCCGGCGACGAGGTATGCGTGGCCGCCGAAGACCGGCCCGAACGAGAGCGTCGCCGCGACCATCACGATCAGGACGGCGCCGCAGTCGATCGCCGCCTGCGCCGGCGTGCGCGGCAGGAGCTGGTCGCGGCTCACTGGAGCGCCACCCCCCGCATCACGCGCGGCAGGTCGCTGACCGAGCCGATGGTCGCGAGCGCGACGTCGCCGATGGGCCGGAGCTTGGGGCTCGCGCCCCGCACGACGGTGAAGACGATGACGCGCGCCTGCGTCGGCAGCAGCGTGCGCGCGCGGCGCACGAGCATGGGGTCGACGTTCGCGCCGGCGTGCAGCATGACGACGGATGCCCCGGCGTGCTGCCGCGCGATGGTCGCGGCGAGGTCGAGGAAGCGGTCGTGGCGCGGCGACCACTCGACGCCCGAGAGCGCGTCGAGCAGCCGCTTGCCGGTCGTCGCCGGCAGCGTGCGGCGCGAGGTCTGCACCACGACATCCATCTCGTCGCGCACCGCCTGCAGGCCGAGCGAGCCGAGGATCGAGATGGCGGTCTCGAACTCCTGCGGGTCGGCGTAGTCGTCGGGGCTCGTCGAGAGCCCGAGCGCGAGCACGCTCCGCCGGGTCTGCTCGAACTGGCGCACCATGAGCTGGCCGGTGCGGGCGGAGGACTTCCAGTGGATGTAGCGGCGGTCGTCGCCGGCGACGTAGTCGCGCAGCGCGTGGAACGCGATGTCGCTGCTCGTGAGGTCGCGGGTGGTGATGCCCTCGAGGTCGCGGATGAGGCCGGGCGCGGTCTCGTCGAGCTGCACCGTCTTCGGGTGGACGAAGAGCTCGACCGGATCGGTCCACTTCACCTGCCGTCGCAGCAGCCCCACGGGGTCGCCGCGCACCGAGCGCACGGGGCCGACCTGCAGGATCGTGCGGCGGCTCGTCGGGATCGCGAAGACGTCCTCGTGCACGTCGCCCGGCTGCATGCGCGGCAGGTGGAACGAGGCGAGCGCCTTCCCGACGGGCACCTCGATCGTCGCGGGCAGCAGCGGCTTCGTCGAGGCGGCGTGGATCTCGATCCGGCCGAGCGCCCGCTCGCCGACGACGACGCGCGTGTAGGCGAGGTCGAGCTCGATGCGGTACCGGTTGCGCCCGACGATGAAGCCGATGCCGCCGACGAGCAGCAGCGCCCCGGCGATGCCGATGACGATGAGCTCCTTCCAGCCGAGCCCGATGCCCGCGACGAGCGCGACGGCCGTGCCGACGAGCACCGCCCAGCCGAAGCCGGTGATCGGCTCGAGCACTGGCCACACCCGCGCGCGCAGCCTGCGCACCGCCTGCCGCCACCACGCCGAGACGACCGACTCGTCCCCGACGACCGCGTCGAGCGCGCGCTGCAGCGGCGTGCGGTCGCGCAGCGCTGCGCGGCGCAGCCGCGTGGTGCCGGATGCGCCGGTGTCGGCGACGCCGGCGGTGTCAGGTGGGGGCGCGGTCGACGTCGCCCGCTCGGGCGCCGTCGTCATGCAGCGTGCTGCCGGTCCTGCGGCGCGGCGACGTCGGCGATCGCCCGGTCGATGATGCGGTCGCCGGTGACGCCCGAGAACTCGGCCTCGGGGTCGATGACGATGCGGTGCGCCCACACCGACTGCGCGAGCTCCTTGACGTCGTCGGGCAGCACGAACGCGCGGCCCTTCGACGCGGCCCACACCTTGACCGCGCGCATGAGCGCCATCGCGCCGCGCACCGAGACGCCCAGGCGCGTGTCCTTCGACTCGCGGGTGTGCTCCGAGAGCTGCGCGACGTAGTCGAGCACGGCGTGGTCGACGTGCACCGTCGAGGCGAGGTCGATCATCTCGGCGATCGCACCGGTGGTGATCACGGGCTGCACGCCGGCGGATGCGTTGCGGTTCGAGGCGCCGGCGAGGATGCGGACCGTCTGCTCGCGGCCGGGGTAGCCGATCGACGTCTTCATGAGGAAGCGGTCGAGCTGCGCCTCGGGCAGGCGGTAGGTGCCGGCCTGCTCGATCGGGTTCTGCGTCGCGATGACCATGAACGGGCGGCCGACCGAGTAGGGCGTGCCGTCGACGGTCACGCGGCCCTCCTCCATCACCTCGAGCAGCGCCGACTGCGTCTTCGGGCTCGCGCGGTTGATCTCGTCGGCGAGCACGATCGAGGCGAAGATCGGGCCCTTGTGGAACTCGAACTCGCCGGTCTTCTGGTCGTAGACGGTGACGCCGGTGACGTCGGAGGGCAGCAGGTCGGGCGTGAACTGGATGCGGTGGTTCGTGCCCTGCACGGTCGCCGCCATCGACTTCGCCAGCTGCGTCTTGCCCGTGCCGGGCGCGTCCTCGAGCAGCAGGTGGCCCTCGGCGAGCATCGCGGTGAATGCGAGCCGGATGACGTCGTCCTTGCCGAGCACGACGCCGCCGACGGTGTCGACGAGTCGGGTGAACGTCTCGGCGAACCACGCCGCCTGCTCTCGGGTCATCGGTGCGCTCATGCTTCTCTCCTGACGATCACGGCCACCGCACTCGGGGCGTGCTGAGGTTGACGTTGTCGGGGCCGCCGCTGATCTGCATCCAGGCGTCACCGGCGAAGCCGGAGTAGCACATCTTGTCGCCGTTCGCGCGGTTCTGCGTCGAGCCGCTCAGCGATCCGACGCTGACGGTGCCGCTCTGGAACTGGGCACCGCCGTTGGATGCAGTGTTGTGACAGCTGAACTGGTAGTTGCCGGGCCGGAGATCCTGCCAGTTGAGCTGGTAGTAGCGACACGGCTCACCATTCGCTCCCGCGCACGGGTTGGATCCACCCGCGTGGGCGATGTCGCCCTTCGACAGCGTCACCCGGGGATTGAGGCGCACCTCGGCGGTCGCCTGCGCGGTCGCGGTGGTCGTCTGCGCGCCGTGCCCGGTCGGGTCGGCGCCGGTCGAGGACTCGACGGTGATCCGCACGGTCTGCCCGCCCCGGGCGCCGACGGTGATGGAGTCGCTGTTGCGCACCGACTGCCAGCTGCCGTTGTCGATGCGGATGCGCGTGGTGATGTTCCGGCCGTTCCGCGCGGGAGCGCTCCACTGGAAGGTCACCTGCTCGACCTGCCCGCTGCCGCTCGCCGACGGGCTGCCGATCGCGCCGTAGGGCCGCGCGACGTTGCCGGCGGCCGTCCAGCCGCTCGAGTACTCGACGCCGTCGACGATCGCGTAGGCGCGCACCTCGAAGGTGTAGGGACCGCCGTTGTTGTCCATGCCGGTGTAGGTGCCGCCGGGGCCGAACGACTGGGCGCCCGCGCCGCCCCCGCGCACCTCGAAGCGGATCTCGTTCGAGCGCAGGCCGTTCGGGTCACCCGGCGTCCAGTTGACGACCGAGTCGCCGTTGCCGTCGGTCGCGCTCACGCCGCTCGGCGCGTCGGGCGCCGTGTAGGTGCGCACGGGGGCGGATGCCGCCGATGGCTGGCTCGTGCCGGCGTCGTTGGTCGCCGTGACGGTGAACGAGATGCTCTCGTCGGCCGCCGGGAACCGGAAGTTCGCCGAGGTGCCCGTGACCTGCACGGGAGCCGCGCCGTTCGACGGCGTGACCGTGTACGTCTCGATCGTCGCGCCGTTGGGGTTCGGCGCCTGCCACGTCACCTGGATCTGCACCTCGCCCGGGATCGACCGGTCGGGGCTCGCCGACACCTGCTGCACCTGGGTGGGCGGGCCCGCGGGCGTGACCGGCTGGGAGTACGCCGAGAAGTCGCTCGGCTCGGGCGCGAGGTTCACCGCCTGGATGCGGAAGCTGTATGCCGTGCCGTTCGCGAGCCCCGTCCAGGTGAAGCTCGTGCCCGCCGCCTGCTGCTGCACGACCCCGCCCGGCGCCGGCGGCGAGATCTCGACGACGTAGTGCTGGATCGGCGAGCCGCCGTTCGCCGGCGGCGTCCAGGTCAGGCCCACCTGCGTGTCTCCGCGCTCGACCACCGGAGGTGCGGGCTGCTCGGGACGCCGGTCGGGGCGCGCCTCATTCGAAGCCGGGGAGGGGTCGGAGTCGCCGACCTCGTTCTGCGCGATCACCTGGAACGTGTACGTGATGTTGTTCTGCAGCCCGGTGACGGTGCAGGTCGTGGACGAGCACGGGAAGCTGACCGCGCCGTCGGTCGACTCCACGACGTAGCCGGTGATGGGCGCGCCGTTCGACGGCGGCGCGGCCCAGGTGAGCGTCACCTGCCGGTCGCCGACCGCGTCGACGTTCGGCCTCGGGGGCGCGTCCGGGCGCGCCTTGACGTTGAGCGTGAGGGTGCCGGTCACCTGCCGCTCGACGCGCTCGGTCGCATCCTGGACCGTGTAGCGCACGGTCAGCACGCCCGAGAAGTCGGCCGCGGGCGTGACGGTGACCGTCCTCCCGTCGGTCGAGGGCTCTCCCTGGCCGGCGACCAGCTCGGCAGAGAGGATCTCGAGCGGCACGCCCTCGTCGCGGTAGGGATTGAAGTCGTCCTGCAGCACGTCGACGGTGATGGGCTGGCCAGCCGTCGCCTCGCCGGTGTCGGGCCGCGCGATCGCCATCGGCCTCGTCGTCGCGACGACCTCGACGACCACGGTGCCGGGCGCCTCGTTGCCGAGCGGGTCGATCGCCACGATCTGGAACGAGCCGGTGGTGCCGGGCGCGGTCGTGCGGTCGGCGGAGGCGGTGAAGACCGAGCCCTCGAGCGAGTGCTGCACGCCGGGCATCGAGCCGCCGCGCAGCTCGAAGCGCATCGCCTCCATGTCGCCGACGTCGGGGTCGGTGGTGGCGTCGAGCAGGTCGAACGTCGCGGCGCGCTCGCCCGCCTCGGGGCGCACGACCGCGCCCGCGAAGCTCGGCGGGATCGCGCTCGACGGGGTCACGTCGATCGGGATCGTCAGCATCGCCGTGTTGCCGTCGGGGTCGTCGGGCCCGTCGCCGTCGGTCACCTCGAAGGTGATGGATGCGGGGCCCACGTAGCCCTGCGGGGACTGGAAGCGCAGCGTGTCGTTGTCGACGATGAGCGAGCCCTCGGCGTTGACGGCCGTGACCGTGTCGCCGGAGGTGATGCGCGGAGCCCCGCCGCTCGGCACGGTCACCTCGTCGCGCAGCTCGATGGTGAGCGGGAGCCCCGACCCGATCTGCAGCGGCTGCGTCGATGCGAGGTACGGCGCCCGGTCGCGCACCGGCGGCACGGCCACGAAGGCCTCCGCCGCGAGCCCGTCGATGTCGGTGACGCGGTAGGTCACGACCTGGAACTCCTCCGAGGGCACGACCTGCACCATGTCGCCGACCACGCGGCCCGCGCCCGTGACGATCGACAGCTCGAGGTCGCTCGGGTCGCCGTCGGGATCGAGGTCGTTCTCGAGCACGGGCACGTCGAAGGCCTGGTCGAGCTCGACCTGGTCGCGCGGCAGCGGGTCGTCGCGCGCGGCCGGCGGCTGCAGCGGCGCGTCCTCGGCGACCGTCAGGAGCACCGTGCCGGTCGTGCTCGCGCCCCGCGCATCCACCACCCCGTAGGTGAACTGGTAGTCGCCCGGTGCCGAGGGCGACCGCAGGTCGACGGTGCTGCGCTCGGTGTTGACCTCGGCGTCGGGCAGCTCGGAGGGCAGCTCGAGCCCGTCGACCTGCAGCGTCAGCGCGTCCTGGTCTGGGTCGGAGTCGTTCTCGAGCACCGGGACGGCGATCGCGCGATCGGGGCGCACGGTGATGAGGTCGGTCTGCGCGAACGGCGTCTGGTTCACGTCGGCGGCCTGCGCGATGCCGATGATCGCGGTCGCCGTGCCTTCGGCGCCCCACCGGTCGCGCACGCGGTAGGTGAACTCGACGGTGCCGGCGCTGCCGGGGAACGCCTCGAAGTCGAAGTAGTCGGGCCCGACCTCGGGCAGCACGCGACCGCCGTCGGGGCCGGTGTCGTAGCCCACGAGCTCGACGCCGTCGCCGTCGGGGTCGATGCCGTCGAGCGGGATGGGGATGCGCACGGTCGCGCCGGCGAGCACGCGGGAGGTGACCGTCTCGGGCGCGGGCGGCGCGTTCTGCTCGGCCTCGCGCGGCACGATCGTCACCGCGACCGTCGCCGAGTCGCGGTTGCCGAGCTCGTCGAGGATCTCGTAGGTGACGGTCGCGCGCGTCGGCCCGCCCTCGAGCGCGTGCACGCGCAGCTTGCCCTCGGAGATGAAGGCGACGCCCTCCTCCTCCGAGGCGAAGCTCGTGTCGATCACCTGCGGGTTGATCTCGAACGGCGTGCCGTCGGGCGAGAAGTCGTTGCCGAGCACGTCGACCGTCGCGTAGTCGCCTGCGCGCACGGTCGCCGCGTCGTCGACGGCCTTCGGCGCGCGCGGCTGCTCGGGCGGCGCGACCGGGATCACCTCGACCGTGCCGGTCTCGGAGTAGCGGCCGTTCGAGACGGTGTAGGTGAACTGGAAGGGGCTCTCGAGGCCGCGGTTGTCGACGATGCTGACGATGCGGCGATCGCGCAGCTCGACCGTGACCGGCGCCGCGTTCTCGATCGTGAACTGCTGCACGACCAGCACGCCGCCGGCCGGGTCGACGTCGTTCGCGAGCAGGTCGACGACGGCGCTGCCCTGCTGCGGCACGAGCGCGATGTCGCGCACCGCGACCGGTCGCGCCTCGTCGTCGGGCGTCCGGATGTCGACGCGTACGCGCCCGATGCTCGACAGCGGGCCGTCGGCGATCATGTAGGTGAAGTAGTGGGTGCCGACCGCGCCGCCGGTGATCCGCACCGTGCCGGTCGACGCATCCCAGGTCATCTCGAGCCCCTCGGCGGGCTCGACCGACGCGAGGCGCAGCGGCCGCCCCGAGGGCGAGAAGTCGTTCAGCATCGGGCGCACCGTGGCCTCGCGGCCCTCGATGGTCGTGATGAAGTCGGCGTTCGCGAGCGGGTTCGCGTCGCCGCGCTCGCGCACGTCGACGGTGACCTCGGCCGTCGTGTCGGTGCGGCCGTCGGAGACCGTGATCTCGACCTCCTGGATGCCGACGTCGCCGGTGGCCGTGTAGATGAGGCGGCCCGACGGGTCGGTCTGGATCGTGTCGCCCGAGGCGGAGGTGGCGCCCTGCAGGTAGAGGTCGTCGCCGTCGGGGTCGAGCCAGTCGCTGAGCGCCTGGTACTCGTACTCGCCGCCCTGCTCGACGGCGAACGCCTGCGCGCGCAGCTGCTCGGGCGCGCCGTTCTCGCTCTGGGCGCGCACCTGCACGGCCACGGTCGCCTCGTCGGTCTCGCCGCGGCCGTCGTCGATCTCGTACGAGAAGCTGAAGCCGCCGCCGGCGTAGTCGGCCGGCAGCTCGAGCTGCAGCCGCGAGTCGTTGGCGACCGGGGCGACGCTCACGCCCTCGGGGAGGGGACCCGCGACCGCGGCCGTGAGCACATCGCCGTCGGCGTCGACGTCGTTCCACAGCACCGGCAGGATCGTCGAGCGGCCCGGCCGCGCGCCGAACCGGTCGTCGTTCGCGACCGGCGCGGTGTTCTCCTCGTTGACGGGCGGAGGCTGGTTCGTCAGGAGGTCCTCGGTCGACTCGTCCTCCTCCTCCTCGGACTGCTCCTCCGACTCGGGCGGCACGAGGTCGTCCCAGTTGTCGACCATGATGAGCGTGTCGGCGAGGATCCACGAGGCGCCCTGCACGAACTGGTTGAGCACGACCGCGTCGCGGTTGACGCGGAAGACGGTGGGCGAGCCGTCCATCCCCTCGACCTGCACGCGGTGGTCGCGCGCGTCGTCCTGGCAGTCGCGCACGAAGTCGGCCGCGGCGGGCCAGACGCCGTAGACGCAGCCGTCGAGCTGCACGGGGCGCACGGCGTCGCCGCCGTCCGGGTGCTCCTCGACCTCGGGCTCGCCGCCGCCGAGCGGCTGGCGGATGAGCTGGGTCGGGGTCGACAGGACCACGCGGTCGGACGCGTCGCCGACGAGCTGCACCGCGGCGCCCTCGGGCACCTCGACGGCGCGGCCGGGCAGCAGCAGCGCGCCCGTGCTCGCGTCGAGCACGACCGGCTCGGCGCCGACGGCGGTGACCACGGGGTCGGCCATCTCGCGCAGCTCGCCCCGCTCGCGGAAGCGCGGCTCGTCGAGCACGCCGTCCTCGAGCGGCACGGCGACCTGCTGCGCGCCGCCGGGCGAGACGGCGTGCACGGTGCCGTCGAGCCCCACGGCGACGGCGGCACCCTCGCCGAGCTCGGCGATCGGGTCGGTGCTCTCGGCAGAGAAGCCGCCCAGCTCGTCGAAGGGCATCGCCCAGAGGAAGCCGTCGGCGGGGTCGAGGATCGCGACGATGCCGCCGCCCATCGCGATCTCGCCCTGCGGCGGCAGCTGCACGCTCGTGCCCGTGGCGACCTGCAGCGGGTCGACGACGAGGGCGGCGGATGCCTCCTGGTTGTGGAGCAGGACCCGGTCGCCGTCCTGCAGCACGTCGAAGGTCGCCGTCGGCGACGTCAGGCCCGCGTCGAGCTCCTCGGCCTGGATGTTGATGCGGCCGAGCTCCTGCGTGCTCGTGCGCGTGACCCAGACGCCGCCGTCGTTGAGGTCGACGTCGGTGGTCGTGAAGCCGTCGTACGTGAAGGCGAGGATCCCGAGCGCGACGGAGACGGCGGTGACGAGACCGCCCGCTGCCGCAGACCTGCGGTGGTGCTTCACCCACCGGAGCAAGACCGGCTCCCCCACCTATGAGAAACGCTGACCGAAACCTGAGGGCACGCTTGCACAGCGTGACCGCGGCCATTGTGTCAGATGAGGGAGCCTCGAGTCTGGGCGGTGTGTCGCGCGCTCAAGCCCGAGCGCGCTCGTACGCCGCGAGGCGCTCGGCGTTCTCGGCGTTGAAGTCGTCCATCGCCTGGCGGTTCCACTCGCGGGCGCGGCGGCCGCGGCGGGAGACGATCCCGCCGACCCACACCGGCACCTCGCGCGCGATAACGAACGCGAGCACCGACAGGGGCGCCAGGATCAGCTGGCCCAGCTCCTCCGCGTCGATGCCCGGGAGCGCCGTGTAGCTCTCCCAGCCGCCCTCCGCCTCCATGTAGGCGCCGCCGATGTGCGCGGCGTAGACGAGGAGCGCGACGAGGAAGGCGCCCAGCACGTGCGCCCACCAGCCCGCGCGGTTCACCACGAGCGTGACCAGCCAGTAGGCGAGGAAGAAGACGATGACCGGCAGGAGGAACGAGGGACGCAGCCACACGGTCTCGAGCGTCTCGGCCGCGTCGAAGCCGCGGTCGAAGAGGTAGCCGACCGCGAAGAACGCGGCGGCGAACACGAGCGCGAAGATCGCCGTGGCGAGGAGCGCGACCGCGAAGCCGACGCCGCGGGCGCCCTTGCGGCGCGGCGGCACGGGCTCCTCGACGAGCACGATGGGCGTGCCGCCCGAGGCGGCGCGCGCCGTCTCCTCGTCGACCGCGATCGCCGATGCCGGCACCTGGTCGCGCACGATGCCGAAGCGCTGCGTGCGCTCGTCGGCGCCCGGCTGCTGCTCGAGCACGCGGGTGTCGCCGTCGGCGTCGTGCGTGTCGATCGCACGGGTGGCCTGGTCGTCGCGGTGCTGCGCGTCCATCGCCTGCGTCGGCTCCGGCTCGACGAAGTCGCGGTCGGAGCGGCCGTCGCGGGAAGCGGCGGCGGCGCCTGCGGCTCCGGCGGCGGCGACGCCGCCCGCGGCGAGCGCGCCGGCGTGGCCGCGGTCGGCGTCGGGCGTGGGGTCGCCGTCGGGCGTGCCGTCGCCGTCGACGTCACCGGCAGCGCCGGCGTCCGTGCCGGCGGCGTGGCGGCGCAGGCCGAAGGACGGGCGGCGCGGCTCGACGAGCGGCGGCGGGCCGTCGCCCGCGTCGCGCGACGCGTCGTCGCCGTCGGCGGCTGCGGCACGCGGGCCCTCGGGCTCGTGCGGGGCGAGCTCGGGCTGCTGCTCGAGCGAGCTGGCCGCCGCGTCGCCGTGCGCCTCGTGGGCGTCGGTGCGGGCCATGTCGTCGGGCGCCGCGGCCGAGTGCGACGGGCCGCGCAGCGTCGAGGGCGCGATCACGGTCGGTTCGATGGGGCTGTCGCCCCGGTCGTCGGCGGCCGCGGTGTCGAGCGGCGCGGTGTCGGTGCCCGGCTCGTGCTCCACGAGCGGCTGGTGCTCGTCGTGCTCGGAGACTGACGTGGCCGCGACCTCCGCGTCGTCGGGCGCGTCCTCGGCCGAGTGGTGCACCTCGGGTTCGCTCGTCGAGGGCTCGACGGCCTCAGCGCCGGTGTCGCCGGTGGTGGGCTCCTTGGCCGATGCGCTGCCGAAGAACCGATCGCGCCACGAGGTGGGCTGCTCGTCGCTCATGGTGAAACCTCCTGAGGCGGCTCGGTGCCGCGCCGTCGGCCGATTGTAGGCACGGCGCGCCGGGCGTCCCCCGCGCCGCACCGCGCGCATCCGTTTTGCCCTCGGCACGACGAAAGGGCCGCACCCTCGCGGGTGCGGCCCCTTCGTCGACTGCGGGCTAGACGTACTGCCCGGGCTCCTCGCCGAGCTCGCCGCCGGTGAAGGCGTCGAAGTCGAGGTAGGACAGGTCGGACTCGTCCACGCCGCCGGCGTCGGCGAACAGGCGGTTCGGGTAGCGCTCCGCCTTCGCCTCCTCCGTGGCCTCGACCGAGACGTCGCGGTAGCGCGCCAGGCCGGTGCCCGCGGGGATGAGCTTGCCGATGATGACGTTCTCCTTGAGGCCGAGCAGCGGGTCGCGCTTGCCGGCCAGAGCCGCCTCGGTCAGCACCTTCGTCGTCTCCTGGAAGGAGGCGGCCGACAGCCACGACTCCGTCGCGAGCGACGCCTTCGTGATGCCCATGACCTCCTGGCGGGCCGAGGCCGTCTTCTTGCCCTCGGTGAGCGCCGCGCGGTTCAGCTCGTTGTACCGCGAGCGGTCGACGAGCTCACCCGGGAGCAGGTCGGTCTCGCCGTGGTCGACGACCGTCACCTTGCGCAGCATCTGCCGCACGATGACCTCGATGTGCTTGTCGTGGATCGGCACGCCCTGCGAGCGGTACACGTCCTGGACGCCCGAGACCAGGTGCTTCTGCACCTCGCGGACGCCGCGCACGCGCAGCACCTCCTTCGGGTCGACCGAGCCCACCTGCAGCTGCTGGCCCTGCTCGACGTGGTCGCCGTCGCCGACCTCCAGCGTTGCGCGGCGCAGCACCTGGTAGACGAGCTCCTCGTCGCCGTTGTCGGGCGTGAGCACGACGCGCTTCGACTTCTCGTCCTCCTCGATGCGCACCCGGCCGGCCGCCTCGGCGATCGGCGAGGAGTTCTTCGGGGTGCGGGCCTCGAAGAGCTCCGTCACGCGGGGCAGACCCTGCGTGATGTCGCTCGCGCCGACCGAGCCGCCCGTGTGGAACGTGCGCATGGTGAGCTGCGTGCCGGGCTCGCCGATCGACTGGGCGGCGATGATGCCGACCGCCTCGCCGATGTCGACGAGCTTGCCGGTGGCCAGCGAGCGGCCGTAGCAGTGGGCGCAGACGCCGACCGCCGACTCGCACGTGAGCACCGAGCGCACCTTGACCTGCTCGACGCCCGCGGCGATGAACGCGCGGATCTCGAGGTCGCCGATGTCGGAGCCCGCCGTGGCGAGCACCGTGCCGTCGGCCGCGACGACGTCCGTGGCGACGTTGCGGGCGTAGACCGCGGACTCCACGTTCTCGTGCAGCACCAGCTGGCCGTCGACCAGCTCGGCGATCGGGGTGTCGAGGCCGCGCTCCGTGCCGCAGTCGTCCTCGCGGATGATGACGTCCTGCGAGACGTCGACGAGTCGACGCGTCAGGTAGCCCGAGTCGGCGGTGCGGAGCGCGGTGTCGGCCGAGCCCTTGCGCGCGCCGTGCGTGGCGATGAAGTACTCCGCCACCGTCAGCCCCTCGCGGTACGAGGAGATGATCGGACGCGGGATGACCTCGCCCTTCGGGTTCGTCACCAGGCCTCGCATGCCGGTGATGTTGCGCACCTGGATCCAGTTGCCGTTCGCGCCGGCGGTCACCATGCGGTAGATCGAGTTGCCCTCGTCGAACGCGTCCTGCGTCGCCTTCTGCACCTCGTTGGTGGCCTTCGTCCAGAGCTCGGTCAGGTCACCGCGACGCTCCGCGTCGGTGATGAGGCCCTTCTCGAACTTGTCCTGCACCTTGCGCGCCACCTCTTCCGCGGCGGCGACGATCTCGCCCTTGCGCGCGGGGGTGATGACGTCCGAGAGCGCGACCGAGATGCCCGAGCGCGTGGCCCAGTAGAAGCCCGCGTCCTTGATCTTGTCGAGCGTCGCCGCCACCACGGTCTTCGGGTAGCGCTCGGCGAGCGCGTTCACGATGAGCGAGATGACCGGCTTCGCCGCGACCTCGGAGACGAACGGGAAGTCGTCCGGCAGCAGCTCGTTGAAGAGCGCGCGGCCGAGCGTCGTCTCGTGCAGGAACGGCTCACCGTCGACGAAGCCCTCCGGGCGGTCCTGGTCGCGGAAGACCAGGCCCGACAGGCGGATGCGCACCACGGCACCGAGGTCCAGGGAGCCCTGGTCCATGGCCATGATCGCCTCGGCGACCGAGGAGAACGCGCGGCCCGTGCCCACCGCATCCGCCTTCACCGTGGTGAGGTGGTGCAGGCCGGAGACGATCTCGTGGGTCGGGAGCGTCACCGGGCGGCCGTCGGACGGCTTCAGGATGTTGTTCGACGCGAGCATCAGCACGCGGGCCTCGGCCTGGGCCTCGACCGACAGCGGCAGGTGCACGGCCATCTGGTCGCCGTCGAAGTCGGCGTTGAACGCCGAGCAGACGAGCGGGTGCAGCTGGATGGCCTTGCCCTCGACGAGCAGCGGCTCGAAGGCCTGGATGCCGAGGCGGTGCAGCGTGGGCGCGCGGTTCAGCAGCACGGGGCGCTCGCGGATGATCTCCTCGAGCACGTCCCACACCTGCGGCTTCGACCGCTCGACCATGCGCTTGGCGTGCTTGATGTTCTGGGAGTGGCCCAGGTCGATCAGGCGCTTGATGACGAACGGCTTGAACAGCTCGAGCGCCATCTGCTTGGGCAGGCCGCACTGGTGCAGCTGCAGCTGCGGGCCGACCACGATGACCGAGCGGCCCGAGTAGTCGACGCGCTTGCCGAGCAGGTTCTGGCGGAACCGGCCCTGCTTGCCCTTCAGCATGTCGGAGAGCGACTTCAGCGCGCGGTTGCCGGTGCCCGTGACGGGACGGCCGCGGCGGCCGTTGTCGAACAGGGCGTCGACCGCCTCCTGCAGCATGCGCTTCTCGTTGTTCACGATGATCTCGGGGGCACCGAGGTCGAGCAGGCGGCGGAGTCGGTTGTTGCGGTTGATGACGCGGCGGTAGAGGTCGTTCAGGTCGCTCGTCGCGAAGCGGCCGCCGTCGAGCTGCACCATCGGGCGCAGCTCCGGCGGGATCACCGGGACGACGTCGAGCACCATCGCGGCCGGGCTGTTGCCCGTCTGCAGGAACGAGTTGACGACCTTGAGGCGCTTGATCGCGCGGATCTTGCGCTGGCCCTTGCCCTCGGCGATCTGCGTGTGCAGGTCCTCGGCCTCGGCGGCCAGGTCGAAGGCGAGCAGGCGCAGCTTGATCGCCTCGGCGCCCATGTGGCCCTCGAAGAACTCGCCGTACAGGTCGGTGAGGTCGTGGTACGCCGCGTCCTCCGCCTTCAGGTCGCCGACCTTCAGGGTGCGGAAGTCGTCGAAGACGCGCTCCATGTGGGCGATCTGGTCGTCGGCGATCTTGCGCAGCTGCGCCATCTCGCGCTCGCCGGCGTCCTTGACCTTGCGCTTCTGGTCGGCCTTGGCGCCCTCCTCCTCGAGCTGGGCGACGTCGGCCTCCAGCTGCGAGAGGCGCTCGGCGATGTCGGCGTCACGGCGCTTCTCGATCTCGGCGACCTTGAGGCGCAGCTCCTGCTCGAGCTGCGGCAGGCGCTCGTGACGAGCCTCCGTGTCGACCCGGATGATCATGTACGCGGCGAAGTAGATGACCTTCTCGAGGTCCTTCGGCGCCATGTCGAGCAGGTAGCCGAGACGGCTGGGCACGCCCTTGAAGTACCAGATGTGCGTGACGGGGGCGGCGAGCTCGATGTGGCCCATGCGCTCGCGGCGCACCGACGACTTCGTGACCTCGACACCGCAGCGCTCGCAGACGATGCCCTTGAAGCGCACGCGCTTGTACTTGCCGCACGCGCACTCCCAGTCGCGGCTCGGGCCGAAGATCTGCTCGCCGAACAGGCCGTCCTTCTCCGGCTTCAGCGTGCGGTAGTTGATGGTCTCCGGCTTCTTCACTTCGCCATAGGACCAGCCCCGGATGTCGTCGGCCGTTGCCAGGCCGATCCGCAGCTCATCGAACGTGGTTGCGTCGATCAATGCATTTCCCTCTTGTTTCGAAGTTCTGTCTGCGGCTGCTGGATCAGATGTCGTCGATCGACGACATCTCCGGCCGGGAGATGTTGATGCCGAGCTCCTCGGCCGTGCGGAGGGCCTCGTCCTCGTCATCGCGCAGCGTGACGACGTCGCCGGCTGCGTTCAGCACCTCGACGTTCAGGCAGAGCGACTGCATCTCCTTCATGAGCACCTTGAAGGACTCGGGGATGCCGGGCTCCTGGATGTTCTCGCCCTTGACGATCGCCTCGTACACCTTCACGCGGCCGACGATGTCGTCCGACTTGATGGTGAGGAGCTCCTGCAGCGTGTAGGCAGCGCCGTACGCCTCGAGCGCCCAGACCTCCATCTCGCCGAACCGCTGGCCGCCGAACTGCGCCTTGCCGCCCAGGGGCTGCTGCGTGATCATCGAGTACGGCCCGGTCGAGCGCGCGTGGATCTTGTCGTCGACCAGGTGGTGCAGCTTGAGGATGTACATGTAGCCGACCGAGATCGGGTACGGGAACGGCTCGCCCGAGCGGCCGTCGAGCAGGTTGGCCTTGCCCGTGCCGTCGATGAGGCGGAGGCCGTCGCGCGTCGGGAGCGTCGCGTCGAGCAGGCCGATGATGGTCTCCTCGGTCGCGCCGTCGAACACCGGCGTGGCCACCTTCGTGTCGGCGGGCGCCTCGAGCGTGCGTGGGTCGAGACCCTCCGCCCACTCCGGCGTGCCGTCGACCTTCCAGCCCGTCTTCGCGATCCAGCCGAGGTGCGTCTCGAGCACCTGGCCGAAGTTCATGCGCTTCGGGATGCCGAGCGGGTTCAGCACGATGTCGACCGGCGTGCCGTCGGCGAGGAACGGCATGTCCTCCTCGGGCAGGATCTTCGCGATGACGCCCTTGTTGCCGTGACGGCCGGCGAGCTTGTCGCCCTCGGTGATCTTGCGCTTCTGCGCGATGTAGACCACGACCTTCTCGTGCACGCCCGAGCCCAGCTCGTCGTCGCCGTCCTCAGCGCGGAACTGCTTGACGGCGATGACCGTGCCCTGCTCGCCGTGGGGCACCTTGAGCGACGTGTCGCGCACCTCGCGGCTCTTCTCGTTGAAGATCGCGCGGAGCAGGCGCTCCTCGGCCGACAGCTCGGTCTCGCCCTTCGGCGTCACCTTGCCGACCAGGATGTCGCCCGGCACGACCTCGGCGCCGATGCGGATGATGCCGCGCTCGTCGAGGTCGGCGAGCAGGTCGGGGCCGACGTTGGGGAGGTCGCGGGTGATTTCCTCCTTGCCGAGCTTCGTGTCGCGCGCATCCACCTCGTACTCCTCGATGTGGATCGACGAGAGCACGTCGTCCTTCACGAGGTTCTGGCTGAGGATGATCGCGTCCTCGTAGTTGTGGCCCTCCCACGGCATGAACGCCACGAGCAGGTTGCGGCCGAGGGCGAGCTCGCCCTGGTCGGTCGCGGGGCCGTCGGCGATGACCTCGCCGGCCTCGATGCGGTCGCCCGCCGAGACGATGACGCGGTGGTTGTACGACGTGCCCTGGTTGGAGCGGTCGAACTTGCGCAGGAAGTACTGCTGCGTGCCGCCCTCGTCGAGCTGGATCGAGACCATGTCGGCCGAGACCTCTGCGACGACGCCCGCCTTGTCGGCGGTGATGACGTCGCCGGAGTCGATCGCGGCGAAGCCCTCCATGCCGGTGCCGACGAACGGCGCCTCGGAGCGCACGAGCGGCACGGCCTGGCGCTGCATGTTCGCACCCATGAGGGCGCGGTTCGCGTCGTCGTGCTCGAGGAACGGGATGAGGCTCGTCGCGACCGACACCATCTGGCGCGGCGAGACGTCCATGTAGTCGACCTCGGTCGGGACGACGAGCTCGACCTCCTCGCCCTTGCGACGGGCGACGACGCGGTCCTCGACGAACTGCTGCTTCGAGTTGAGGCGGTTGTTCGCGTGGGCGACGACGAACTCGTCCTCCTCCGACGCGGTCAGGTAGTCGATCTGCTCGCCGACGATGCCGTTCTCGACGCGGCGGTACGGCGTCTCGATGAAGCCGAACGAGTTGATGCGCGCGAAGGTCGCGAGCGAGCCGATGAGGCCGATGTTCGGGCCTTCCGGCGTCTCGATCGGGCACATGCGGCCGTAGTGCGAGGGGTGCACGTCGCGCACCTCGACGCCGGCGCGCTCGCGGCTCAGGCCGCCGGGGCCGAGGGCCGAGAGGCGGCGCTTGTGGGTCAGGCCCGCGAGCGGGTTGTTCTGATCCATGAACTGCGACAGCTGCGAGGTGCCGAAGAACTCCTTGATCGCGGCGCTCACGGGACGCACGTTGATCAGGGTCTGCGGGGTGATCGCCTCGATGTCCTGCGTGGACATGCGCTCGCGGACGACGCGCTCCATGCGGGCCAGGCCCGTGCGGACCTGGTTCTGGATGAGCTCGCCGACGGCGCGGATGCGACGGTTGCCGAAGTGGTCGATGTCGTCGACGTCGAGGCGGATGTCGACCGCCTCGCCCTTGCGGACGCCCGGCAGCGTGGTCTCCTCGGCGTGCAGCGCGACGAGGTACTTGATCGTCGCGACGATGTCCTCGACCGAGAGCACCGAGTCGCTCATGGGCGCGTCGATGCCGAGCTTGCGGTTGATCTTGTAGCGACCCACCTTCGCGAGGTCGTAGCGCTTCGGGTTGAAGTAGAAGTTGTCGAGCAGCGCACGGGCGGCCTCGGCGGCGACCTGCTCGCCCGGACGCAGCTTGCGGTAGATGTCGCGGAGGGCGTCCTCCTTCGACATGGGCGCGTCCTTCTCGAGCGTCGCGAGGATCGACTCGTAGCCGGCGAACTCCTGCGCGATGTCCTCGGCGGTCATGCCGAGCGCCTTGAGGAAGACGGTGACCGACTGCTTGCGCTTGCGGTCGATGCGCACGCCGACGGCGTCGCGCTTGTCGATCTCGAACTCGAGCCAGGCGCCGCGGCTGGGGATGACGCGCGCCGAGTAGATGTCCTTGTCGGAGTTCTTCTCCGGGGTGCGCTCGAAGTAGACGCCGGGGCTGCGCACGAGCTGCGAGACGACGACGCGCTCCGTGCCGTTCACGATGAACGTGCCCTTCTCGGTCATGAGCGGGAAGTCGCCCATGAAGACGGTCTGCGACTTGATCTCGCCCGTCTCGTGGTTCATGAACTCGGCCGAGACGTACAGCGGCGCGGCGTACGTCTTGCCGCGCTCCTTGCACTCGTCGATCGTGTACTTGGGCACGTCGAGCACCGGCTCCGAGAAGGAGAGCTGCATCTTCTCGCTCAGGTCCTCGATGGGCGAGATCTCCTCGAAGATCTCCTCGAGGCCCGAGTGCGCGGGGACGTCGTCGCGACCCTCGGCGTTCGCCAGGTCGAGGCGGGCCTTCCAGGCAGCGTCGCCGATGAGCCATTCGAAGCTCTCGGTCTGCAGTGCCAGCAGGTCGGGGACGGTCAGGGTGTCCGAGATTCGCGCGAAGCTCAGTCGGCTTGCGTTCCGACCGGTCTTGGGGCTCAGTTCAGCCAAGGCAGATACCTCCGGGCCGGGAAGGGTTGCGGGTCTTCCCGGGATCGTGTCGTCGGTGAGAGACTCGTCAACACCCTGAAGCGCCCTGTGAGGGCGCAGGCCGACCGCAATATGAAGGCAGAGGGGATGTCTGTGAGCGCAAATGGCTACGATACGCCGCGGATGCCCGGATGTCCAGCCGGGTCGGCGTGTCGGCTCTCGCCCCTGCGTCCGACGATGCTAGCGCGCGACCCGGATCGCCGCGAGGGCGGAGAATGGTGCCTGTGGAGACCCCCAGTCGCCGGCTCTCGAGCGGCCTGCACGCCGAGATGCGCTTCGCCGGCGCGGGCGGCTGGCAGCTCGTCGTCGACGGCACGCCGCAGTCGCACGTCGACCCCGAGCGGCCCGAGCTGCTCGTCTACGAGTACGTGCAGCAGATCGGGCACGTCATCGACGCGCTGCCGCCCGGCCCGCTCACCGCGGTGCACCTCGGCGCCGGTGCGCTGACGCTCCCCCGCTACGTCGACGCCACGCGCCCGGGCTCCCGCCAGCAGGTGATCGAGCTCGAGCCGCTGCTCGTCGAGCTCGTGCGCGAGGTCGCGCCGCTCCCCCGCGGCGCGAGCGTGCGCGTGCGCTACGGCGATGCCCGCGAGCAGCTCGGCCGCCTGCCCGCGGGGCTGCGCGGGAGCGCCGACCTCGTGGTGGTGGATGTCTTCTCGGGCTCGCAGACGCCGGCCCACGTGACCACGGTCGAGTTCCACGCGCTCGTGCGCGACCTGCTCGCGCCCGACGGCGTCGTGGTCGTGAACATCGCCGACGACCGCACGCTCGCGTTCGCCAAGCGCCAGCTCGCGGCGCTGCACGAGGTGCACGGCGAGGTCGCCGCCCTCGCCGATCCCGGCATGCTCAAGGGCCGCAGGTTCGGCAACGTCGTGGCGGTCGCGGGCGCGGCGCTGCCCGACCTCGACGCGATCGGCCGCGCGCTGCGGCGCGATCCGCTGCCGGGCAAGGTCGTCTCGGGCGCCGAGCTGCGCCGCTTCCTCGGGGGCGCGCTGCCGGCGCGGGACGCCGACGCGACGCCGAGCCCCGCGCCCGGCCGCGGCGTCTTCGGCTGACGCGACCCGCCGCATCCGGCCCCTTCCCGGGCGCAGGCCGCGCGGCCCCGGCGCACAACGCAAGCCCGGCGCGCCGGCTCAGCGCGCCTCGGCGGGCGGTGGCTCCAGCGGCCGCTGATCGTCGACGGCGGGCTTGCGTTGTGCTGGGCGCTCCGCGGCTCGCGGGGCGGGCTCCCGGGGAAAGCCGCCCGGTGCGGGACGATGACCGCATGAGCGAGTCGATCGGCTACGACCAGACCGCGCTGCGGAACGCCGTCGACGTCGGGGCCGCGGCCCGCAGGCTGCGCCAGCTCGGCCGCGAGCGCTCGCTCGCCGCGGTGTCGGAGCGCGCCTGGCTGCTCGAGAGCATCGGCCGGCTCGACGAGGCGCTCGCGGCGGCGAGCGAGGCGGTGACCCTCGCGCGCGCCTCGGGCTCGCGCGACCGGGTGGCCGAGGCGCGGCTGCTGCGCGCATCGGTCGTGCAGACCCGCGGCGACCTGCGCACGGCGCTGCGCGAGTGCACGGCGATCATCGCCGAGTCGCGCTCGAACGACTGGGTCGAGCTCTGGGCGCACGCGCTGCAGCAGCGCGGCACCGTGCACTTCGCGCTCGAGCAGTGGCACGAGTCGCTCGTCGACTTCACCGTCGCGGTCGAGCTGTGCCGCGAGGCGCAGCTGCCGGCCGAGCAGCTCGAGGCCGCCGAGGTCGCGCTGCTCGTCGCGACCGACCGCGCCCAGACCGAGGCGCTGCGGGCCGACCAGGATGTGCCGCGCGCCTCGCACCCCATCTGGGGCGGGCGCTGACGCCCACCGTCCACAGGCGTCCGCGGCCGCTTGGCGCGGCGTGGGCGCCGGCTGGCATGCTCGCTCCCGGGCGCGGGGCTGGAGGAGGAGCGGATGGCTGATCTCGATCGGGTGCGGATCTGGGCGGAGGCCCTCATCCGGCTGCACCTCGACGACAGCTGGAGCTTCGCCTTCGACCGCGCCGCGAAGCGCGCGGGCCTCACGGACTACACGCACCGGCGCATCACGGTCTCGCGGCACCTCGCCGCGCGCTGGGACGACGACGAGGTGCATCAGACGCTCCTGCACGAGGTCGCCCACGCGATGGTCGGGCCGGGCGCGGGCCACGGGCCGCGCTGGGAGCGCACCGCGCGCGAGCTCGGCTACGTCGGCGGGCGCACGCACCAGGGCGAGATCGCCGCGGAGCGCGCCGGCTGGGTGGGCTCGTGCCCCGGCGGCCACGAGCACGTGCGCTTCCGGGCCCCCAGGGGCCGCTACGCGTGCACGCCGTGCACGCGCTCGGCGCGCCGGGTGGTCGAGGTGCGCTGGCGCCGCCGCGAGCAGGCCGCGTGAGCCGCGGGCGCCGGCGGTGACGGCCCGCACGCTCTCGAACGGGCTCGAGGCCCGGCTGGTCGCCGACGCGCACGGACTCGTGCTGGTGATCGACGGCATCGAGCAGTCGCACCTCGGCGCCGCAGGCGCGCCGCCCCGGCACGCCTCGCACCGGTGGATGCTCGCGGCCGCAGCCGAGTCGCTGGCCGCCTCCCGCGGCGGCACGGCGCTCCACCTCGGCGGCGGCGCGGCAGCGCTGCCGCGGGCGCTGCAGGAGGCGCTGCCGCACCTGCGGCAGACGGTGGTCGAGCTCGAATCTGCCATCGTCGCGCTCGTCGCCGAGGCGGCGCCGCTGCCGGCGGGCATCGACGTCGTCGTCGGCGACGGGCGCGCCGTGCTCGAGCGCGTCGCCGCGCCGGTCGCGCTCGTGACCATCGACGTCTTCGGCGCGGGGCGGGTGCCGGCGCCCTTCACGACGCTCGAGTGCTTCGCAGCGGCCCGGGCGGCGCTCGAGCCCGGCGGCGCGCTCGTCGTGAACTCGGCCGACGGCCCGCCGCTGCGGTTCCTCCGCGGTCAGCTCGCGACGCTGCGGGCCGTCTTCGCCCACGTCGCGCTCGTCACCACCGGCTCGACGCTCGCCGGCGCCCGCCACAGCAACGCGGTGCTGCTCGCGAGCGATGCGCCGCTGCCGCTCGACGCGGTGCGGGAGCGGGTGCGCACCGGGCCGCCGCCGGCCGCCGTGCTCGGCTGGGATCGGCTGCGGCGCTTCGTCGACGAGGCATCGCCGGTGCCGGTGCGCGATGCCACCGCGGTCGATTCCCCCGCCCCGGTGCGGTCGGCCTACCTGGGCTCCGCCGCGCTGCCGCCGTCGCTCACCGCGCCGGACGCCTGAGCTGCGGGCGGTGCCGACGCATCCCCCGCCCGCACCGCGCCGGGCGCGACCGCCCCGGCCGGCCCACCCCGCGCATCCGCGCCCTCGACCGCCTCGGGTGGCGCGGCCGCCTCGTAGGAGGCGCTGATGACGCGGTACGAGCGGGTGAGGAAGGCGAGCGCCGACGCGACGACCATGATCGCTCCCGCGATGAGGAACACGAGCGCGATGCCCCGCGCCTCGCCCGTGCCGAGCACCGGCTCGAGCGCGGCGGCGCCGCTGTCGGAGCGTGCCCACGGGATGATCCAGAACTCGGCGATCGGGGCGATGAGGAACGCGGTGACCGGCGCCGCCGCCGCCTCGAACGCCATCGCGAAGCCGAAGACCCGGCCCTGCCGCGAGAGCGGCACGACGCGCTGGATGATGGTCTGCTCGGCGGCCTCGGCCGCCGGGATGAGGCACATGTACGCCCAGATGCCGAGGGCGTACAGCCACCACCAGTCGCGGATGGTGAAGAGCGCCCCGAGGGCGCCCATGATCATGACGACGATCAGCAGCGTGCGGATCGGGCGCCTGCCGAGCCCGAGCCTCGCGATCACCATGCCGCCGATGATGAAGCCGGTGGCCGAGACGCCCACGACGATGCCCCACACCTCGACGCTGAACAGCTCGAGCCCGTACGGGTCCATGAGCGCCATGTAGACGCCGCCGATGAGGTTGTTGAAGGTCGAGAACACGATGAGCGCGAACAGGCCGCCGATCGCGAGCACCGCGCGCACCGAGCCGCGCAGGTCGATGCCGCGCACCGTGTCGTCGGCGTCGAGCGCGACGACGTCCTCCGGCACGCGCAGCGTCAGCAGGTGGGCGAGGCTCGCGGCCGTGAGGGCGACGGCGATCGCGATGGTCCAGCCCATGCCGAGCTGCCCGATCGCGATCCCGGAGAAGACGCTCGTGATGATGAACGCGATGCCCTGCACCGTGCCGACCATGCCGTTCGCGTTGGCGTGCCGCGCGTCGGGCACGAGCATCGTGACCATGGTCGACAGGGCGATGTTGCGCATGTGCTCGACGACCGCGCCGCCGAGGATCACCGCGGTGAACAGCCAGAACCACGGCGCCGCGAGGTCGAGCAGCGCCGACTCGGGCAGCAGCAGGTACATCGCTCCGGCGAGCGCGAAGGCCCCGAGCGTGAGCGTGCCGGAGAGCAGCATCACCCGCAGCTTGCGGTGGTGGTCGACGATCGAGCCGAAGAGCATGCTGCCGACCGCGACGAACAGCATGTAGGCGCCGCCGATGATGCCGGTGGCGAGCACGGAGCGCGTCTCGAGGTAGACCCAGAAGGTGAGCGCGAACCACAGGAAGCTCGTCGTGACGTTGGCCATCGCCGTGTTGACGAGCACGTGCAGGAACGTGCGCTCGCCCGCCGTGCGCACCTCGCTCGAGGTCATGCGACGACGCTAGCCCCGACCGCCCACGCGCGGCACCCGTCGATCTCGGGCGCCGCGCGCCGGCGAGGATCAGCCGCGCGAGTCGCGCGCCTCCGCCCACAGGTCGACGCCCGGCTCGTCGCGCGCGAGCTCGTCGATCGCCGCGAGCTCGTCGTCGCCGAACGAGAGGCTGTCGAGCGCGCCCAGGTTCTGCTCGAGCTGCTCGACGCGCGAGGCGCCGATGGTGAGCGACGTGACGCGCTCGTCGCGCAGCGCCCACGACAGCGCCAGCTGCGCGAGCGTCTGCCCGCGCTGCTCGGCGATGCGCCCGAGGCCGCGGATGCGCTCGATCGCCTCGGGCGAGACGTCGGTGTCGAGCGGCTTGCGGGCCGCGCCGCGGCCGGCGCGCGAGTCGGCGGGCACCCCGTCGAGGTACTTGCCGGTCAGCAGCCCCTGCGCGAGCGCGGTGAAGCCGATCACGCCGATGCCGAGCTCGCCGGCCGCGTCGAGGAGGCCGTCGCGCTCGATCCAGCGGTTGAGCATCGAGTACGACGGCTGGTGGATCGTCAGCGGCGTGCCGAGCGACGCGAGGATCTCGTGCGCGCGGCGGGTCTCGTCGGCGCTGTAGCTCGAGACGCCGACGTACAGGGCACGACCGGTGCGCACGATGTGGTCGAGCGCCGCCATCGTCTCCTCGAGCGGCGTCTCGGGGTCGGGCCGGTGGTGGTAGAAGATGTCGACGTAGTCGAGGCCCATGCGCGCGAGCGACTGGTCGAGGCTCGAGATGAGGTACTTGCGGCTGCCGCCGATGCCGTACGGGCCCGGCCACATGTCCCAGCCGGCCTTCGTCGTGACGAGGATCTCGTCGCGGTGCGCCGCGAGGTCGCTCGCCATGACCCGGCCGAAGTTGAGCTCCGAGGCGCCGAAGGGCGGGCCGTAGTTGTTGGCGAGGTCGAAGTGGGTGATGCCGCGGTCGAACGCGGTCGTCAGCAGCTCGCGCTGCCGCTCGAGCGGCACGTCGTCGCCGAAGTTGTGCCACATGCCGAGCGTCAGCAGCGGCAGCTTGAGGCCGGAGCTGCCGGCGCGTCGGTACTGCATGCGGTCGTAGCGTGCGGGGTCTGCCTGCCAGCTCATCGTGCTCCTGCCTTCTGGTGGGCCGCCGCGTCGGCGGCGACGAGGGTGTTGGTGGCGCCGCGCAGCGCGACCGCCGCGGCGCAGGCCGCGGCGCACGCGGGGCTGTGGAAGTCGATGCCGAGCTCGGCGAGCGCGTCGACGACGCGGCCGGCGACGAGCAGGTCGGCGGCGTTCGGCCGCAGGCTGCCGTCGGCCCACCGCTCCCCCGCCGCCACGATCGCGATCGAGGCGCGGTCGCCGAGGCGCACCTGCTCGTCGAGCGCGGCGCGGGCGATGTCGGATGCGTTGGCGAGCGTCGCGTCGAGCACGAGCGACGTGCGCGGGGCGAGCGCGAGCAGCTCGCGCGTCTCCTCGCCGCGGTCGGCGTCGGCGATGACGATCACGTCGGCGGACGCCGCGCGCACGCCGGCGGCGCCCCACTCGAGGGTCACCTGGTAGTCAGCGCTCATCCTGCAAGCCTACGGATCGCGACTGGACGCATCCGTCGTCGCCGCGTCAGCGCAGCGCGCCGCAGTGGGCGAGCGCCGCGCGCACGAGCGAGCCGCGGCCGCCCTCCATCTCGCTCGCGATGAGCTCGGACGCCGCGGCCTCGGGGCTGAGCCACGTGAGCTCGAGCGCGTCCTGCCGTGGGTCGCACGTGCCGCTCACGGGCACGATGTAGCAGAGCGACACGGCGTGCTGGCGGTCGTCGGAGAAGAGCCCGTCGCCGACGAGCGGGAAGTACTCGGCGATGTGGAACGGCACCGGGCTCGCCGGCAGCTGCGGGAAGGCCATCGGGCCGAGGTCCTTCTCGAGGTGGCGGTAGAGGGCGTCGCGCACGCGCTCGCCGCGCATGACGCGGCCGGAGACGACCGTGCGCGTCATCTCGCTCTGCTCGTTCATGCGCAGCAGCAGCCCGACCTCGGTCACCTGGCCCATGCCGTCGAGGCGCACCGGGATGGCCTCGACGTAGAGGATCGGCAGGCGCTCCCGGGCCTGCTGCAGCTCCTCGTCGCTCAGCCAGCCGGGATTGGGGTCGGGGGTGCGCACAGCCATGGCCCCATTGTGCCTGCCGGAGGGCGGATGCGCCGCGGTCAGGGCCGCAGGCGGCGGCCGGAGCGGTCGGCCCAGAGCGCGAGCCCGAGCCAGGCGGCGGCGACGACGAGCGCGAGGACGACCGAGGGGATGTCGCCGAGCGCGGCGAACCAGCGGACCGGGTCGGGGTCGGGCAGCGCGCTCAGCAGCGTGCGCGCCGCGAAGGTCGTGGCGACGGCGAGCATGCTGATGCGCCCGACCGCCGCGAACGGCTCGGCGAAGGCGCCGAGCGCCGACGTGCCGCCGCGCAGGTCGGTGTCGACGGTCGGATGCATCGCGCACGCGAGCACGGAGGCGAGGCTCGCGACCGCGAGGGTGAGGGGCGGCGTCCAGAGCGCCGTCGCCGGCTCGAGCGGCTGCTGCCCCCACACGGTCGGCGTGAAGTAGGCGAGGATGCCGAGCACCCCGAAGAGGGTCGCGGCGAGCAGGCCGTAGCCGACGACCCGGCCGCGCTGGTGGCCGGGGACGCTGCGGGCGCGCAGCAGCGCGTGCGCGAGCGCGGCGCCGGCGGCAGCGGGCACCGCGAGGCCGAGGCCGGCGACGACCGTCGTCACCGCCTGCACGACGAGCGGATCGGCGGTCGTGCCGGCGGCATCCGCGATCCCGCCGACGAGGAGCGTCGCGGGGCTGCACCGGTCGCTCAGCTCACCGCAGAGGCCGGTCGTGAGCCACAGCGCGCCGGCGCCGACGGCGGTGCTGATCACGGTCGCCCATGCCCAGCCCGCCCAGCTGCGCGCGAGGGTGCCGAGCAGCCCGAGCGCCGCGAGCGCGACCGCGAGCTGCACGAGCGGGCCGGCCACGGCGATCCGCTCGAGGCCGCCGAGGGAGCCGCCCTCGGGGTCGAGCGGGATGCCGGTCGCGGCGCCCCGGATGAGCGCGGCGCCCGCGGCGACGACGAGGCCGAGGAGCAGCAGGATGAGCGTGCGCCGGGTCGCGCGGCCGGCGCTCGTCCAGCCGCGGTGCTGCGCGAGCGCGTGCGCGCAGCCGGCGATGAGCGCGAAGGCGGGCAGCGCGATCGCGTCGAGGCCGACCGCACCCCACGGCTCGGAGGCGGGGAACGGGCGGCTGGGCGCCGCGAGCCACGCGACGGTCGCGAGCACGAGCAGTCCGCGCGCGGCGTCGAGCGAGACGACGCGCCCGATGCGCCCGCGGCGCGCCGGGCGACGAGGGCCGCCCCGGGCGCCTCGGCCCCCCATGCCCGGCAGCACCCGGGTGGTCGCCGAGGTGCTCGTCACGTGCCCTGCTCCATGCTTCGAGGCTACGGTGTCGGTGAGGCCGCAGGGCCGTCCTGCGCCTCGTGACGAGAGGGGCTCGCATGCACGAGATCGACGCCGAGGCGGTGCGCTGGCGAGAGGGCACCGGTGATGAGCTGCTGGTCGTGATGCACGGCATCGGCTCCCACGAGGGCGACCTGTTCGGCCTCGCGCCGCACCTGCCGGCCGAGCTGACGATCGCGTCGCTCCGGGCCCCGCTGCCCTACGGGGGCGGCTTCGCGTGGTTCGAGTTCTCGCCCGTCGACAGCGACGACCACGAGCTCATCGACCGCTCCGCCGCCTCCGTGCTCGGCTGGCTCGACGGGCTCGAGCGGCAGCACGACCGCGTGCACCTCCTGGGCTTCTCGCAGGGCGGCGCGATGGCGGTGCAGCTCGCGAGGCTCGCGCCCGAGCGCTTCTCGTCGATCGCGCACCTCGCGTCGTTCGTGCACGCGGGCGAGCTGCCGGGCGACGCGGTGCTCGCGGCGCGCGAGCCGCGCATCCCGCTGCTGACGACGATCGGCGACCTCGACGACGTCATCCACCGCGACAAGATCGAGCGCTCGACGCCGTGGCTCGACGCGCACTTCGCCGTCGAGCGCCGCACCTACCACCGGGCGCACACGATCGTCGCCGAGGAGCTCGCCGACGTCGTGGCCTTCCTCGGCCGCGTCTAGCGGACTCGCGCTCGATCGGCCCGAGCGAAGGCTCGCGGCGCATGCGGCGGCGTGCGCGCGGTCAGGCCGATCGAGCGCACGGCAGACTGGACCCATGCAGCGGTTCAGGCTCGGCGGCGTCCCGGGCGTCACGCCCGCCAAGTGGATGCGGGTGTGGGCCGAGCGCGTGCCGGACGTGCCGATCGAGCTCGTCGAGCTCGCAGAGGCGGATGCGCCGGCGGCGCTGCGGGAGGGGCGCGTCGACGCCGTGCTCGCGCGGCTGCCGCTCGCGGGCGACGACCTGCACGCGGTGCCGCTCTACGACGAGCTGCCGGTGGTGGTCTCGGCGAAGGGGCACCCGATCGTCGCGTTCGAGACGGTGACGCTCGCCGACCTCGAGGGCGAGCCGCTGCTCGCCGACGAGGGCATGACCGCCGCGCAGCAGCTCGAGGTCGTCGCGTCGGGCGCCGGGCTCGCGATCGTGCCGATGTCGGTCGCGCGCGCCCTCGGCGGCCCCGACACCCGGCACCGGGTCGTGACCGACGCGCCGCCGACGACCGTCGCGCTCGCCTGGCTGCGCGCGAACGACTCGCCGCTGCACCAGGAGCTCATCGGCATCGCGCGCGGCCGCCGCGCCGGCTCGTCGCGCGGCGCCGAGCGCGACGGCGGCAGGCACAGCGTGGAGCCGGGCAACGCGGCGACCGGCGCCAAGCCGCGCCCGTCGAAGCCCAGGCCCACCCCGACGCCGGGCCGCCCCCGCCGACGCGGCGGGCACGGCAGGTCGGGCCGCCCAGGGCCCGGCGGGCGGCGCTGACGCCTCAGGCCCCGACCGCCTCCAGCGCGTGGAAGATCAGGTAGACCGGCCACACCATCGCCTGCAGCAGGCCCAGGATCACGGCCCAGAAGCCGCCGCCCGACTGCCCGACGAAGTAGATCGCCGCGCCGATGTACGCGAGCAGGAAGAAGAACCCCCACGGGCCGGTCTTCTCGACCACCTGCACGCCCCGCCGCTGCTCCGCCACGATGCCCTCGCTCCTCGGCGGCGCCGGAGCCGGCACCGCCGGGCGACGCCTCGCCGTCGTCCGCATCGTACGTCCGGCCCGCCCTCGCGTCGACGGGCGATCCTGCCGGGCACGACGAAGCCCCGCCTCACGGGGAGGCGGGGCTTCTCGAGTGCGGTGACGGTGGGATTTGAACCCACGGTGGAGGGTTGCTCCACACGACTTTTCGAGAGTCGCACCTTCGGCCGCTCGGACACGTCACCAAGGGGAGACCTTACACGACGCCCGGCGCAGACCCCAACCTGACGCCGAGCGTGCGCACCCGGCGGCGCTCGTGCATCCCCTGCTCCACCTTCTCGCCGCCGTCCTCGTGCCAGCCGTGCTGCTCGTAGAACGTCGCGGCGCGCTCGTTGCCGGCGAGCACCCACAGGTAGGCGCGCTCGTGGCCGTCGGCGGCGAGCCTGCGCTCCGACTCGGCGAGCAGCGCGTGCCCGACGCCGCGCGACCAGCGGTCCTGCATCGCGTAGATCGCGTAGAGCTCGCCGGTGACGCCCTCGACCCGGTCGTAGGCGGGGCCGCACATCGCCCAGCCGACCACCTCGCCGTCGGCCACCGCGACGAGCTCGTGCCGGCGCGCATCCGCGTGGTGCTCCTCCCACTGCTCGACGCGCCGCTCCGCCTCGCGCTGCACGTCCATGCTGTCGAGCACGCTCTGCGGCACGAGGCCGCGATAGGCGGCGCGCCACGTCTGCACCCGCACCTTCGCGATGCCGGCGGCGTCGTCGATGCTCGCGTCGCGCACGTTCGCGGTCATGCCGCCGCCCCCTGCCGGGTGTCGATGACGCAGAAGCGATTGCCCTCGGGATCCTGCATGATCACGTAGTCGGCGTCGGCGGGCCGCTTCGGCCAGTGCACGCGCTGCGCCCCGAGGCGCTCGAGCCGCGCGACCTCGGCGGCCTGATCGTCGGCGTAGAGGTCGAGGTGGATGCGCGGGGGCAGGGCGCGCTCGGAGGGCGCCGCGTCGAGCGAGACGTTCGGCCCCGGGCCCGACCGGGGCCTCAGGAGTGCGAAGTCGTCATCCATCGGCAGCCTCGGCTCGTAGTCCAGCGCCTCCGTCCAGAAGCGCAGCTGACGATCGACGTCGGCGCATCGGATCACGACGGAGCCGATGGTCAGCATGGCGTCACCGTAGCGGCGGAAGCCTCAGGAATGCTCCGCTTTTGGTAACGTTGTCCGCAAACTTTTGCGGCGGCTGGCTCGCGACCCGCGTGGGCGGCTCCCGATAGCCTCGCACGCATGGCCAGAGCACCCGGATACCGCTGCGCCGAGTGCGGATGGACGAGCCTCAAATGGGTCGGCCGCTGCGGCGAGTGCCAGCAGTGGGGCACCGTCGAGGAGGTCGGCGCGACCGTCACGCGCATCGCGCCCGCGGCCGTGCCCGCGTCGCGCGCCGCACGCCCGATCACCGAGCTGCAGGCGGGCGATGCGCCGCGCTGGCCGACCGGGATCGGCGAGTTCGACCGCGTGCTGGGCGGCGGCATCGTGCCCGGCGCGGTCGTGCTCTGCTCGGGCGAGCCGGGCGTCGGCAAGTCGACCCTGCTGCTCGCGGTCGCCGCGACGGCGGCCGCCGCGGGCCGGCGCGTGCTCTACGTCTCGGGCGAGGAGTCGCTCGCGCAGGTGCGCCTGCGCGCCGAGCGCACCGGCGCGCTCGAGCCCGAGCTCTACCTCGCCGCCGAGACCGACCTCGCCACGATCCTCGGCCAGATCCAGGCGACCGCTCCCGAGCTCGTGATCGTCGACTCGGTGCAGACGGTCGCGAGCGCCGACAACGAGGGCCTCGCGGGCGGCCCGAGCCAGGTGCGCGACGTCGCCGCCGCGCTCACGCGGGCGGCGAAGGCGGCGGATGTCCCGCTGCTGCTGGTCGGGCACGTCACCAAGGACGGCTCCGTGGCCGGGCCGCGGCTGCTCGAGCACCTCGTCGACGTGGTCGCGCACTTCGACGGCGACCGGCAGACGGCGCTGCGCTTCGTGCGCACCTCGAAGAACCGCTTCGGCCCCACCGACGAGGTGGGCTGCTTCGAGATGACCGGCGACGGCATCCTCGAGGTGCCCGACCCCTCCGGCCTCTTCCTCTCCCGCTCCGCGACGCCGCTCGCCGGCACGTGCGTGACGGTGGCGCTCGAGGGCCGGCGCGCGATCCCGGTCGAGGTGCAGGCGCTCGTCGTGCAGGCCTCGACGCCGCAGCCGCGCCGCGTCGTGAACGGCGTCGACGCCTCGCGCGTCGCCATGGTGCTCGCGGTGCTCGACCGGCACGCGGGCCTCCACCTCGGCGGCTTCGACGTCTACGTCTCGACGGTCGGCGGCATCCGCATCACCGAGCCCGGTGCAGACCTCGCGATCGCGCTCGCGATCGCGAGCGCCCACCGCAACGTGGCGCTCCCCCGGCAGCTCGCGGCGATCGGCGAGATCTCGCTCGCGGGCGAGATCCGCGCCGCGTCGGCGGTGCAGCGCCGCGCCGCCGAGGCGCGGCGCCTGGGCTACTCCCGCGTCGTCGACGACTCGGTCGGGCTCGTGCGCGCGGCCGTGGCCGATGCGATGCGCGTCGGCCGCGCCGACCCCGCGCCGGCCCCCGCGCTCGCGGCGGTGCCGCGGGGCTGAGCGACGACCGCTGCGCCGCTACGGCTGCAGCCGCTCGAGCACGTCGGCGGCGGCCTGCCGGCCCGAGCGGATCGCGCCGTCGACGTGCTGGTAGCCGCGACCGGCGTAGTCGCTGCACGCCCAGTGGATGGGCCCCACCGGCTGGCGCTGGTCGGCGCCGTAGCGGTGCAGACCGCCGAGGTCGTAGCTCGCGGCGTAGGCCCCGCGAGTCCACTCCTCGCTGCCCCAGTCGCTCTCGTAGTAGACGGCGGGCTGCAGCGCCTCGGGCCCGAGGTAGCGCGCGATGGAGGCCAGGACGCGCTCACGCCGCTCCTCGTCGCTCCAGCGGAACGCCTCGTCGGCGTGCTCGTCGGACACGAACCCGACGAGCGTGCCCCGCGCATCCTCGTGGTTGGTGTTGTCGTAGAGCTCGTGCACGAGCTCGTGCGGGCCGAAGCCGGTGCCCGAGAGCCCCGCGTCGCGCCAGAAGGGCCGGTCGTAGACGGCGTGCACCTTGATGACGATGCCGAGCGAGAGGTGCTGGTGCAGCTGGTGCTGCCGGCGCGGGAGCGGCGGCTGCACGTCGATGCGGGTGATGAGGTTGGGCGGCACGGCCACGATCACACGTCGCCCGCGTGCCACGACGCCGTCGGCGACGACCGTCACCGCGTCGTCGCCGCGCTCGATCCGGCGCACCGGGGCGCCGAGGCGCACGGCCTCGCCGAGCTCCTCGGCCATGCGCTCGCTCACCCGCTGCATCCCGCCGACGACGCGGCGGTCGAGGATCTCGTCCTCGTCGAGCAGGTTGGCGAAGCCGTCGGCGCTCGCGGCCATGAGCAGCGCCTGCAGGGTGGAGAAGGCGTGCGACGGCTTCGTCAGCATCGCGGGCCCGATGAAGAGCGCGACGAGGTGCGCGGCCGCGGTGTCGTCGGTCTGGCCGGCGAGCCACGCCTCGAACGAGACGGTGTCGAGCTCGCGGGCCCGCGGGTGCGCCCACGGCGCCTCGGGGTCGACCTCGGCGACGAGCGCCTCGATGACGGCGACCAGGCGGTCGACCTCGGTCGCGGTCTCCGGCGCGATCGGGAAGTCGCCGGTGAAGCGCACGGCGCGGCCGCCGTCGACGTACACCGACTCGCCGTCGCGGTGGCGGGGGAAGGTCTCGAGGCCGAGCGCCTCGATGGTCTCGAGCAGCACCGTCTGGTGCGGCGAGACCCACTGGCCGCCGATCTCGAGCATCGCGCCGTCGACGACGTCGGTCCAGGTGCGCCCGCCGACGCGGTCGCGCGCCTCGAGCACCGCGACCGAGCGGCCCGCGGCCACGAGCGCGGTCGCGGCGGAGAGCCCCGCGGGCCCGGCGCCCACGATGACGACGTCGACCTCGAGCTCGGCCTGCTGCGCCTGTGCCACCGCGTCCTCCGATCCGGCCGCTCCGCGGCTCCCTGGCGAGACGATAGCGCGCCCCAGCGGCGCGGCGGCTACTCGAGGATGAACTGCGTCGCGGCCGTCGAGGCGTACTCGCCGACGCGCACGCTCAGGCTGTACGCGGCGCCGCCTGCGGCGACCTGGGGGTGCTCGGCGGTGCACGAGTCGACCGAGGATGCCGTGCGATCCCACTCGACGGGCACCGTCGACTGCGGGGCGCCCGGCTCGAGCTGCACGACGTTGTCCTGCACGTCGGCCGCGCAGTCCGACCAGCGGTAGACGACCTGGTCGCCCGTGCGGATCTCGTACTCCTGCACGGCGGTGCCCGCGTTGAGCGAGCACGCGGCCTCGCCCGTGTTCTCGATGGTGAACGACAGCTGCACCCGCTCGCCCGCCGCGTAGGAGGAGCGATCGGTCGCCGGCGTCAGCCGCACCTGCTCCGCCGCGCACGGCTCGGTGGGCTCGCCGGTCTCGGGTGTGCCGCCGACCGGGGTGAACGGCTGCGTCGGCGTCGGCGTCGCGCTCGGCTGCGGGCTGGGCGCCGCGGTGCCGGAGGGTGCGGGCGGCGGCGCGTCGCTCCCCGCCTCCCACGGCCGCCACACGAGCAGCACGAGCGCGGCGACGGCGATGAGGGCGAGCAGGCCGAGCAGCGTCCGTCGGCGGCGGACGGCGGCGCGTCGCTTCGCGGTGGATGCCTTGCTCACCGATCCAGCGTAGGCGAGCGGCGGCTCAGAGCCGCTTGAGCATGCGCGTGTTGCCGAGCGTGTTGGGCTTGACGTGCGCGAGGTCGAGGAACTCGGCGACGCCGCCGTCGAGGGAGCGCAGCAGCTCGGCGAAGACGTCCTGGCTCACGACCTGCTCCGCCACCTCCTCGTAGCCGTGGCGGCCGAAGAACTCGGTCTCGAAGGTGAGGCAGAAGAGCCGCGAGAGCCCGAGGTCGCGCGCCCGCTGCTCGAGGTCGACGAGCATCGCGTGCCCGACGCCCTTGCCGAGGGCGCCCTCGGCGACGGCGATCGTGCGCACCTCCCCCAGGTCCTCCCACAGCACGTGCAGGGCACCGCATCCGACGATCTGCCCGTCGCGCTCGGCGACCACGAACTCCTGGACGGCCTCGTAGAGGGTGACGAGCTCCTTGCCGAGCAGGATGCGCCGGCGCACGTAGGGCTCGATGAGGTCGCGCATCGCGCGCACGTCGCCCGTGCGCGCGCGGCGGACGGTCAGCGCGGCGGGGGCGGAGGCGGATGCGTCGGAGGTCACGATCATCGAGCCTAATCGGCCCCGGCATGCACGCTCAGCGCGCGGTGCATCCGGCGCCACCCGACCGAGTCGAAGCGTGCCGGCACCCGCCATGGCCGCGCGCACGCTCACCTCGCCCTAGTCGCGGATCGCCGCCTGGATGGCCGTCTCGATGTCGCTCGCCTGGGTCAGCTCGAGTCGCTCCCCGTCGACGAAGATCGTCGGCGTGCGGTCGACGCCGAGCGCGATCCCGGCCTGGAAGTCCTGCTCGACGCGAGCCTCCGTCGCGGGGTCCGCGACCGCCTCGTCGTACGCAGCCATGTCCAGCCCCAGCTGCTCGGCGTACCCGCGGAATCGGGCGGCCTCGGACTCGCGGGCCTCACCCCATTCGGGCTGGGTCTCGAACATGCGCTGGTACATCGCCTCGAACTCGCCCTGCTGCGCGGCGGCCTCCACCGCGATCGCCGCGTTCCGCGAGTTGAAGTGCCCCGGCAGCGGGAAGTACCGGACCCCGAAGGTCGCCTCGCCGCCGTACTCCTCGCGGAGCGCTTCCATGGTGGGGTAGACGGCACCGCATGCCTCGCACTCGAAGTCGAGGAACTCCACCACCACAGGCGCGCCGGCGCCGGCATCGTCGAGCAGGTGCGTCGACGGATCCAGGACGGGCGGCGTTGCCGCAGCGGAGGCGGCAGGCGACGCCGGCCCGGCGCTCGTGTCTCTAGGCGCCCCGCTCTCCCATGGCCGCACGACGAGCAGCATCACCCCGATGAGGATGGCCGCGGCGGCGGCGATGATCGATGCCGCGATGACTGGACGGGTGCGCATCGCACCAGTCTACGGACGGGGCGGGACGCATGCCCCGTCGCACGCGTCCGCGCAGTCCTCGCCCTCGCCTCCGCGATCCGCTGGACCGCAGCACAGCTCGCCGCCCCACGCTTCCAGCCCCTCCCGCACGGCCAGTGCGGCGACCAGCAGCGCGGCGACGGGATCGGCCCACCACCAGCCGAGCAGCCAGCTCGCCAGCAGTCCGAGCAGCACGGCGGCCGACAAGTAGGTGCAGATCAGCAGCTGCTTCGCGTCCGCCTGCACGCTCCGCGAACCGAGCTCCTCGCCGGTGCGCAGCTCCGCGATCGCGAGCGCCGGCATGACGACGACGCTGAGCGCGGCGATCGCGACGCCGACAGGGCTGGGATCCGCCGCCTCCAGCGTGACCAGTGCCGCCACAGCATCGACTGAGACGTAGGCAGCGAGGGCGAAGAACGCGATCGCGACGATCCTCACCGTCGCGGCTTCCCATCGCTCCGGATCGCTGCGTGAGAACTGCCACGCCACGGCCACCGCCGAGCCGACCTCGACCACGGAATCGAGGCCGAAGCCGATGAGCGCCGCGGAGGACGCGACGGATCCCGCCCAGATCGCGACCGCCGCTTCGACGACGTTGTACGCGATGGCGACTCCGACGATCCACCGCACGCGTCGGCGGAGGCGCGCGCGGCGCTCCAGGGATGTGCCGGCGGTCACGCTGCTGCCCCGCAGCAGCCCTCGACCGGGCATCCGGCTCCCAGGCACGGGACGCCCTCGTCGACCCGCAGCGTCACGGCGAGCATCGCCTCGATCGCCTGGCTCAGGTGCGGGTCAGCGATCTCGTAGCGCACCTGCCGACCCTCCGTCTCGGAGACGACGATGCCGCAGCCTCGCAGGCACGCCAGGTGGTTCGAGACATTGGTGCGCGAGAGCCCGAGATCACGTGCCAGCGCGGCCGGGTAGCCGGGCCCCTCGATCAGTCGGAGGAGGATTCGCGCGCGCGTCGGGTCGCCCATGGCGCGCCCGAGCCGGCCCATCGCATCGAGTCGGTCGACAATGGTCAGCATGTGCTGACTATACATCGCAGAGTGACGCTTCATGACGCGCAGGCCGGTCGGCGTCGACGGACCGAGCGGGCTCGACGGTCCCACCGGCTATCATCGGTCCGTCGGCGGCACCAGCCCAGCCCAGCCGGACACCGACCGGCGGCCGACGCGACCCAGGAGCAGCACCATGCCAGAGCCGCGGGCCCGTGCGAACCACGCACGTCGCGCCCAGCGCCGACCGCGACAGGTCCGGCCGCGCCGGGTCGTCATCCTCCCCACGCCGTGAGCAGCTCCGACGCGGCGTGGTTGCCGCCCCCGAGCCTCGAGCAGTTCCTGCTCCCCGGCTCCACCGGTGCCCCGGTGCTCCCGGTGCTCGCGGCGATCATGGCCATCGCATACGCAGCGGGCGTCACGCGGCTGCGACGCCAGCGGCGACACTGGCCCCCGCTGCGCACTGCGTGGTTTCTGCTGGGCTGCGGCACGCTCGCTGCGGTCACCGGGACTCGGATCGACGCCTACGGGCAGCTGCTGTTCTCGGTGCTCATGTTCCAGCAGCTCGCGCTCATGATGGTGATCGCACCGCTGCTCGCTCTCGGCTCGCCCGGCACGCTGCTGCTGCGCGCGACGCCCCGCGACGGCGCCGGCCGCGCCGTGCTCAGGGTCGCCGTGTCCGGGCTGCGCTCGCGGGCAGCCCGCTTCGCGCTGCACCCGGCGCTCGTCATCCCCTTGATGCTGCTGTGCTTCTTCGGGCTGTACGTCGGCGGCGCGGCGGATGCGCTGCTGCAGGTCGATGCCGGACACATCCTGATGGAGGCGGCATTCCTGCTCGTGGGGCTCCTGATCACGGTGCCCCTGGTGTCCTCGGATCCGCTGCCGCGGCGACCCTCCTACCCGGGCCGGCTGCTCGACATCTTCCTCGAGATGCAGGTCCATGCCGCGTTCGGCCTGGTGATGCTGTTCTCGTCTGCGCCGTTCGTCCGCCACTTCGCGACGTCTGCGCCTGCGGAGTGGCGCGTCGACCCCGTGCACGATCAGGGCGTCGCCGGCGTGCTGGCATGGACGTTCGGAGAGCTGCCGCTCGTGACGATGCTGGTCGTGACGCTCGCGCGCTGGCAGCGCCGCGACCGGTCGCGAGCAGGAGCCCAGCAGCGCCGCGCCGATCAGGAGACAGAGGCGTACAACGCCTACCTCGCCCAGCTGCGGCAGCGCGACCTGCGCGGCGACGGGGACCCCGAGGCGTGACGCCACGACGACCGTCGTGACGCGACGGGCGGCACCATCGTCCGACGCTGCGACCCCTTGCGCTGTCGTTATCGTTCCGTTACCTTCGGGGTTGCGTGTGCGTCAGCGAGCGGTGCAGAGGACAGCACTCCGCACGCCCGCGCCCCGGTTCCGCTCGGAACCCTTCCGCTCAGGGCCTGCGGATGCCGCAGCCCTGCTCCACGACTCGACCCGAGGACAGCTTGCCGCGTGACGCTGGACGTTGACCGAGCATCCCGCTCGACCCCTGATGCGCCTCAGGCGCAGACCCGCAGGGCCGCCCGTGAGCGGGAGCGCGCGGCTGCCGCCATCGCGAGGACCGCTGCAGAGGCTCGGGCGGCGGCGCGCACGACCGTCATCGCGGGGTCTCCCCCGATCTACTCGAGCCGCCGCGCGCTCCGGGAAGCCGCGACGCGCTCGGCGGAGTCGCTCGAGGTCCGCGTGCCCGGCCCGACGTACGCGCCCCCGGTCGTCGCGGTGGACGCTCCCGCCCTCGGTGTGGGCGGCGCTCACGTGCCGATCGCCCGGCCCGCTCGATCCCCACGACCGGTCGGCGAGCGCCAGGCCCCGACTCGGCGCCCCGCTGCGGTGCGCGGCCGAGCTCGCAGCTTCGCACGGAAGGCCACCGCCGGCGCTGCGCTCGTGTTCATCGGCTCGCTCGTCGTGGTCACCTCCATGCCTGCGCAAGCGGTGCAGCCTCCCGGGGAGCTCGATCCCCAGGTGGCGCAGCTCGAGCCCGAGACGCAGTCGCTGGATCCGGTCGCCGCAGATGCCAGCACGGTCTTCGCCCGTGACGACATCGTGGTCAGGGACCCCCTCGAGAGCGCGCTGATGTCCGAGGGTGAGCGTGCGGCCCTCCAGGCTGTCGCCGACTCAGAGCCCGGCGGCTCCTACTACGGCGGCCGCCCCGCATTCCCCGCCACCTGGTCCATGATGGAGACCGACTACGTGCAGACGCCGTTCCCCCAGGTCACGCAGCTGCCGATCTCGAGCGGCTTCGGGTACAGGTCCGGCGGCTTCCACGGCGGCACCGACATCCCATTGGCCCCTGGACAGGAGATCCGTCCAGTCGCCAACGGCGTGGTGTCGGCGGTGTGGCAGGGCGACAACCCCGGGGGCGGCGGGTACGCCGTCTTCGTCGACCACAACATCGACGGCCAGTTCGTCCAGTCGTGGTACCCGCACATGCAGGCGGGGTCGATCCGCGTGGAGGTCGGCCAAGTCGTCGACATCTCGACCGTCCTCGGCGGGGTGGGCAGCACGGGCCGCTCGACCGGCCCGCACCTGCACCTCGAGATGAAGAACAGCGACTACGTGTCGTTCGACCCGCTCAGGTGGCTGCAGACCCGAGAGACGCGCCTCGAGGTCGGGTAGCGGCCGAAGGCCCCCGTGGCGCCGGCGTGACTCGTTCGACGCCGGCGACGCAGCGGCTACCGTGGCCTCCAGGCGCAGCAAGTCGGCTCACGCGCCCGTGAGCACGAGCCACAGCAGCACGGCGTTGAGCGCTGCGAGCGCTGCGGCCGCGACCCCGCCGGCGATCGTCGTCCAGATGCGGTTCACGTGCGGCCCCATGAGCCGGCGGTCGGCGGTCAGGCGCACGAGCGGGATGAGCGCGAAGGGGATGCCGAAGGAGAGCACCACCTGGCTCAGCACCAGGGCGAGCGTCGGATCGACGCCGAGCCACAGCACGACCAGCGCTGGGACGAGCGTGACCAGCCTGCGGGCGAGCAGCGGGACGCGGACGCGGAGCAGGCCCTGCATGATCTCCGCGCCTGCGTACGCGCCCACCGAGGTCGAGGCGAGCCCGGACGCCAGGAGCCCGATCGCGAACATCGTCGCCACGACCGGCCCGAGGGATGCGCCCAGCGCGGCGTGCGCGCCCTCCAGCGTGTCCGTCCCCTCGACGCCTGCGAGGTTCGCGGCGGCGAGCAGCATCATCGCGACGTTCACGCTGCCGGCGATCACCATCGCGACCGAGACGTCGATGCGCGTCGCCCGCAGCAGCCGCGGCGTGCTCAGCGCGCGCCGGTCGCGGAAGCGGTCGCGCGACAGGCTCGAGTGCGCGTAGATGGCGTGCGGCATGATTGTCGCGCCGAGGACGCTGACCGCGAGGAGCACGGAGCCGGAGCCCTCGAACCGAGGCACGAGCCCGGCCGCGATGCCGAGGGGGTCGGGCGGAGCGACGACGACTCCCCAGGTGAAGCCGAGCACGATCACGGCGAGCAGGCCGATCACCACGTGCTCGAACGCGCGCGGACCCCGCTGCGACTGCACCGCCAGCAGCACCAGCGAGACACCGCCGGTGATGAGCCCGCCGACGAGCAGCGGCACGTCGAACAGCAGCCAGAGCGCCACGGCGCCGCCGATCACCTCGGCGAGGTCGGTCGCCATCGCGACGCCCTCGGCCTGGATCCAGTAGGCGATCCGACCGGCCCGCGATCCGATGCGCTCGCCGCACAGCTCCGGGAGGCTCTTGCCTGTCACCACGCCGAGCTTCGCCGACAGGTACTGGATCAGCCAGGCGACGAGGTTCGCGCTCACCACGACCCAGATCAGCAGGTAGCCATGGCGTGCGCCCGCCGTGACGTTGGAGGCGACGTTGCCGGGATCGAGGTAGGCCACGCCGGCGACCAGCGCCGGCCCGAGCAGCATCAGCGCTCCGGGCGCAGGCCTCTTCCTCGTCGTCGCGGCGAACATCATTGCGCCATCGTAGACCTGATTTCGGCTTGCCGAATCATCTGCTTGCGGCATGCCGAGACACTCGCGCGACCGCGGCGTCCGGCACGGCCTCAGGGATGACGGACGGCGGCCGACTCCTGCTCGCTGATCCGCGATGTCTCCAGCTGGAACGTGGAGTGGTGCACCGAGACGGGGAAGTGCTCGGCGACGCATCGCTGGATGTCCTCGAGCACCTCGACCGCGTGCCCATCGGCGAAGCAGCTGTCGTCGACCACCACGTGGGCGCTGATCGTCGGGAGGCCCGTCGCGACGGTGGACGCATGCAGATCGTGCAGCTCCTCGACGTGGTCGAGCTCGAGGATGTGTCGGCGCACGTCGTCGAGGTCGAGGTCCTTCGGAGTGAACTCCATGAGGACGCCCGCGGTCTCCTTCATCAGGATGAGCGCTCGGGGCGCGATGAGCGCGGCGATGAACAGGCCCGCGATCGCGTCGGCCTGCTGGAATCCTGTCGTCCAGATGACGATCGCAGCGGCGATGACGCCGAGCGAGCCGAGCGCATCGTTCAGCACCTCGAGGAACGCCGCGCGCATGTTGAAGTTCGCGCCGCGGCCGGACGACAGCACCAGGATCGCGATGATGTTGACGACGAGTCCGATCACGCCGAACACCACCAGCTCGGATGCCGGGATCTCCGGGGGCTCGAACAGCCGACGGATGCCCTCGACGGCGGCATACATCCCTACGGCCAGCAGCAACGTGGCCTGGCCGAGCGCGGCGATCACCTCGATGCGACGGAAGCCCCAGGTGCGCCGTGATGTGGCCGGACGCCGCATGAGCGACGCGGCGATCAGCGCCACCAGGAGCCCCGCGGCGTCGGTGACGGCATGCGCCGTGTCGGTCAGGAGGGCGAGGCTGCCCGTCACGACCGAGCCGATCAGCTGGGCGACGACGATCGTCGCTGTCAGCGCGAACGCGATGCCCAGACGGACACGGAAGTCGCCGGTCGCCGCGGGGGCACCGTCGGTCGATCCATGGCTATGCCCGGCGGCCATCGGGATCCTCCTCCCCGGTGGCGCCCGCGACCACTGCTGCGTGCGCGCTGAAATGCGAGCAGGGCCGCTGCTGCCCGCCGGCCGCCTCGAGCAGTCGCTCCGCCGCCGCGGCCAGGCGCTCGAGATCCTCCGGATGCGCCAGCGCGTACCAGGTCGCCCGCCCGTCGGCCCGGGCGTTGACGAGCCCGCAGTCGGTGAGGAAGGCCATGTGCTTGCTCACCGTCGACTGCGCGAGCCCCAGATGGCCCACCAGATCGCGCACCCGGTGCTCGCCCGTCGACAGGTGCTGGAGCACGCGCAGTCGCGAGGGCTCCGCGAGCGCTTGGAACAGGTGCGCGAACGCCGTCGTCATCCCGAAATCGGCGTCGCCGCGCTCGAGTATCATCGTCATGCAGCGATGCTAGCCCCGTCCGCGCTCTCGTCGCCACCCGTGCCGGCGCATCCGCAGCCCGGTTCGGCTCGGGGCAATAGCGTGGAGGCATGAGCGATGAGTTGACGGGCAGGTCGAGACCGGTCGCGGCCCGCGTGCGGCTCGTTCCCCGCCGCGGATGACGCTCCGCTTCCTCCGGGCCCTGGACCGGCACCAGGTGCCGCTCTACATCGCCGCGATCGCGGCTGGGGGCGGGCTGGGACTCCTCGCACCCCGCGCTGCCCCGGCTCTCGAGCGGGCGATCGAGCCCGCGCTGATGCTCCTGCTGTTCGCGACGTTCCTCGGCGTGCCGATGACCCAGCTCGGTCGAGCGCTGCGCGACGTGCGATTCCTCGCGACCGTGCTCACGGCGAACTTCGCGCTGCTGCCGCTGCTGGCGTGGGGCCTGTCGCTGCTGGTCGCCGACGACCGGGGCCTCCTCCTCGGCGTGCTGCTCGTGCTGCTCGCGCCCTGTGTCGACTACGTGGTCGTCTTCGCTGGCCTCGCGGGCGGTGCGGGTCCGCGCCTGCTGGCGGCGACGCCATTCCTCATGCTCGCGCAGGTGCTCCTCCTGCCGGTCTACATCGCGCTCTTCGCAGGAGCCGAGCTGCTCGGCGTGATCGAGCCGGCGCCGTTCGTCGAGGCGTTCGTGCTGCTCATCGCCATCCCGCTCGCGGCGGCCGCGACCGTCCAGTCGCTCGCCCGGAAGCATCCCGCCGCGGGCGCGATCACGACCGCGATGGCGGATGCGACACCACCGCTCATGATGCTCGCACTCGCCGTGGTCGTCGGCTCGCAGGTCGCCGCGGTCGGGTCGCAGCTCCAGGTGCTCATGCGTGTCGTGCCCCTCTTCGTGGCGTTCGCGGGCGTCGCGGCGGCACTCGGCGTGCTCGTGAGCCGCATCGCCAGGCTCGACGCGGCCGGCGAGCGGGCAGTCATCTTCTCGCTCGCGACCAGGAACTCGCTCGTCGTGCTGCCCTTGGCGCTCGCCCTCCCGCCGGCAATGGCGATCGCGCCGCTCGCGGTCGTGACGCAGACCCTCGTGGAGCTCGTCGTGATGGTCGTGCTCGTGCGCGTCGTCCCGCACGTGACGCCAGCGCGAAGCGCCTGACCGCGGGCGGCCCGGGACGGCCAGCGCGGCGTGAGGGGCGGGACCGAAGCCCCGCCCCTCACGCCGATCACGCGACTACGAGCACGACGTCAGCGCCGCCACCTCTGCGCTCAGCGACGGCTCGCCGCCGACGAGCGTGAGCGTCGGCATCTGCAGCCGCTCGAGCTCGTCGAGGATGCGCTGCGGCACGCAGTCGGTGCGCGTGATCAGCAGCGGGGCGCCCTGCGCGCCGGCCGCCGCGCCGCCCGCGAGGGCGTCGGGGAAGACCAGGCCGGATGCCAGGTAGGCCCGCTCGACCGGGGCGTCGAACGCCGAGGCCGTGATGATGGCGCTCGTGGCGTAGCGGTCGGAGCCGCCGAGGCGGTTGACCGTGAAGCCAGCGTCGACGAAGTCGCCCGCGATCGACGACGGGACGGCCTCGGCCGAGCCCGCGATGCGGATGCGGTCGGCGCCGAGCTCGTCGAGCAGCGCGGTCGTGGCCTCGGGCACCTCGGTGCTCGTGCTCACGAGCAGCAGCGGCCAGTCGAGGTGACCGGCGGCGGCACCGGCCGACAGGCCGTCCGGGAACCGCGTGCCGGCGGCGACGTACGCGCCCTCAGCACCCTCGAAGGCGTACTCGGCGACCAGGCGGCTCGTGTGGTACCGGTCGGAGCCGCCGAGGCGGTCGACCTGCTCCACCGACGCGATCGCGGCGATCTGCGCCTCCGTCTCCGCGCTGATCGACGGCTCGCCGCCGACGATCACGACGCGAGCGGCGCCGAGGCGCTCGATCTCGTCGAGCACGACCTCAGGGGCCTCGGTGAGGCGCGTCAGCAGCACCGGTCCGCCCTCGTGCGCGGCGGCCGGGCCGGCCGTCAGCGCGTCGGGGAAGAGCTGGCCGCTCGCGACGTAGACGACCGGAGCGCCGCCGGGGTAGGCGTCCTGCGACACCTGCACGGCCGTCTCGTAGCGGTTGACCCCGTCGAGGCGCTCGGTGGTGAGCGCGATCGGCATCGAGAACGGCACCGCGGTGCCCGAGGCCGTGCGCAGCTCGAAGCGGTCGCCCGCGACGGGCAGCGGCGCCTCGAACTCGACGGTCGCCGAGTCGTCGACCACCGGGAACGTGCCGAGCAGCTCGTCGCCGTAGTGCAGCTCGAGCTCGGTGCTGACCGGCGTGCCGAGCGACGTCAGGTCGATCTCGTTCACCGTGAGCGACACGGGAGCGCCGATCGCGACGGGCGCGGTGGGCAGGCCGACGACCTCGAGCTGGCGGCGCGAGAAGTCGGGCGAGATCGGCGACTGCGCCTCGATGTACGCGGCGAACGCCTCGGAGTCGACGAGACCCGAGTCGCGGTCGTCCGTGCCGGCGATCAGGCCGCGGAAGTTGTCGCCGCCGGAGAGCAGGAAGCTGGGCACCGCGACGCGGTACGTGTCGTCGGCGGCCACCTCGGCGCCGTCGACCCAGATGCCGGTGATGCGCGAGCCCTCGGCGAGCGTCGAGTCGTAGGTGTACTCGACGTTGTCGCTGAGCCCCAGCTGCAGGTAGGCGCGCGAGGGCACCTCGCCCGCGGCGTTCCGCTGCCACTGCTGCTCGAGCACGACGCGCAGCTGCTCGCCGGTGAGGGTCGTGGTCCACAGGTTGTTCGCGAAGGGCAGCACGGCGGCGGCCTCGCCGACCGTCACGATGCCGTCCTCGGTCTCGCCCTCGCCGGCCTCGTAGAGGAGCTCGGCGCGCAGACCGCCCGGGTTGGTGATGCCGATCTCGGCGCCGCCGCGGTTCTCGGGCGCGAGCTGGTCGCGCAGCATGTTGGCCACGAGCGTGCCCATGGTGGATGCGCTGCCGCGGTCGTCGCGCTCGTCGCCCGTGAAGGCGGTGGTGATGTCGCCGGTGATCTCGCCGAGCGGCTCCTGGCCGATGACGGCCGCCTGCTCGAGCGCTGCCTCGGTGATCTCGGCCACGGCCGCGACGCGCGGGTAGGTCGCGATCAGCTCGTCCTGCGGCGTCTGCGTGCGCGGCACGATGCGGGCCAGGTCGAAGCTGGCGACGCTCGTGGCCGGGTCGACAGTCGCGACGAGCTGGCCGAGCTGCGCTCCGTAGGACGACGTCTGGATGATCGGGCGCACGTCCTGCTCGCTGCCGTCCGGAGCGGGCGCGAGCCACGAGTAGGACTGGTGCGTGTGGCCGTTGAAGATCGCGTCGACCTCGGGGGCGGTGTCCTCGACGATCGCGCGGAACGCGTCGCTGTCGGCCATCGCGGCGGTGAGCGCCGCGGCCTGCTCCTCCTGCGGAGCGTTCGGGGCGAGGGTCGCCTGCGCGCCCTCGTGGTACTCGGCGACGATGAGGTCGGCCTCGCCGTTGGTGGCGTCGCCGTCGGAGAGCTGGGCGGCGACCGCGTTGACCGCGGCGACGGGGTCGCCGAACTCGACCCCGGCGATGCCGGACGGGTCGACGAGCGAGGGGGTCTCCTCGGTGACGGCGCCGATGACGGCCACGGTGACGGCGTCGTCGCCCTCGCCGACGGAGAAGGTGGCGTAGGAATCGCCGATCGGCGCACCGTCGCGCGTCGCGTTGGCGGCCAGGATCGGGAAGTCGGCCCGCTCGTCGACGCGGCCCTGCAGGTCGTCGATGCCGCGGTCGAACTCGTGGTTGCCCGCGGCGGATGCCTCGAGCTCGAGCGCGTTCAGCACGTCGATCGTGGGGGCGTCCTGCTGCACGGCCGAGGCGTAGAGCGACGCGCCGATGCTGTCGCCGCCCGAGATGACGAGCGAGTTCGCGTCGCCCTGCTCAGCCCGCAGCTGCTCGACGGTGCCGGCGAAGCTCACCGTGTTGCTGTCGATGCGGCCGTGGAAGTCGTTGAAGTGGATGAGGTTGACGACGGTGCCGTGCGCGTCGGCCGGGGTGTCGCCCCCGCCGTCCGTCGCGAGCGCCGCGGACGGGGCGACGAGCAGCCCGAGTCCGACCGCGCAGGCGGCGCCGGCCGCCAGGTTGCGCTTGAAGTGGTTGTTCACTGTGGTTCTCCGTTGCAGGGGATGTGAGGCGCGCGAGGCACGCCACTCGCGAGCCTATGAAGTTCTCTCGCGAACCGCGAGGGTTGATCGCGTCCCCCTGGTGAACATCCGGTAACGGTCCGAGCACGACGAAGAGGGAGGGGACCCGACCGGGTCCCCTCCCTCTTCGTGCGGCTCGCCGCGCCGTCGTCAGGCGTCGGCGGGCGCCAGCTCCGGCTCGTGCGGCTCCGGCGACGTGTGGGTGAAGACGAACTCGTCGTCGACGAAGTCGACCGTGACGTGCTCGCCCGAGCCCAGCTCGCCGTGCAGGATCCGCTCGCTCAGCGCGTCCTCGATCTCGTGCTGCACCGCTCGACGCAGCGGCCGGGCGCCGAGCGCCGGGTCGTGGCCGATGTGGATGAGGCGGCGCTTGGCTGCCTCGGTCAGCTCGATCGTCATGTCGCGGTCGAGCAGTCGCTCCTGCAGCCGCTTGATGAACAGGTCGACGATCTGCAGCAGCTCCTCGGGGTTGAGCTGCGGGAAGACGATCGTCTCGTCCACGCGGTTGAGGAACTCGGGCTTGAAGTTCTTCTTGAGCTCCTCGCGGACCTTCGCGCGCATCCGGTCGTAGTCGTTCTCGCTCGAGCCCTCGAGCACGAACCCGACGGGACCGCCGGAGATGTCCTTGGTGCCGAGGTTGGTGGTCATGATGATGACGGTGTTCTTGAAGTCGACGACCCGGCCCTGGCCGTCGGTGAGACGACCCTCCTCGAGGATCTGCAGCAGCGAGTTGAAGATGTCGACGTGCGCCTTCTCGATCTCGTCGAAGAGCACGACGGAGAACGGCTTGCGCCGCACCTTCTCGGTGAGCTGGCCGCCCTCCTCGAAGCCCACGAACCCGGGAGGGGCGCCGAAGAGCCGCGAGACGGTGTGCTTCTCGCTGAACTCGGACATGTCGAGCGAGATCAGCGCGTCCTGGTCGTCGAAGAGGAACTCGGCGAGCGCCTTCGCCAGCTCGGTCTTGCCGACGCCCGTGGGCCCGGCGAAGATGAACGAGCCGGAGGGGCGGCGGGGGTCCTTGAGGCCCGCGCGCTGCCGGCGGATGGTCTTGGCGAGCACGCTGATCGCCTCGTCCTGGCCGATGACGCGCTGGTGCAGCGCCTTCTCCATGAAGATGAGCCGCGCCGACTCCTCCTCGGTGAGCTTGAACACCGGGATGCCGGTCGCGTTCGCGAGCACCTCGGCGATCACGCCCTCGTCGAGCACGCCCGTGGGGCCGCCGTTGCCGGAGCGCCACTGCTTCTCGGTGCGGAGCCGCTCGCCGAGCAGCTCCTTCTCCTCGTCGCGCAGGCGCGCCGCGGCCTCGAAGTCCTGGCCCTCGATCGCGGCCTCCTTGCGCGTGCGCACGTCGGAGATGCGGTCGTCGAACTCGCGCAGCTCGGGCGGGGCCGAGAGGATCGACAGGCGCAGCCGGGCGCCGCCCTCGTCGATCAGGTCGATCGCCTTGTCGGGCAGGAAGCGGTCCTGCACGTAGCGGTCGGCGAGGTTGGCCGCGGCGACGAGCGCGCCGTCGGTGATCGTCACCTTGTGGTGCGACTCGTAGCGGTCGCGCAGGCCCTTGAGGATGTTGATCGTGTGGGCGACCGACGGCTCGTTGACCTGGATCGGCTGGAAGCGGCGCTCGAGCGCGGCGTCCTTCTCGAAGTGCTTGCGGTACTCGTCGAGCGTCGTCGCGCCGATCGTCTGCAGCTCGCCGCGGGCGAGCAGCGGCTTCAGGATGTTGGCCGCGTCGATCGCGCCCTCGGCCGCGCCGGCGCCGACGAGCGTGTGGATCTCGTCGATGAAGGTGATGATGTCGCCGCGGGTGCGGATCTCCTTCGTCACCTTCTTGAGGCGCTCCTCGAAGTCGCCGCGGTAGCGGCTGCCCGCGATGAGCGAGCCGAGGTCGAGCGTGTAGACCTGCTTGTCCTTGAGCGTCTCGGGCACCTCGCCCTTGACGATCGCCTGCGCGAGCCCCTCGACGACGGCGGTCTTGCCCACGCCGGGCTCGCCGATCAGCACGGGGTTGTTCTTCGAGCGGCGCGAGAGGATCTGCATGACCCGCTCGATCTCCTTCTCGCGGCCGATGACGGGGTCGAGCTTGCCGTCGCGCGCGGCCTGCGTGAGGTTGCGGCCGAACTGGTCGAGGATCTGCGATCCCTTGGCGTCGGTCTGCTGCGTCTGGTCGCCGCCGACCGTCGTCGACTCCTTGCCCTGGTACCCCGCGAGCAGTTGGTTGACGGTCTGCCGCACCCGGTTGAGGTCGGCGCCCAGCTTGACGAGCACCTGCGCGGCGACGCCCTCGCCCTCGCGGATGAGGCCGAGCAGCACGTGCTCGGTGCCGATGTAGTTGTGGCCGAGCTGCAGCGCCTCGCGCAGGCTCAGCTCGAGCACCTTCTTGGCGCGCGGCGTGAACGGGATGTGCCCGGTGGTCTGCTGGCTGCCGGTGCCGATCATGTCCTGCACCTGCGCACGGACGGCGTCGAGCGAGATGCCGAGCTGCTCCAGCGCCTTCGCGGCGACCCCGTCGCCCTCGTGGATGAGGCCGAGCAGGATGTGCTCCGTGCCGATGTAGTTGTGGTTGAGCAGCTTCGCCTCTTCCTGAGCGAGCACCACGACTCGGCGAGCGCGGTCTGTGAACCTCTCGAACATCGCTGCCTCCCTTCCTTGAGATTCGAGCGTAGCCGCGCGGGTTCGCGGACACGGCCGTGTTCGCTGTCGGCGGCACGGGGCGGACGCCCGTAGCGCTCGAGCGCGCAATGCGCTTGACGCGCGTATCGGTCATCGATAACTTATCGACATTCGATACGCTGAACGAAGGAGTTCGCGATGACCGCACAGACCGCCAGAGTCCTCTCCCGCACCGATCGCGCCGTGCTGCGGCTCGTGCAGATCGCGGCGTGGATCGGTGCGGCGATCACGGCCGTGACGACCGTCCTGAACGCCACGCTCCCGCTCCTCCAAGGCATGGGGGCGGCGCCGCTGCTCGTGCAGCCCGAGCTGCCGGAGCCGCCGGCCGGGCCGACGGAGGGCATCGCCGTCGTGAGCACCCAGTCGCTCGACACGGTCGTCTTCCTCACCGGCCAGCCGACGCACCTCACCCTCGCCATGGTTGCCGCGCTCGTCGCGCGATCGGCCGGCGTCGCGCTCGTGCTCGTCGGCATCGCCATGCTCGCCGGCCGCCTGCTGCGCGGACGCGCATTCCTCCAGGCTGCGCAGCTGCCGCTCGCGCTCGTGCTCATCGGCGCCGCCGCCGGGCCGATCGTGGCGGATGCGCTCGAGGGCTGGGTGAGCATGGGCACGTGGCAGGCGATGGGCACCCCGGCCGGATACGGCGCGGTCGCGGCGTTCAACCCCGCGGCCATCTTCTTCGGCCTCGTCGTCGCGGTGCTGATGACGGTGTTCCGCGTCGCCGACCGCGCCGAGCGGGACGCCGACGGTCTCGTCTAGTGCCGGCCGAGGAGGACCTCTCGCGGCTGCACTGCCGGCTCGACGAGCTGCTCGAGTCCCGCGGCATGACGCTCACCGCGCTCGCCGAGGCGGTGGGCGTCAGCCTCGTCAACCTCTCGGTGCTGAAGAACGACCGTGCCCGGGCCATCCGCTTCTCCACCCTCATCGCGCTGTGCGATGCGCTCGAGTGCCAGCCCGGTGACCTCTTCACGGTCGGCGCTCACGGAACGCAGGGGTGACATCGGTAGCCTCTGAGGGACGACGACGAGGAGCACGGTGACCGATCAGTCCGCGCAGCCCTGGAGCGCGCCGCCCGGCCAGCCCCAGCACGGGCAGCCGCAGCACGGCCAGCCCCAGTACGGGCAACCGCAGCACGGCCAGCCCCAGTACGGGCAACCGCAGTACGGCCAGCCGCCGTACGGGCAGCCCCAGTACGGCCAGCCGCCGTACGGCGCGGCGCCGCTCCCCTCCGGCCAGCCGTGGCAGCCGCCCGCGCCCACGCGGCCCGCGCTGCTGCCGGCGGCGCTCCCGATGCGCGGGCAGGCGTTCGTCGGCGCCTTCCGGCCGCTGTCGAAGCGGGTGGGCCGCTGGTTCCTCGCCTGGGCGATCGCCATCGGCTTCTTCGCCGCGGGCCAGATCGTCGCGCTCGCCCTGCTGATGCCCGGCGTCGTCGACCTGTTCTCGCAGCTCGACCCCACGAGCGCGCCGACCGAGGAGGAGTTCCTGGACGGGCTCACGCAGCTGATCGGCTCACCGCTCGGCATGCTGGGCGTGAACCTCTCCTGGGCGGCGATGATCCCCGGCACGATCGTCGCGATGGCGGCGTTCGGCAAGGGCGCCGCCGGCTTCGCCTCGAGCGTCGTCGGCCGCTGGCGCTGGCGCGCGGTGGGCCGGTCGGCGATCGTGCTGCTGCCGATCTTCGCCGTCTACATCGGCATCTCGCTGTGGATGGACCCGTCGGTCGAGTGGCGGTGGAACCCCAACTGGGCGCTCGTCGCGATCGTGCTGCTGACCACGCCGCTCCAGGCGACGGGCGAGGAGTTCGCCTTCCGCGGGTTCCTGACCCAGATGCTCGGCGGCTGGATCCGCAATCAGTGGGTCGCGTCGATCGCGATGGGCGTGCTCACCGGGGCCGTCTTCGGCGCCGCCCACATGCATCCGTCGGTCTCGGCCACGCTGCAGCTCGCGCTCGTGGGCTTCACGTGCTCGATGCTCACCTTCCGCACCGGCGGCCTCGAGGCCGCGTCGGTGCTGCACACGGCCAACAACGTCTTCATCATGGTGCCGCTCGCGCTCACCGGCACGTCGGCATTCTCGGCGCAGCCCGTCGCGGGCGAGGACTGGCTGTCGTTCGGCGTCACCGCGCTGGCACTCGCGGTCGCCTACCTCGCGGTGCACTTCTTCCTCGCCAAGGAGCAGCGGTGGACGACCGGCACACCGGCGGCCGACCTGCTCGAGCCGCGGGCGCCGATCGCGGCGCCCGAGCCCGTCGGCGCGCGCTGAGCTAGGCGCGCGGCGGGGCGTCGGCCGGCGGCGTCGACGCGACCTGGGGCTGCGCGTCGCCCTCGGCCGCGGCATCGGCCGCCGCCAGGGGCCGCTCGCCCTTCGGCGGCAGGCCGGCCTTGGCGCGCTCCTCGGCCTCGATGCGGTCGTACTCGCGACGGGCCGTGCGATCGCCGCGGATGATCATCCGCAGCACCATCCAGAAGATGAGCCCGAGCATGATCGTCGGGATGAGCGAGAAGATCGCGTTCCCCCACCAGCTCTCAGGCATGCCCCCACCCTACCGCGCGCATCCGCCCCTCACGGGGTGAGCAGCGCGCGCACCCGCTCGCGACCGATCGCGAGCAGCAGCGTGGGGATGCGCGGACCCGTCTCGCGGCCGACCAGCAGCCGGTAGAGCAGGGCGAAGAAGGCGCGCTGCGCGGCCGAGAGCTCCTTGTCGCCCTTGACGATGGCGTCGGGCTCGAGCCCGCGCTGCACCTTCGCGACGCCGTACACCTGGTGGGTGAGCCCGTCGAGCGTCCACGCCTCCTCGAGCGGCGGCAGGCCCTGCCCGCCGTCGAGCAGCAGCGCGATCGCGTCGCGCTCGGTCTCGGTGAGCGCGAGCAGCGCCTCGCGGTCGGGGGCGTCGCGCACCGCCGTGTGCTCGTCGGCCGGCATGTGCGTGGCGACCCACGCCTCGACCTTGTCGAGGCGCGGCCGCAGCGGGTCGAGGTCGACGATCGGGTCGTCGGCGTCGAGGCCGCCCAGGATCCGCAGGATCTGGGCCTCGTCGCCGAAGGTGATGTCGACGACGGATGCGAGGGTGCGGTACGGCACGCGCCGCGGCGTCTCGGGCAGGCGCTCGTGCGCCGTCGAGACCGCGCGCTCGAGCGCGGCGAGCTCGGCCGGCTGGGCGGTGCCGGCGGCGGCCTTCCGCGCGAGCGCGTCCCACTCGTCGTAGGTGCGCTGCAGCTCGGAGCCGAAGGCGACGTCGAAGGACTGGTTCATGCGGCGGCGCGCGTAGAGCCAGCGCAGCACCGGCGCCTCCATCACCGCGAGCGCGTCGGCGGGCACGGGGGCGCCGCCGCGCGAGGACGACATCTTGGCGACGCCGCCGAAGCCGACGAAGGCGTACATCGGGCCGAGCGGGCGCTGCCAGCCGAACACCGGCGCGAGCTCGAGCCCCACCTGGAAGGACGAGCCGGGCGACTGGTGGTCGACGCCGGAGGGCTCGAAGACGACCCGCTCGTACGCCCAGCGCATGGGCCAGTCGACCTTCCAGACGAGCTTGCCGGAGCGGAACTCGCGCAGCAGCACCGTCTCGCGGTGCCCGCAGGTGCACGAGTACGTCATCTCGGTCGAGTCGTCGTCGTACGCCTCGATCGACGTGAGGTCCGTGCCGCAGCGCGTGCAGTAGGGCTTGTAGGGGTAGTACTCGCCGCCGCTCGAGCCGTCGTCCTCGGTCGCGGCGCCGGATCCGGCGTCGAGCGCCGCCTGGAGGGCCTCGTCCTCGTCCTTCGCCGCCGGCAGGGTGCGGAACTGCGCGAGGATCGCGTCGATCTCGCGACGGTGGCGCATCGCGTGCAGGATCTGCTCCGTGTAGGCGCCGGCCCGGTACTGCTCCGTCTGGCTGATGCCGCGGTAGCGCACGCCGGCCTCGGCGAACGACGCCTCGGCGGCGCTGCGGAAGTGCGCGGCCCACGAGTCGTGCTCGCTGCCGGGCGGGGCGGGCACGCTCGTGAGCGGCTTGCCGATGTGCTCGGCCCACGTCTCGTCGACGCCCTCGATGCCGGCCGGCACCTTGCGGAAGCGGTCGTAGTCGTCCCAGGAGATGATGTGATCGGTGTCGACGCCGCGCCGCTGCAGCTCGTCGACGACGAGGTGCGGGCTCATGACCTCGCGGAAGTTGCCGAGGTGGATGGGCCCGGAGGGCGAGATGCCGGATGCCGCGACCGGGCGCGTGCCGCGGCGCTCGGCCTCGGCGATCACCTCGTCGGCCAGGCGGGAGACCCAGTCGGCGCGCTCGTGCTCGGCAGTGCTGTCGTCAGGCGTCTCGGTCGTCTCGGTCACGACGTCCGATCCTACCGGCGGGCGCGCCGTGCCCGCCGGTCAGGCGATCGTGAAGACGGCGTTGTCGATGAGCCGCACCGCGCCGACGCGCGCCGCGACGAGCACCTGCACGGGACCGTGGTGCTCGGCCGGCGCGAGGCGGAACGTTGCCGGGTCGACGATCGCGAGGTAGTCGAGCTGCACGCCTGTGTCGGACTGGAAGACCGACTGCGCGGCGGCGAGCATCGCCTCGACGCCGCGGTCGGCGGCCGAGCCCGCCGCGGCCAGCGCGCGCGACAGCGCCAGCGCATCCGCCCGCTCCCCCGGCCGCAGCATGCGGTTGCGGCTCGAGAGCGCCAGCCCGTCGGGCTCGCGCACGGTGGGCACGCCCACCACCTCGACGGGCAGGTTCAGGTCGCGCACCATGCGCCGCACGAGGAACAGCTGCTGCGCATCCTTCTCGCCGAAGAGCGCCACGTCGGGGCCGACGATCGACAGCAGCTTCGTGACGACGGTCAGCACGCCGTCGTAGTGGCCCGGCCGGCTCCGGCCCTCCAGCACCATGCCGAGGTGGCCGGCGGTGACGAGCGTCTCGCTGCGGCCGCCCTCCGGGTACATCTCGTCGACCGTCGGCATGAAGACCGCGGCGACCCCGAGCTCGGCGAGCGCCGCGGTGTCGGCGTCGGGCGTGCGGGGGTAGCGGTCGAGATCCTCGTGCGGCCCGAACTGCATCGGGTTGACGAACACGGAGGCGATCACGAGGTCGGCGCGCTCGAGGCCGGTGCGCACGAGCTCGGCGTGGCCCTCGTGCAGCGCGCCCATGGTCGGCACGAGCGCGATGCGCCGCCCGTCGGCGCGGGCATCGCGCACGAGCGCGCGCACCGCGTCGATGGTGGTCAGGGTCTGGATGGGCTCGGGCACCTGGCCAGCCTAGGCGCGCGGGCGCTCAGGGCCGGGCTCGAGCAGCGGCTCAGGGCTCGACCGGCGGGTCGGGGTAGCGCGCGAGCGCGGTCTCGACCGCCGAGCGGACGACGCCGCCGAGCACGCGGGAGGGCCGCTCGACGCCGATCTCGTGCAGCTGGCGCAGCGCCTGCGCGACGATCCCCTCGGCGAATCCGCGCGCGGCCTCGAGCGCCTCCGCGTACGCCGGGCGGTCGGCCTCCTCGACGACGATCGGCTCGCCGCCCATCTCGACCGCGAGCGCCTGGCCGATCGGCAGCACGGGGCCCGGCGCGGTCACGGCGATGGTCGCCTCGAGCAGCCGCGCGAGGTCGAGCGAGGTGCCCGAGAAGGTCATCGCCGGGTGCAGCGCGATGGGGATCGCGCCGCGCGCCGCGGCCGGGCGCAGCACCTCGATGCCGTGCTCGGGCGCGGTGTGCACGACGATCTGCCCGGGCTGCCACGCGCCGGTCGCGGCGAGGCCGGCCACGAGGCCCGGCAGCTCGTCGCTCGGCACGGCGATGAGCACGAGCTCGCTGCGCTCGACGATCGTGGGCGCGTCGAGGATGGCGACGCCCGGCAGCACCGCCTCGGCGCGGTCGGCCGCCTCCTCGCCCGTGGCATCGATGCCGACGATCGCGTGGCCGGCGCCCGCGAGCGCCGCGCCGAGCACGGGGCCGACGCGTCCGGCGCCGATGATGCCGACGCCGAGGCGGCCGGGCCTCATCGCTCGTCCCGGGGCCGCTGCCAGCGGACGTCGGGGTGCTGGTGCGGCGGGATCGGGGGCGGGGTGGTCTCGACTCGAGCCGGACGCGCGGCGACCGGCTCGGCTCGGCCGGCGGAGGAGGGCGGGGCGGAGGGGGGTGGGGCGGAAGGGGGCGGGGCGGCCTGCGTGACGGTCGGCGGCCGCATGAGGCCGTCCTGCACCGCCGGCGCGGTCGCGAGCACCGCGTGGCGCGACAGCGACGACGCCCACGACTCCGACCCGTCGCGGTCGATCGCGACCTTGATCGTGCGCATCGCGTGGTCGAAGAGCAGCGCCGCGTCGCGCTGGTCGATCGCGCCGATGCCCGGCGAGAGCACGGTGTCGGGCACGTGGAGCTGCACCTTGCCGAGTCGCGCGAGGCCGTAGAGCGGACCCTGCTGCAGCGCCACCGACTGCACGCGCGCCTGCGGCACGAGCTGCAGCGAGCGCCAGATGCGGCCGTGCCGCAGCAGGAAGGCGGCCGGGTGCACGTGGAAGCCGTTGCGGCGCACCGAGAACCAGCGGAACACCCGAGCGCGCGGCGGGCTGACGACGAACGCGTCGGGCGCCTGGCCGAAGAGCCCCTGGTCGATGAGGGGCGAGTGGGCGAGCTCGGGCAGCACGAGCCCGACGACCGTGCGCACATCGCGCAGGTCGCCCACCGGCAGCAGGTAGCTCGCCATCTGGCTGCTCTGCCCGGTGCCCGACCCGTCGGGCTTGATCTTGCCGGCGCGCGTGAACGTCACCTGCCACCAGCCGAACGGCCGCCACAGCAGCGGCTGCTTCACCTGCAGCGCGAAGATGCGGCCGGGCGGGATGATCTCGGTCGTCGTCGACGCGAGCCCGTACGCGAGGCGGATGCCGTCGGGCGTCGCCGCGATCGAGTAGCGCAGCTTCGACCCGAGCGACTTCACGCCCGCCGCGAAGAAGGCGATGGCGCCCGGCAGCAGCGCGAAGATCGCCCAGAACTGCTGGAAGCCGACGATCGCGACGCCGGTGGCGACGACGTAGGCGATCGCCCACACGATCCAGCCGTCGAGCAGCGACGAGATGACGATGCGCACGACGGGGATGCGCACGAGCGAGTCGGGCGCGAGGTGGGCGATCTCTGCGTCGGGTCGCAGCAGCTCGTCGACGACGCCGCCGGGTGCGCCCGCCTGCCGCTGCGCGGCGAGGCGCTGGGCGTCGGCGGCCGACCTGCCCGACGCGCGGTCCATGATCTCGAACCGCAGCGCATCCGCCACCGACGAGCTCAGGTAGTCGAGGTCGACGTTGGAGTCGTTGCCGGCCTGCTGGATCTCGAGCTTGCAGGCGCCGAGCAGCCGCGCGAACCAGGGCCTCTGGATGTTGATGGCCTGGATGCGCGCGAGGGGCGCGCGGCGGTGCCGGCGGAAGAGGATGCCCTGCTCGACCTCGACCGCGTCGCCCGTGATGCGGAAGCGGTGCACGCGCCAGGCGAGCCAGAAGAGCACGATGCCGAGCAGCACGAGGCCCACGACGCCGAGCGAGACCCACAGCAGCTGGTCGAGCACGAAGTCGCCGAAGGGGTCCTGGTCGAAGTCGGCGTCCCACTCGTCGGGCACGAACATGCCGATGATGCGGTCGCGGAACGAGGAGACGACGATGCCGAGGAAGATGATGAGCGCGAGCCCGCCGCGCAGCAGCGGCGTCGCGGGGTGCAGGCGGTGCCACTCGCCGTCGACGAGCCCGATCGCCCGCGCGCGCGCCTGCTGCGCGGCGCTCGGGACGGGCGCGGCAGGCGGGGGCGCCTGCGGCGGAGGGGCGGTCGTCACAGGCCGGCCCGCCGCGACTCCGACACGGCGACCAGCCGGTCGCGCAGCTCCTCCGCCGTCGAGCCGGGCATGCCGGGGATCGTGATCGCGCTGGAGGCGGCCGCCGTGACGAACTTCAGGGTCTTGAGCCCGAACATCCGCTCGATCGGCCCCTGCGTGATGTCGACGATCTGCATGCGGCCGTAGGGCACCGCGACGAAGCGGCGGAACAGCATGCCGCGGCGCACGAGCAGGTCGTCGGGCCGTTGGAGGTAGCCGATGGTGCGGGTGCGCAGGAACGCCCAGACCACGCCGATGAGCGCGAGCGCGCCGGCGGCGGCGAGCGGCAGCCAGCCCCACCACGGCATGCGCTGGTCGTTGGCGAGCCAGATGGGCACGGTGGCGCCGAGGGCGACGATCAGCCAGCCGATGACCGAGCCGATCGACTCGACGACCGCGTAGCGCATGCTCACGCGCTGCCACTCTCCGGTGACGTCCAGGCGCTCGGCCACGGTTCCCTCCCCCGTCGTCCGGCGGGCAGCCGGAGGCCCCCGCGGACCCGCCTCCAGGCTAGTGCGAGGCGGCTGAGGGGCGGGTCTGGGATACTGCCGCGGTGAAGGCAGAGACGGAAGAGCGCACGCGGCACACCGGCAGATGGGTCGCCGTCGGGATCGTCGGCGTCATCGTGCTCGCGCTGCTCGCGGCGATCGGCTGGTACTTCCTGCGCGTCAACCCCTCGCTGCAGCAGGTCGAGACCATCGAGACGGCGTTCCCCGAGGAGTCGCTGCGCCCCACCGAGGCCGCGACCGACGGGGCCGCGCCCATCAACGTCCTGCTCCTCGGCAGCGACTCGCGCGCCGCCGACGGCTCGCTGCTCACGGGGCTCGGCGACCGCGCCGACACGATCCTCGTCGCGCACATCCCGCCGGACCGCGAGACGATGCAGCTGATGTCGATCATGCGCGACTCGTGGGTCGAGATCCCGGGCCACGGCATGAGCAAGATCAACGCCGCCCTCTCGCTCGGCGGCGTGCCGCTCATGGTGCAGACCGTCGAGGGCGTGATCGACCAGCGCATCGACCACATCGCCATCATCGACTTCGACGGCTTCGAGGGGCTCACCGAGGCGCTCGGCGGGGTGACCCTGCAGAACGACATCGCCTTCGGCTACCAGGGCTACGACTACCCGCAGGGCGAGATCACGATCCAGGGCGAGGAGGCGCTGATGTACGTGCGCGCCCGCTCGCCCTTCCCCGACAGCGACTACCAGCGCACCTACAACCAGCGCGCGTTCCTGCGCGGGCTCATGGAGCAGCTGATGACGCGCGAGAACCTCACGAACCCCGACCGGATGGCCGACATCCTCGCGCAGGTCTCGCCCTACATGGCCACGAGCGACACGTTCTCGCTGCCGACGGTCATCGACCTCGGGCCGCAGCTGGCATCGCTCGACTCGAGCGACGTGCGCACCTTCACGATGCCCACCCTCGGGGTCGGCATGGAGGGCTCGCAGTCGGTCGTCTACGTCAACTGGGACGGCGTGGAGGAGATCCGCGCGGCGTTCGACGAGGAGTCGATGACGACCTTCGAGCCGGCGCCCGAGCGCTAGGCGCGCCTCAGGCGGCGCCGCGCACCGCCGCGCCCGCCTCGTCCTCGTCGTCGGGCGGCAGCACGCACCAGTGCTCGGCGACGAGGCCCGCGATGAGCTGCAGCAGCCCGCCGACCGCGACGACCGCGAGCGCGAGCACGGCGTCGTCGGCGACGACGACGCGGGTGGCGAAGAACGCGAGCGCGCCGAGCGCCGCGCCGCCGAGCAGCGCGCCGACGAGCGACGACGCCTTCGCGAAGCCGAGCACGCTCGTCGCGTGCCGGTAGCCGATGCGGCGCTTGCCGTGCGCGGCCTGCCGCACCGGCCACGCGACGAGCAGCAGCACCGCGCCGAGCACCCCGAGCGCGGGCCCGAGCGTGATCGGCGGCACGATCGCCGGCCGCCCCGACATCACGAGCATGGTCTCGAGCGCCCACGCGGCGATCGCCGCGAGCAGGGTCGCGACGATCAGCACCGGGGCGGTCGTGCGGGTCACGCGAGCCGCCACACGTCGCCGTCGGCGTACTCCGCGAGCTCGGCGATCGGGCCGTGGCCCGGGAGCGACGCCTCGGGCTCGAGCTCGAGCCACGGCTGCAGCACGAACTGCCGCTCGTGGGCGCGAGGGTGCGGCAGCACCAGTCGGTCCTCGGCGCGCTCGACGCCGCCGATCGTCACGATGTCGATGTCGATCGTGCGGCTCCCCCACCGCTCCGCGCGGACCCGGCCGAGCGCATCCTCGACCGCGTTGACGGCGTCGAGCAGGTCGAGCGGCTCGAGGGTCGTGCCGACGATGAGCACGACGTTCACGTAGTCCGGCGAGAGCCCCTCGCCGTCGGGGTGCCACGACGGCGACTCCCACGCGCTCGAGCGCTCGAGCACGCGGATGCCGTCGATCGCATCGAGGGCGCGCACGGCCGCGTCGATGGTCGCGAGGCGGTCGCCGAGGTTGGCGCCGAGCGAGAGCACCGCGCGACGCTCGAGCGCGAGCCTCATCGGATGCCCGTCCCGTGGCGCAGCCGCGCTCGCTGCACCGTGACCGACACGTCGGCGAACGGCACGGCGATCGGCGCGCTCGGCTTGTGCACGGTCACGACCGCGTGCGCGACGCGGCGGTCGTCGAAGCACGCGTGGGCGATGCGGTCGGCGAGCGTCTCGATGAGGTCGACCGGGTCGCCCTCGACCTCGGCGACGATGCGCTCGGCGAGGTCGCCGTAGTGGACGGTGCGCGCGACGTCGTCGCTCGCGACCGCGTCGCGGATGTCGAGGCCGAGCTCGACGTCGACGACGAACTCCTGCCCCGCCTCGCGCTCCTCGGGCAGCACGCCGTGGTGCCCGAGCGCGCGGATGCCCTGCAGGCGGATGGTGCCGTGCAGCCGCTCGACGTCGTCGAGCACGACGTCCCAGTCGGGGCCGTCGGCGCGGCGCACCGCATCGAGCGCGCGCAGCGCCGAAACCGTGGAGGCGACGTCGTGCACGCGCACGGCAGCGGCGCCGCGCTGCGCCGCGAGCATCGAGGTCGCGGCGGTCGCGGCGTCGCGCTCCTCGGGCGGCGCGCCCTCGGGCACGAGCGCGCCGAGGAAGCGCTTGCGGCTCGTGCCGACCAGCAGCGGCAGCCCGAGCTCGATGACGTGGTGGAGGCCCGCGAGCAGCCGCCAGTTGTCGTCGGGCTGCTTCGAGAAGCCGAAGCCGGGGTCGAGGATGATGCGCTCGCGCGCGATGCCGGCGGCCTCCGCCGCGGCGACGCGCTCCTCGAGGTGCGCGACGACCTCGGCGACGACGTCGCCGTAGTGCGTGTCCTGCGTCACGTCGATGCCGCGCGAGTGCATGAGTACGATGCGGGCGCCGCCCTCGGCGACCGCGGCCAGCATGTCGGGGTCGTGGAGCCCAGCGGTGACGTCGTTGACGATCTCCGCGCCCGCGGCCATCACGGCGCGCGCAGTCGAGGCGTGGATCGTGTCGACCGAGACGCGGACCCCCTCCCGCACGAGCTCCTCGACGACAGGCAGGATGCGCGCGAGCTCCTCGGCGGGGTCGAGCGGCGTCGCGCCGGGCCGGGTGGACTCGCCGCCGATGTCGATCACGTCGGCGCCCTGCGCGCGCATCCGCCGCGCGTGCGCGATCGCGGCACCCGCGTCGACGTAGCGGCCGCCGTCGCTGAACGAATCGGGCGTGACGTTGAGGACGCCCCACACCTCGCTCATCGGCGCTCCCCGATGAGCGCCATGATCTCGGCGCGCTCGATCGGCTCGGCGAGCGCCCCGCGGCTCGCCACCGTGACCGTCGACGACTTGGCCTGCCGCGCGCCCCTGGCCGCGACGCATCCGTGGCCCGCCTCGACCACCACGAGCACGCCGCGCGGGTCGAGCCCGGCGACGAGCGCGTCGGCGATCTCGTCGGTGAGGCGCTCCTGGATCTGCGGGCGCGAGGCGATCGTCTCGACGACGCGGGGGATGCGCCCGAGGCCCACGATGCGGTCGCTCGGCAGGTAGGCCACGTGCGCGACGCCCGTGAACGGGAGCAGGTGGTGCTCGCACATCGAGCGGAACTCGATGTCGCGCAGCAGCACGAGCTCGCCCGACTCGCCCGCGAGGTCGGCGGAGTCGAGGTGCGCCGTCGGATCCTCGCCCACGCCCGAGAAGTACTCGGCGTAGGCCTCAGCCACCCGCCGCGGCGTCTCGGCCAGGCCGGGCCGCGCCGGGTCGTCGCCGATCGCCGCGAGGAGCTCGCGGACTGCTGCCGCGATCCTCTCCCGGTCGACGGCCATCAGCTGGCGGGCTCGGTCTCGACGTCGGGCTCGACGACCTCGTCGACGTGCTGCGAGACCGGCAGCTCGATCGGCGGGCGGTCGCTCACCGGGCGGTCGGGGTGCGAGAGCCACTGGGGGCGCTCGGGCAGCTTCTCGACCTCGGCGAAGATCGCGGCGAGCCGCACGTGGTCGAGCGTCTCCTTCTCGAGCAGCTCGCCCGCGAGCCGGTCGAGCACGTCGCGGTTGGTGTTGAGCACCTGCCAGGCCTCGGTGTGCGCCTGCTCGATGAGCGCGCGCACCTCGCGGTCGACGGCCTCCGAGAGGGTGTCGGAGTAGTCGCGCCCGCCGCCCATGTCGCGGCCGAAGAACGCATCGCCCTGCGCGGCGCCGAGCTTGACCGCGCCGATCGCCGCCGTCATGCCGTACTCGGTGACCATCTTGCGGGCGATGCCGGTGGCCTTCTCGATGTCGTTGCCGGCGCCCGTGGTGGGGTCGTGGAAGACGATCTCCTCGGCGACGCGGCCGCCCATCGCGTAGGTGAGCTGGTCGAGCAGCTCGTTGCGCGTGACCGAGTACTTGTCGTTCACCGGCAGCACCATCGTGTAGCCGAGCGCGCGGCCGCGCGGCAGGATCGTCACCTTCGTGACCGGGTCGGAGTGGCGCATCGCCGCCGCCGCGAGCGCATGGCCGCCCTCGTGGTAGGCCGTGATCAGCCGCTCCTTGTCGTTCATCACGCGCGTGCGCCGCTGCGGGCCGGCCATCACGCGGTCGACCGCCTCGTCGAGCGCCTCGTCGGTGATCTGCGTGGCGTTGGTGCGCGCGGTGAGCAGCGCCGCCTCGTTGAGCACGTTCGCGAGATCGGCGCCGGTGAAGCCCGGCGTCTTGCGCGCGAGCACCTCGAGGTCGACGCCCTCGGCCATGGGCTTGCCCTTGGCGTGCACGGTGAGGATGGTCTGCCGGCCCTTCATGTCGGGGGCGTCGACGCCGATCTGGCGGTCGAAGCGGCCCGGGCGCAGCAGCGCCGGGTCGAGGATGTCGGGGCGGTTGGTGGCGGCGATGAGGATGACGTTGGTCTTCACGTCGAAGCCGTCCATCTCGACGAGCAGCTGGTTGAGCGTCTGCTCGCGCTCGTCGTGCCCGCCGCCGAGGCCGGCGCCGCGGTGGCGGCCGACCGCGTCGATCTCGTCGACGAAGATGATCGCCGGCGCGTTCTGCTTCGCCTGCTCGAACAGGTCGCGCACGCGGCTCGCGCCGACGCCGACGAACATCTCGACGAAGTCTGAGCCCGAGATCGAGTAGAACGGCACGCCCGCCTCGCCCGCGACCGCGCGGGCGAGCAGCGTCTTGCCGGTGCCGGGAGGGCCGTAGAGCAGCACGCCCTTCGGGATGCGGGCGCCGACCGCCTGGAACTTCGAGGGGTCCTGCAGGAACTCCTTGATCTCGCCGAGCTCCTCGACCGCCTCGTCGGCGCCGGCGACGTCGGAGAACTTCACCTGCGGCATGTCCTTGGTGATGAGCTGGGCCTTCGACTTGCCGAACTGCATCACCCCGCGGTTGCCGCCGGAGAGGCGCGTCATGAAGAAGTAGAACAGCGCCGCCAGCAGCAGCACGGGCAGCAGGATGCCCATGAGCGAGAGCAGCCAGTTGCTCTGCGGCACCTCGTCGATGAACCCCTCGGCGGGGTCGGCGGCGGTGATCGCGTCGACCAGCTCCTCGCCGCGCGGCTGCACGTAGTAGAACTGCACCTGCTTGCCGAACTCGGCGTCCGGCTCGGTGAGGATGAGGTCGACGCGCTGCTCGCCGTCGACGATGCGCGCCTGCTCGACGCGGCCGTCCTCGATCATCTGCATGCCGACGTCGGTCTGCACGGGCCGGAACTGCGGCGTCATGAAGAAGCTGAACGCGACAGCGACGATGACGAGCGCGAGCACGATCCAGGGGATCGGACCGCGCAGGAACTTCTTGAAGTCCATGACGTCCTTCTTGGTCGGATTCCACCAGGCTAGCCCCGCGCATCCGCACGGGACCGGCCTGTTCGCTGAGGGCGCGGGCTACGGCAGCAGCTCGAGCGACATGAGGATCGCGCGGATGGTCGCGAACTCCTCGGAGCCCACGTAGGCCTGCGCATCGGCGAGCGAGCCGACCGCCCACGGGGCGCCCTCGCCGGAGCCGGTGACGATCGTCTCCGAGCCGAAGGAGACGAGCCCCTGCTCGGAGTCGAAGGCGTTGATGATCGGGCAGCGCGGCGACTGCGCCTCGGCGGCCGGGCGCAGCCCCATGCTGACGATCCACTGCTCGCCGAGCTGGAGCGCCGCGGCGCCGAAGGCCACGCCGGTGGCGCCGGTGATCGTGACGTCCTGCCGGTCGAGGCCGAGGGTGCGCCAGCCCACCGCGGTGCCCGCGGCGTCGACGCAGCCGGTCGGCAGCGACGCGAGCGTCTCGCCGGCCGCGCCGATCGTGAGCCCGAGCTGTCGCTCGCCGTCGGCGCGCAGCACCGCGAGGCCGCCCGAGATCTCCTCCGTCGACCACTCGGGCGGGATGCGGAAGGTGGCGACATCGGCGACGGGCACCTGCTGCCACGCGCTCGTGTCGACGCCGGCGATCTCGGGCGGCAGCGACGACTCCACCTCCGGGGCCGGAGGCTCGGCGGGCGCGGTGGGCGGCGGCGCGGTGATGCCGGGCGGGATCGACGGCTGCGGCGTCGGCGTCGGCGCGGTCGAGCAGCCGACCAGCGCTGCGGCGACGACGGCGACGGCGAGCGGCGCGAGCGCGCGTGCGGAGGACCTCATCCCAGCATCCTCCCAAACGATCGCGCGCCCGTGCCTGGGAGCCGACCGAGTGCCGTGCTCAGGGCGCCTCCTGGAGCACCGGGGCGCCGGTGAGCTCGAGCGACTCGAGCACGTCGATGAGCGTCGCGACCTCCTCGCTCTCGAGCCAGTCGCGCGCGGCCTGCTCGCTGCCGAACACGATCTGCCCAGCGGCGCCGTCGTCCTGCAGCCGGTCGGCGACCGCCTCCACGATGACGATGCGGTTGCCCGCCCAGATCTCGGGGACCCATCCGTCCCACTCGCAGTGCTCGCCGCTCGGCACGAGGGCGAACATCCCGAGCGAGGCGCGCCACTCCCCGGTCGGCACGTCACGCTCGCCGTCCCACGCGATGTCCTCCTGCAGGCCGCTGCGCACCTGCACCTCGACGGGAGGGTATCCGTGCTGCGCGCCCGCGGCGTCGAGCTCCGCCCGCAGCGTGGGAGCGAAGGGCTCGACGGGGACGGCGACGTCGGCCGCGGGCGGCTCTGCACACACGAAGGAGTCGTTGCCGTAGTACTCCTGGTACACGAGCATCGCGTCGCCCTCGCCGTCGCGCACCACGAGGTCGTTCAGCCAGCCCGGACCGGTGTTGTACATCTCGCTCTCCGGCTCGACGACGCTGCGGTCCTCGACCGTCCAGCCCGGCGGCAGGCTGAGCCGCACCGCGCCGTCCTGCGACTCGAACGCCCGCCACAGCTCGGCGGAGGCGCTCGGCGCGGGCGTCGCGGATGCGGTGGGCGCGCCGGTCGGCGCGGGCTCGGCCGCAGGGCTCGAGGGAGCCGCGGGCGCGGCAGGCTGCGCGCATGCGGCGAGCGCGAGCGCGGCGAGGACGGCGGCGGATGCGCGGAGCGCGCGGACGGCGGTGCGGGACATCGTGACTCCTTCGGTCGGGCCGGGCGGCCCGTGCTCACCGACATGTCCGATCCTGCCCGCCGGTCACGCCCGGCGGGTCACGATCAGGTCACGATCGCGGCGTCACTCGTAGACGTGCGGCGCGAGCACGCCGATGCCGCGCAGGTTGCGGTACTGCTCGGCGTAGTCGAGGCCGTAGCCGATGACGAACTCGTTGGGGATGTCGAACCCGCAGTACTTCACGTCGACCTCGACCTTCAGGGCGTCGGGCTTGCGCAGCATCGTGCAGATCTCGACCGAGGCGGCGCCGCGGGACTCGAGGTTGCCGCGCAGCCACGAGAGCGTGAGGCCGGAGTCGATGATGTCCTCGACGATGAGCACGTTGCGCCCGGTGAGGTCGCTGTCGAGGTCCTTGAGGATGCGCACGACGCCCGAGGAGACGGTGCCGGAGCCGTAGGAGGAGACGGCCATCCAGTCCATCTCGATGTGGCGGCGCAGCGCTCGCGAGAGGTCGGCCATCACCATCACCGCGCCGCGGAGGACGCCGACGAGCAGCAGGTCCTTGCCCTCGTAGTCGGCCTCGATCTGGCGCGCGAGCTCCTCGAGCTTCGCGTGCAGCTCCTCCTCGGTGACGAGCGTCTTCGAGAGGTCTGCCTCGACGTGCGTGAAGTCCATGTGCGCTCCTGAGCGGTCGGCATCGGCGGTGCGACCAACCTACCGGCGACGCGGAGGGACGCGCGTCGCCGGGACCCCGTCAGGCCGCGACGAAGACGAGCCTGCGGCCCTCGCGGCTCACGCGGATGCCGGGCAGGTGGATGGGCCCCTGGCCGTGCCAGTCGGTGACGAGCCGCGAGACCTCGAGCGTCTGCTGCCGCGAGAGCGCGACGTGGAACTCGCTCTGCACCGCGAGCCGGATGATGCGCTGGCGCAGCGCCGGCGGGTTGGCCGCGAGCGCGCCGGCGTCGAGCGAGAGGCCGCCCTCGGCGTGCTCGACGAGGTCGAGGATCTGCTCCTGCGCGAAGTGCGCGAGCGCCTCCGCGTCCTCGCGGAGCGTGTCGGCGGTGCGGGTGAGGGCGAGCGCGACGCCGCCGCCGAGCACCTCGTCGAGCATCGGCAGCACGCGGTGCCGCACGCGCACGCGCAGGAAGCGGTCGTCGTCGTTGTGCGGGTCGCTCCACGGCTCGAGCCCCTGGTCGCGGCACGCCTGGTGCGTGGTCGCGCGCCGCACCTGCAGCAGCGGGCGCCGCAGGAACCCGATGCGCGGGTGCATGCCCCACAGGCTCTCGGGGCCGGAGCCCCGCGCGAGCCCGATGAGCACGGTCTCGGCCTGGTCGTCGAGCGTGTGGCCGAGGAGCACGGCGGATGCGCCGGCCTCCTTGCGCGCCTGGAGGAGGGCCGCGTAGCGGGCCTGGCGGGCGGCCGCCTCAGGGCTCCCGTCGTGCGCGACCTGCACCGGCAGCACGTGCACGGGGTCGAGGCCGAGCTCGCGCGCCTGGTCGGCGGCGCGCTCGGCGATCTCGGCGCTGCCCGGCTGCAGCCCGTGGTCGACGATGACGGCGCCGGCCCGGCGGCCGGAGCGCTGCGCCTCGAAGGCGGTCGCGGCGGCGAGGGCGAGCGAGTCGGGGCCGCCGGAGAGCGCGACCAGCACGAGCGCCCCCTCGGGCAGGTCGTCGATGGCCTCGCGCACCGCCCGGCGGACGTCGGCGACGGCGGGCGTCAGCCGCGGTCGACGGTCGCTTTCGGGCATGAAGTAACCTTATGCCGATTCCCCACCCCCACGAGAAGGAGCCGCCGTTGGCCGCCTACGACGTCGTCATCGAGATCCCCAAGGGGAGCCGCAACAAGTACGAGGTCGACCACGAGACGGGCCGCGTCTACCTCGACCGGGTGCTGTTCACGACCTTCGTCTACCCCACCGACTACGGCTTCTTCGAGGGCACGCTCGGCCTCGACGGCGACCCGGTCGACGCGCTCGTGCTGCTCGAGTACCCGGTGCCGCCGGGCGTCTTCGTGCGTGCGCGCCCGGTCGGCCAGCTCAACATGGAGGACGACGGCGGCATCGACACGAAGGTGATCTGCGTGCTGGACAAGGACCCGCGCTGGGCCCACATCCAGGACATCGACGACGTGCCCCAGCAGATCCGCAACGAGATCGAGCACTTCTTCCTGCACTACAAGGACCTCGAGCCCGGCAAGTGGGCCAAGCTCGGCGACTGGGAGGGCGCGGAGGCCGCGGAGGCGACCGTCCAGGCCGGCATCGCCGCGTTCGACGCCGAGCACGGCGACGAGTCGGGCGAGTCGGTCGAGAAGCCCGAGGGCGGGCGCGACGTCACCGACTGACGCAGACGCACGGAGAGAGAGAGAGAGGGGGCGCACCGCGAGGTGCGCCCCCTCTCTCGTCGCCTGGTCGGCGCATCCCGCACCCCGCTCGTCGAGGAGGTCGGCGCAGCCGACCGTCTCATGGTCTCGACTCGCCGGCCCGGAGGGCCGTCGGCTCGACCGGCGGGAGTACGGATGCGCCGGGGCGGTCAGCGCAGGTAGACGCCGCGGGCGTTCAGGAACGACTCGGGGTTGACGAGCGTGCCGCCGACGCGGATCTGGAAGTGCAGGTGGCAGCCGGTCACCCAGCCGGTGCTGCCCTCGTAGGCGATCACCTGTCCGGCGCTCACACGCTGACCGGGAACGACGCTGGCGGGTCTGATCATGTGGTAGTACTCGGTCTGCACGCCGCCGCCATGGTCGATGTAGAGCATGTTCGCGCCATAGATGTCGCGGGAGCGGAGCGTCACGACGCCGCTGGCCGCGGCGTAAATGGGCGAACCACAGCCGCCTGCGATGTCCACTCCGGCATGCAGCTTGCGGCCGAGCTGGCCGACCGGGTCGTTGCGCATCCCGTAGCCCGACGTGAAGCGTCCGTACAGGGGAGTCTGCCAGCCGCTGCTGGCGGGGGGCGCCACCGGGACGGAGCTGCCGCCACCGCTCGACGAGCCGCCTCCTCCCGAGCCGCCGCCAGCCGCAGCCCGAGCCGCGGCTTCCGCGGCGGCCTGCGCCGCGGCCTCGCGCTGGCGCTGCTGCTCGGCGAGCCAGCGCTGCCGCGCCTCCTCGGCCTCGCGGCGCTCGCGCTCGATGCGCAGCCGCTCCTGCTCGGCGAGGTACGCCTGCCAGCGCTGGCCGGCCTGGTAGTCGGCCTCGGTGGCGGCGCGGTTCTCGACGAGCACCGACAGCTGCGCCTCGAGCACGACGCGGTTGTTCTGCTCCTCCTCGACCGCGGCCTGCGCGGCCATCGCGGCCTCCTGCGCGGCGAGGTAGGCGGCGTCGGCCTCCTCCTTGAGCTGGCCGAGGGCGTCGCGCGCGACGGCCGCCTGGTCCTGGAGGGCCTGCGCGGTGTTGGAGTCCTGCTGCGCCTGCTGGTAGAGCGAGTCGGCGGTGCCGGCTGCACGGTCCATGAGGTCGAGGCGATAGAGCCAGCTGTCGGCGGAGCCGGGGTTGGCGAAGAGCTCAGCGCTCATGTCGCCGGTGCCGCCGCTGCGGGCGAGCTGCGCCGCGAGCTGACCGGCGGCGAGCTCCGACTCGCTGGCCCGGGCCGACGCCTCGTCGGCCTGCTCCTGCAGGCGCTGGGCGACCGCGACGGCCTCGTCGTAGACGCGCTGCGCCTCGATCGCCTCGGCGGCCTTCTGGTCGGAGAACGCCTGCGCGTCCACGGCCTCGGCCTCGAGCTGCGCGATGAGTCCGCGGATCTGCTCGATCTGCGCGTTCTTCGCGGTCACGTTGCCGCGTGCCGCCTCGACCTCGGCCCACGTGGGGTAGCCCCACTGGTCCTCGTGGCCTCCGGCGTTGGCGCTCGGGGCGCCGGGCACGACCATGACGAGCACGAGGCTGGCGACTGCCGCAGCCGTGGCGAGGCCGTGGCGGAGGGCGCGCAGGCGCGACCGATCCGCGAGGCCTGGGGCCGGCCGGCTGGGGTGGGCCATGTCGCTCCGTTCGAGCAGCGCGCGGCTGCATCAGTCAACATCGTGCACCCGGGCTGCGCCCGTGTCACGACACACATCGGGAGCCACGCTATCAACTTTCATGTTCCACCTGAAGGTTCCGTTCAGCCGACACTGAGGCGGGCGTGTCGCCGGAACCGCCGCCCGGGTCGCACCAGGGGCTCGCCGCGCGGGTCGGCCCCGGTTTGCACGGCGGCCTCCGCGTGCTGTAACGTCATCCCTCGGTAGTCATGTGCTCCGGCGCATGGCCCCATCGTTTAGCGGCCTAGGACACCGCCCTTTCACGGCGGCAGCACGGGTTCGAATCCCGTTGGGGTCACTCACTGCGGATTCACTCTGTACGATGGGACTACCGGTATGGCCCTGTAGCGCAGTCTGGTTAGCGCGCCGCCCTGTCACGGCGGAGGTCGCGGGTTCAAGTCCCGTCAGGGTCGCCATTGCCCTGGCCCTCTCTCACGAGAGGGCCTTGTGCAAGGGCGGGCTCCGGTCCGCCGGGTTCGAGAGAGCCAGGCTCTGTAGCTCAGTTGGTAGAGCGCACGACTGAAAATCGTGAGGTCACGGGATCGACGCCCGTCGGAGCCACAGCAGAAGCCCCCGCCAAGCGGGGGCTTCGTCGTTGGTGCGGCAATCCTGATCGTGCGACACGCCGCATCCGCCCGCCGTCCGCGGCGCCGGCCCGTCTGGCGCGAGCCCGCAACGCGACCTAGGCTTTCGACCGTGACGACGCCGATGCCGCCGACGGATGCGTCGGGCGACGCATCCGGGACGGCCCGCCCCTCCCCCGCCCGCGCCTGGGCCGCGCGGCACCGCCGAGCGCTTGGGCTCGCCGGTGCGATCGTCGGCGCGGCGATGGCGGTGCTGTGGACGCTCGTCGTCCCCGAGGAGGCGGCGACCGCGACGGGCGTGCAGCAGCTGGCGCTGCGCTGGGGCCACGCGGCGACCTGGGCGCTGCTCGCGGTCGTCGGCGCGCTGGTCGCCCTCGATGCCGCGCCGCGGCTGCGCTCCGCGCTCGCCTGGGCGAGCCTCGCCAGCTACGCGGCGTTCCTGCTCGCGCTCTGGCTCTAGTCGGCCAGCAGCCCGCGCAGCGTCGCGGCATCCTCGTTCGCGCCGAACGCGGGGAAACCGGGCTGGAGCCGCAGCCCAGCCGCGAGCGACTCGAGCACGACTGGGTCGAAGCCGAAGCCGTCGACGAGCGCGGCGGCCTCGGCGACCGCGTCGGCGTCGTCGCCGGCCACCGCGATCGCGCGACGCTGCGGGTGGCCCGCCGGCCGCGGCCAGTCGGCGAGGTCGTGGTAGCCCATGTGGTTGAACGCCTTCACGACCCGCGCGCGCGGCATCGACTCCTGCACGATCACGCTCGTCGGCCGCTCGGGATCGGTGAACTCGTCGCGGATGCCGTCGGTCTCCCACCAGTAGTTCATCGCGTCGATGACGAGCCGCCCCTCGAGCGCCTCGACGGGCAGGCGGTGGTGCTGGCCGAGCGGCAGGGCGAGGATGACGACGTCGGCCGCGGCAGCCGCGTCCGCGGACCGCATCGCCTCGGCACCGGGCGCGAGGTACTCGGCGATGAGCCGGATGCGCTCCGGGCTGCCGGAGCCCGCGATGAGCGTGCGGTGCCCCGCGGCGAGCGAGAGCCGCGCGAGCACCGTGCCGATCTTGCCCGCACCCAGGATCGCGACCGTGCGGGTCTCGCGGGGTCGCTCGATCGTGGCGGTGGTCGTCTCGACCTCATGCGGCATGCGGCTGCTCCCCCTGCTGTGGCTCTCGGATCCGACAACGCCCGCGGGCGCGCGGCGATTCCCGCGTGCGGTCCGGCACCCACCGACCACCGTACGGTGGTCGCATGCGGTACAGGTGGGATGCGGGAGCGGTCGAGGTCGACGGCGAGGAGGTCGCGCGCACGGGCGCGCGCTTCTGGAGCGAGTCCCCGGAGCTCGACGTCCTCGGCGAGGACTGGGCGTTCCAGCACGGGCCGAGCGGTCTCGCGGCCGCGCGGGACGGCGAGGTCGCGATCGCGCTGGAGCGCGGCGGCCTGCTCGCGTCGCGATGGCGCATGGAGGGTCCGAGCTGCGCCACCGAGCTCGTGCGCACCACCAACTGGCTGCTCGGCGCGCTCTGCCTCGACCTCGAGCAGCGCGGCACGAGGATCGGCTCCGTGGCGCCGGCGGGCCCGTGGCGCTACCGGCCCGAGCTCGAGCTCGAGTCGGGCCTGACGCACGCCGAGGCCGTCTTCGTGCTGTGGGCCGCGTACCGCATGGAGATGCGACGCCCGGGCACGCGCATCGCGATGTCGGGCTACGGCGGCGGCGCGAGCGGCGCCGCCGGCTGAGCTCAGTCGGTCGAGTCGACGAGCGGCTCGCTCGCGGCGTCGGGCTCGGCGAAGCGGTGGAAGCGGCGCCCGCTGACGCGCGCGAGGTCGATGCGCACGAACTCGCGCTTCACCGTCGGCACGAGCGGATGGATGGGCAGGCGCTCGGCCGCCTCGACCTCGCTGCTCGACTCGAGCCGGCGCGCCTTGCCGTGGCCGATGACGCTCCACGCCTCCTTCGCCCCGATGTGGTCGATCTCGACGACCACGTCGTCGGCGAGCAGCACGCCCGCAAGCTTGGTGCCCGGCGCGGTGCGGAACGTGATCGCGCCGCCGGCCGCGTGGTAGTTGATCGGGAACACCTCGAGGGCCTCGCCGACGCGGAACGCGATGCGCCCGAACTCGAACGCGGCCAGCAGCTTGTGGCACTCCGCCTCGCTGATCTCGTGCACCGGGTTCTCGTCCATGCCGTCATCGTGGCATCGCGGGCCGCGGCGCACCACCCCCGCCGGTCAGGGCTCGAGGCGCTCCTGCGCGAGCCGGGCGGCGAGCCCGGCCTCGTCGGCGAGGCGCGGCTCGGTCGTGCGCTCGGGGTTGATGCCCGCCTTGCCGGCGTAGAACGCGCGGATGCGGTCCATGTCGGTCGGGACATCCCCCGTGAGACGGATGGTCGGGCCGAGGCCCGTGGTGCCGGTGATCGAGTCGACGAAGCCGAGCGTGACGGGGATCCCCGCGTCGTACGCGATGCGGTAGAAGCCGCTGCGCCAGTGCGTCGAGCTGCGCGTGCCGTCGGGCGTGACGACGATCGCGGCGCGAGGGTCGTGGCGCACGAGCTCGACCACGCGCTCGACGAGGCCCGCGGGGTCGTCGCGGTCGACGGGGATGCCGCCGAGCCAGCGCATGACGCGGCCGAACGGGCCCTGGAACAGCTCTCGCTTGCCGAGCCAGCGCACCGGGAGCCGCGCATCCCACGTGATCGCGAGCATGAGCACGAAGTCGCGGTTGGAGGTGTGCGGGGCGCCGATCAGGAGGCGCGGGCCCTCGTGCGGCGGCTGCTCGCGCAGCAGCCGCCAGGGGCTGAGCCGCCAGTGCAGCTGCGCGATCGCGTGCCGGACGGGCTGCCGGCGGGAGGAGCCTCCGGTCATCGCCTCGTCGCCAGCATCGGGCAGTCGAACGGGTCGCGGGCCGCGAGGCCGACGCGGTTCAGGTGCCGCACGACCGAGCCGTAGGCCTCGACGAGGTTGGTCTCCGTGTAGGGGATGCCGTGCTCGGCGCAGTGCGCGCGCACGATCCTGCTCGCGGCACGCAGGTGCGGGCGCGCCATGTTGGGGAAGAGGTGGTGCTCGACCTGGTAGTTCAGGCCGCCGAGCAGCATCGTCATGCCCCAGCCGCCGATGTTGCGGGAGGTGCGCACCTGCTTCGTGAAGAAGTCGAGGCGGGCGTCGCGGCTGACGGTCGGCATGCCCTTGTGGTTCGGGGCGAAGGATGCGCCCATGCCGACGCCGAAGACGGCCAGCTGCACGCCGAGGAACGCGAGCGCCATGAGCGGCGGCATGACCCACAGCAGGAAGGTGATCAGCAGCGCGAAGCGGAGCGTGATGAGCCCGAGCTCGAGCCAGCGGCCGTTGACCGCGCGGCGCTCGAAGAGCGTGGCGATCGACCGCACGTGCAGGTTGATGCCCTCGAACGTGAGCAGCGGGAAGAAGAGCCAGCCCTGCCGACGGGTGATCCAGCGCTGGGCGCCGCGGGCTCGCTTGGCGTCGCTCGGGAGGAACGAGATCGTGTCGATCTCGATGTCGGGGTCGCGGCCGATCTGGTTGGGGTTCGCGTGGTGGCGCGAGTGCTTCGTCTGCCACCACTGGTGGCTGATGCCGACGACGCCCGCGGCGAGGATGCGGCCGAGCCGGTCGTTCGCGGGGCCGGACTTGAACACCTGGCGGTGCGACGCCTCGTGCGCGATGAACGAGATCTGGGTGAGCACGACGCCGAGGGCGGCCGCGATGGCGAGCTGCCACCACGAGTCGCCGAGCAGCACCGAGCCGACGAGCAGGCCGACGAGGGCGACGCCGAGACCGGCCATCAGCCAGCTGTAGAAGCCGACGGTGCGCTCGAGCAGGCCGGCGTCGCGCACGGCGCGGGCCACGACGCGGAAGTCGGCCCGCGGCGCGTCGGTCTGCCGCTCGCTGGCGGGAATGGTCGAGCGGAGTGCTCCGGCGGTGATCATTCCTTCAGCGTATGGCGTACGCAATTCCGCTCGCGGTATGTACCCCTATGAGTCGGCCATGAGGGGCGGATGGCGAGAGGGGGATGCCGGCGCCGGCATCCCCCTCTCCTCCCGCTCGGTCAGCGGGTCGCGACGTGCGCCTCCTCGGCGTCGGCCGACGCATCCGTCGGCACCGCCTCGACGGAGTCGACCGACGGCGCCGAGGCGGCCGAGTCGAACGCCGACGGCGGCAGCGGCGCGGCGCCCGCCTCGACGATCGGCTGCGCGTCGGGGTCGGTCGCCTTCGCGCGCTTCTCGGGCACCGGCAGCTCGCCCGCCGCGCGGAGCGCCGCGTAGTGGGCCATCGCCTCGGCCTGGCGGGCGCCTTCGGCGCCGCTGGCGATCCGCGCGCGCAGGTGCTCGTCGCCGAGCCCGAAGGCCGCGACGAGGTCGAGCGCGTGCGGGCGCAGCTTCTGCAGCAGTCGCTCGATCGTGGAGGTGACGGCCTTCGAGCGGGCGCCCGAGAGGCGGCCGTGCTCGAGGTGCCACGCCGCGTGCTCCTCGATGATCGTGAGCGCGAAGAGGTCGCGCACGTGCGTCATCACCTTGCGGGTCGCCTCGGGCATCCGCTCGACCGCGGCAGCGAGCGCGTCGTACTGCTGCAGCTCGACCCAGGCGCGGGCGGCCTCGATGAGCTCGTGCTGCTCGTCGTTGAACGCGGCCGCGGCCTGCGCCTGGTCCTTCGGCGCGTGGCGCAGGCGACCGGCGATGTCGGCGACCATCGTCTCGACGCGGTCCTCGAGCAGGTCGCGCTGCACGTCGCGGTCGCGCAGGGCGATCGACGACTTCTTCACGTTGCGCAGGTCGCGCACGTCCTGCGACAGGGTGCGCAGGCCCACGAGCGCGGTCGCGCGGTCGAAGAGCTGGTCGGCGGCGAAGCGGGCGATGTCGGCCTTCGACGCGCCCTTGAACTGCTTGGAGAAGTCGCCGAGCAGGCGCTTGCCCACCAGCTGCAGCAGCACGGTGTTGTCGCCCTCGAACGTGACGTACACGTCGAGGTCGGCGCGCAGCTGCACGAGGCGGTTCTCGCCGAGGAAGCCGGCGCCGCCGCACGCCTCGCGCGCCTCCTGCAGCGTGTCGAGCGCCTGCCAGGTGGAGAGCGCCTTGAGCCCGGCGGCGAGCGTCTCGAGGTCCTCGCGCTCCTCGGGGGTGTCGCTGCGGCCCGAGAAGACGCCGTCGAACTTCGCCAGCAGGATCTCGTGCGCGTAGCGCTGCGCGTAGGCCTTGGCGAGGCGCGTGAACAGGCGCCGCTGGTGGCGGCGGTAGTCGAGCAGCACCTCCTCCTGCGTCTCGCTCGACGCGTTGAACTGGCGGCGCTCGGCGCCGTAGCGGATGGCGATCGCGAGCGCGGCCTCCTGCGCGACGACCGCGGCGCCGTCGAGCGACACGCGGCCCTGCACGAGCGTGCCGATCATCGTGAAGAAGCGCCGGCCCGGGCTCGCGATCGGGCTCGAGTAGGTGCCGTCGGGGGCGACGTCGCCGTAGCGGTTCAGCAGGTTGGTGCGCGGCACGCGCACGTGCGTGAAGTGGAGGCGGCCGTTGTCGATGCCGTTCAGCCCGCCCTTGTAGCCGTCGTCCTCGCCGCCGATGCCGGGCAGGAAGCGCCCCTCGTCGTCGCGCAGCGGCGTGTAGAACGCGTGCACGCCGTGGTCGACGCCCTTCGTGATGAGCTTCGCGAAGACGACCGCGTGCTTGCCGTGCAGCGCGGCGTTGCCGAGGTAGTCCTTCCACGCGCCGCGGAAGGGCGTGTGGATGACGAACTCCTCGGTCGCCTCGTCGTACGTGGCGGTCGTGGCGATCGACGCGACGTCGGACCCGTGGCCCGTCTCGGTCATCGCGAACGCGCCCGGCACATCCAGCCGCATGATCGGCGGCAGGAACGTGTCGTGGTGGTGCTGCGTGCCGAGGTGCAGCACGGCGGCGGCGAACAGGCCGTACTGCACGCCCGACTTGATCTGCAGGCTCGGGTCGGCGAGCACGAGCTCCTCGAAGCCGGCGATGTTGCCGCCGTGGTCGTCCTGCCCGCCGAGGTGCGACGGGAAGGCCGCGAGCACGGCGCCGTCGTCGACGAGCTGCCGCATCTGGCCGAGCACGCGCTCGCGGTGCTCGGCGACCGTGAGGTCGTCGATGCGCTGGTAGCGGGGGTCTGCGACCTTCGCGCGGGCGGCGAGGCGGCGCTCGGCCCACGTGCCCAGCAGGTCGCGGCCGAGCCACTCCACGTCGACCTGGCCCTGCAGTCGCGGGCGGGTCTCGGCGCTCGCGCGGTGACGATCGGCGCGGGCTGGTGCGGACGTGCGGTCGGCCATGGTTCCCCCTTCAGGACGGATGCGCCCCCACGGTAGGCGCGTCGACCACGGGTGCGGTCAGGGGTTGGACGCCCGTGCAACGACGGGCGCGGGCCGGCGCGACCGGTTGTGCCGCATCCACAACGGCCCGGGGCATCCGCTGTGCGAACCCTGTCGCGGCGTCAGCGCCTCGGCACGGGCAGCGGGGCGAGCGCCGCCCGCTGCGCGACGATCTCGCGCACCTGCGCGTCGGCGCGGCGATCGGCATCGCTCGTCAGCGCGAGCTGCGGCAGCGCGATCGCGTCGCCGTCGTCGCCGCGCACGACGTAGACCGACATGCACTGGGTGGCGAGCTCGAACTCGCCCGTGCGCGGGTCGCCGGAGCGCGTGCGCGCATGACGATGCCGCCGTGCGCGTTGCCGCCCCAGTTGACGTCGCCGGGGTTCGCGAGGAACCGGAAGCTCTCGGCCGGCGTCGTCATGTCGTCGGAGAACTCGATCTCCCGCTGCAGGTCGTGGATGTGGCGGCGCGCCTCGACGCGCTCCTCGCTGCCGCGCGCGAGCAGCTCGTCGTCGCTCGTGCGGGGCCGCCACGGCTGCACCGGCTTGGCCCTGCCGTGCTCGTCGACCGCGACGAAGACGAGCAGGCAGTCGAGCGCGACCTCGAACTCGCCGGTGCGCGGATCGGCCGCCTCGACGGTGACGAACACGTGCATGCTCGTGCGGCCGGTGTGGGTGATGCGGGCGGTCGCCTCGATGAGGCTCCCGGGCCGGATGGGCGCGGTGTAGTGCACGTTGCCGACGTAGGCGGTGACGCAGTACGAGCCGGAGTAGCCGGCGGCGCACGCGAAGCCCGCCTTGTCGATCCACTCGAGCACCCGGCCCGCCTGCACGGTGCCGCCGCCGTGTGCGGCGTCCGTGGGCGCCGCGAGGAACCGCAGCGTGATCCGATCCTGCATCGCCATCGTCGCCCTCTCGCCTGCGCCGATCATGGCAGGCGGCGGATGCCCCCGGGCGGATGACCTGCCGCGGATGGCCTGCGGCGCGCTGCCCCGTCGTCAGAGGGCGCCGTGCACGACCTCTCCGGCGACCATCGTGAGCGCCACCGGCATGGTGCGCAGCGCCGCGGCGACGGCGGCCGGGTCGTCGTGGGCCGACGGCACGGGCGGGGCGGCGCCGAGCACGACGATGTCGGCGGGCTCCTCGGCGGCCAGCCGCGACCGGCTCGAGGCGCGCACGGCCTGCTCGAGGGAGATCGCCTCCTCGGGCTGCCAGGGGTGCTCGTCGCCGCGGGTGCGCGTGACGGCGGTGGCGATCGCGAGCCACGGGTCGAGCGGCGTGACGGGCGCGTCGGAGCCGAGCACGACATCCACGCCCGCGTCGACGAGGGTGCGGATGCGGAACGCGTCGCGGCTGCGGTCGGCCCACAGCGCCGCGGTCAGCTCGCGGTCGTCGAGCGCGTGCTCGGGCTGGATGGAGGCAGTGATGCCGAGGCGCGCGAGCCGCGGGATGTCGACGCCCGAGACGAGCTGCGCGTGCTCGATGCGGCCGCCGGTGCCGGCGCGCTCGAACGCGTCGATCGCGGCCGTCACGGCGGCGTCGCCGATCGCGTGGATCGTCGCGTCGATGCCGAGCTCGCCCGCGCGCGCGAGCAGGCGGTCGAGCGCGGCGTCGTCGACGTTGCGCACCCCGGTGCCCTCCTCCCCCGTCTCGAAGGAGCCGTAGGGATGGGCCGTCCACGCCGTGCGGGTGCCGAGCGAGCCGTCGGAGATCACCTTGAGCCGCCCCATGCGTGCCCGACGTGCGATCGCGTCGCCCGTCCGCAGGCCGCGCTCGGCGGCGAGCTCGAGGTCCTTCGCGTACACGCCCGCCTCCACTCGGAGGGGCGTGGAGCGGCCCGGGCGCATCCAGGCGCCGACGGCGTCGTCGAACTCGAGGTCGACCACGCCCACGACGCCCCGCTCGGCGGCGGCGGCCAGAGCGTCGACGACGTGACGGTCGAGCGCGTCGGCGTCGAGCATCCCCTCGACCGCGCTCAGCGCGTCGAACGCCGCCTCCTCGCGCAGCAGCGGCGCGTCGAGGTCGATGCCGAGGCGGCGGAGCATCGCGGTGTTCGGCCAGGAGCAGTGCACGTCGCTCGAGACCACGAGCGTGGGCACGTCGCCCGTCTGCGCGTCGAGCAGCGCGCGGGTGGGCGGCGCGGGCCAGAGGCCGTCGCGCATGCCGACGAGCACGACGGGCTCGCCGCCCCGGTGCGCGCGGGCGTGGCGTCCCGCGAGCGCGGCGGCTTCCTCGGCGCTCGCCGCGTCGAGCACGCTCGCGCGCGTGCGGTGGCGGGCCCACTGGCCCATGTGGGTGTGCTCGTCCCAGAGGCCCGGCAGCACCGTCGCGCCCTCGAGGTCGTGCCGCGCGCCGGTCGAGGGCGTCGTGCCGGCGGGGCTCACCCGCTCGATGCCCTCGTCGAGGATGTCGAGGTCGATGAGGGTGCCGTCGAGCAGGCGGGCGTTCGCGAGGCGCATGCCTCGCACGCTACCGGGGCGAGGCCCCGGGCGGCGTCAGTGCGCGCCGCGGGGCTCGCGGCGTCGGGCGATGCGCTCGCGGTCGGCCCGCGTGCGCGGCTCCCGCTGCAGCACGAGCAGCACGACGGTGGCGGCTGCGCCGACGACGCCGAGGGCGGCGAGCAGCACGATCCAGGTGGGATCGGCCGTCGCCGCGCTCGTCCAGGTGGCTTCCATGGCACCGATGATGCGCCTGCGCCGCCGCCCGCGCCAGAGGCGACTCGGACGGCGGCGGTGTGGCTCAGTACGCGCCGGCCCAGACGCGAGCGTCGCCCATCTGCGGGGCGAGGCCGTTGCCGGGGGCGTCGAGCCGGTGGGCGATGCGCTCCTCGACCTCGGCGGCGATGCGGCGGGCGTCGGCGTCCTCGACGCGCTCGCGGAGCCGGGCGAGCCGCCCGGGGTCGACGGGGGTGCGGGGGGCGCGCTGCCGCAGCAGTGCGTCGATCGTGCCGGCGACGGCGCCGATCGCGAGGGCGATGAGGAGGATGATCCAGAGTGCTTCCATGGCAGGAAGTCTGCGCTTGCCAAGATCCTGCCACCAGTGGCAGGATGGTCAACACTCGACAAGATCCTGCCAAGGCGGATCGGTCCCGAGGGAGAGCGGAGGAAGCCGTGCTGAAGGTGGCCTGCATCGTCGACGACGAGGTGAGCGCGTTCGAGCTGGCGGTCGCGGCCGAGGTCTTCGGCGCCGACCGCACCGACCGCGGCGTGCCCCGAAACGACTTCCGGGTCGTGACACCCACGCCGGGCCCGATCCGCGTCGAGGGCGGGCTGGGCCTGCCGATCATGGTGCAGGAGGGGCTGGCGTTCGCCGACGAGGCCGACGTCGTGATCGTCGCGCCCTACGCCGACTGCTGCATCGACGCGGCGTGCTCGGTGGCCATCGCCCACGTGCTGCAGCGGGCCGTCGCCCGCGGCGCCCGCGTGCTGACGCTCTGCACGGGCGCCTTCGTCGCTGCGCGCGCCGGCATCCTCTCGGGCCGACGGGTCGCGACGCACTGGCGGCACGTCGAGCAGCTGGCCGAGCAGTTCCCCGACATCGTCGTCGAGCGCGACGCGCTCTGGGCCGACGACGGCCCCGTGACCTCGAGCGCGGGCACCGCGGCGGCCATCGACGCCTCGCTCCACCTCATCCGCGAGCTGCAGGGCGCCCAGGTCGCGGCCATCATCGCGCGCTCGATGGTGGTGCCGCCGCTGCGCGACGGCGGGCAGTCGCAGTACGCGGTCGGCCCGGTCGCCGAGCAGCGCGCCGACACGCTCGCGCCGCTCATCGACTGGGTGGCGGCGCGGCTCGACGAGGAGCACACGATCGCCTCGCTCGCCCGTCGCGCTCGGCTCTCCGAGCGCACCTTCGCGCGCCGGTTCCGCGAGGAGCTCGGCACGACGCCCGCAGCGTGGCTCGTCTCGCAGCGCGTGCAGCGCGCGCAGGCGCTGCTCGAGGCGACCGACCTGGGGCTGGATGCGGTGGCGCAGCAGGCGGGGTTCGGCACGGCCGCGCTCCTGCGGCACCACTTCACGCGGCAGCTGGGCGTCGCGCCATCGGCGTACCGCCGCCGGTTCGCGGTCTCGGAGACGGTCGACGCCTGAGTCCCCGCCCGCCCGACGGCGGCGTCAGCCGAGCGCGCTCCAGCCCTCGGGCATCCACCCTTCTGCCTCGAGCACGAAGCGGCCGACGCGCGAGGGCGCGCGCTTGCGGATCTTCGCATTCGAGGAGCGCAGCTCGGCGACCGGCTTCGACAGGAGCGACAGCTCGCGGCGATCCCCCGGCGCCTGGTCGGGGCGCGGCGCGGCGGCCGTCACCGCCCGCCCGGCGGCCCACGACGGCGCTCGCGCACCGAGCACCTCGAAGGCGACCGAGCCGTCGGCGGCGTCGGCGAGCAGCACGGGCACCGGGTCGCCGCCGTCGACCGGCACGAGCCAGCGCAGCCAGTCGGTCGGGTCGTACTCGGGCAGGGAGGCCTCGGCCTCGGCCTCGAGCGCGGCGCGCGACCCGATGCGCCAGACCCCGTGCGGCGCATCCGGGAAGCCGTCGTAGAGGTACACCTGCAGCGCCTGCACCGCCGACGCCGGCACGAGGGCGTCGTCGTCGTCGAGCGCGGGCGCCTGCGCGTCATCGGCTGCGACGGCGTCGTAGACGCCCGGGTGCAGCGCACGGCCGTAGGGCGAGACCGGGTGCAGCCACAGCAGCCCGCTCTCGTCGTCGACGCCGCCCTCGACGACGAACGCCCGCCCCTGCTCGTCGACGGCCCAGAGGCCGAACGGGTCGACCTCGCACTCGCGCTCGGGCACCGGCCCGTCGAGCTCGAGATCCTCGCGGTGCTGCGCGATGGCGAGGTCGGTCTCCTCCCACGGGTAGCGGGCGTCGAACACCGGGTCGCGGCGCACCTCGGCGCCCGGCTCCTCCGGCTCGAGCACCACCGTGAGCAGCCAGCCCTCGTCGGGGTCGTCGTCGAGCAGCGCTGCGACCGACGTGCTGTAGAGACCGGGCGACAGCTCGCCCGCGCCCTCCGGCACGCGCAGGTAGAGGCGCAGCGGGCCATCGGGCTCGGCCGACATCGCCACCTCGGCGATCTCGCCGCGGCGGGTCTGGAGGTAGCCGGTCACGGGGAGGTCGAGGGTCTCGACGGTGGGCGTCACGGGGACAACGGTAGTCGGGGTGCGGTCGGGGTGGTCTCGACTCGGTCGCTGCGCGACCGGCTCGACCGGCGGAGGGGCGGGGTGGGCGCGGCGGAGTGGTCTCGACTCGGTCGCTGCGCGACCGGCTCGACCGGCGGAGGGGCGGGGCGGGCACGGCGGGGTGGTCTCGACTCGGTCGCTGCGCGACCGGCTCGACCGGCGGGAGGGGGCGGGCGCTGCGGGGTGGTCTCGACTCGGTCGCTGCGCGACCGGCTCGACCAGCGGAGGGAGGAGGGGGCGCGGGGTCAGTCGAGGAGGGCACCGCTGCCGGGCGGCAGCGTGAGCTGCTCGGCGACCGCGACGTCGGGATGCGTCTGGAAGCGCAGCCGCCGCTTCGTCACCGGCACCGTCTGCGGCTCGGAGCCGACGTTCACGACGATCTCGACCGCATCCGTCCTGCCAGCCCGGCGCACGAGCCGCAGCACGCCCGCGGCCTCGTCGACCTCGACGGCGTTCCGCGCGTAGTGCGGGTCGGTGAGCGCCTCGAGCTCGCGGCGCAGCCCGGCGAGCTGCCGGTAGCCGTCGAGCACCCGCGCGTGCCGCTCGCGCCGCGCCTCGGCCCAGTCGAGCTTCGAGCGCTCGAAGGTGGCCGGGTCCTGCGGGTCGGGCACGACCGCCGGGTCCCAGCCCATCCGCTCGAACTCGGCGAGCCTGCCCTCGGCGGTGAGGCGCCCGAGCTCCTCCTCCGGGTGCGAGGTGAAGAACTGGAACGGGCTCGACGCCGCCCACTCCTCGCCCATGAAGAGCATCGGCGTGTAGGGGCCGGCGTAGAGCAGCAGCGCCGCGCACAGCAGCTGCGACTCGGTGAGCGCCTCGGTGATGCGGTCGCCGCGGGCGCGGTTGCCGATCTGGTCGTGGTTCTGGGCGCTCACGACGAGCCGCCACGACAGCGAGCGGTCGGTGTCGATCGGGCGCCCGTGGTCGCGCTCGCGGAACGACGAGTAGGTGCCGTCGTGGAAGAAGCCGCGCTCGAGCACCTTGCCGAGCGCCGTGAGCGGCGCGAAGTCGGCGTAGTAGCCCTCGGTCTCGCCCGTCAGCGCGACGTGCACGCCGTGGTGGAAGTCGTCGGACCACTGGGCGTCGAGCCCGTAGCCGCCGCCCTCGCGCGGGGTGATGAGGGTGGGGTCGTTGAGGTCGCTCTCGGCGATGAGCTCGAGCGGCCGCCCGAGGTGCGCTGCGAGCGCGGCAGTCTCGACCGCCATCTCCTCGAGGATGTGCAGCGGCCCCTCGTCGCGCAGCGCGTGCACGGCGTCGAGGCGCAGGGCGTCGACGTGCATCTGTTCGAACCAGAAGCGCACGTTGTCGAGGATGAAGCGCCGCACGGCCGGCTCGGCGACGTTCACGTGCTCGCCCCACGTGGAGCGGCCCTCGCTCGAGAGGTACGGGCCGAACAGCGGCAGGTAGTTGCCGGAGGGGCCGAGGTGGTTGTGCACGACGTCCTGCACGACGGCGAGGCCGGCGCGGTGGGCGGCGTCGACGAACCGCTGGTAGGCGGCCGGGCCGCCGTAGCCCTCGTGCACCGCGTACCAGGCCACCCCGTCGTAGCCCCAGTTGTGGGTGCCGTTGAAGCCGTTGACGGGCAGCAGCTCGACGTGCGTGACGCCGATCTCGAGCAGGTGGTCGAGCCGCTCGGCCGCCGCGTCGAGCGTGCCCTCCTGCGTGAACGTGCCGATGTGCAGCTCGTACAGCACGCCGCCGGCGATGGGCCTGCCCGTCCAGTCGGCGTCGGCCCAGTCATGGGCGGATGCGTCCCACGTGCGGGAGCGCTCGTGGACGCCGTGGGGCTGCCGGCGGCTGCGCGGATCGGGCCGCACCGCGTCGTCGTCGTCGATCTGGAAGCCGTAGTCGCCCGCAGGCGCGAGCGCGTGCCACCAGCCGCCCTCGGCGCTCGTCATCTCGACGCTCTCGCGGCCCGCGACGACACGCATGCGCTGCGCGTTCGGCGCCCAGACCCGGTACTCGTGCAGCTCGCTCATGCGTCGATCCTCGCAAGCGAAGCGGAGCGGCGCCTGAGTGCGGAGCAGACTTCGGCACTCAGGCGCCGCGCGGGGCCGCGGCGGGAAGCGCGCTCGCACGGGGCCAGAACCACGGCGTCGACGCCGGCAGCGCGAGCAGCACGGCGCCGACGAGCGGCGCGAGCGACATCAGCACCGTCTCGGGCGCGGGCGAGGCCGTGGCGACCAGGATCGCGAGCCCCGCGACGCCGCCGACGGCGCCGAGCACGACGACCGGCCAGCGGGCCCAGCGGCGCCGGAGGCTGACGGCGACGAGCGCGACGAGCACGAGCACGACGCCGAGGCCGAGCGCGACGGCCGTCGCGGCCTCGCCGCCCGGATCCTCCGTCGGCAGCCCGAGCGTCGCGACGTACCAGAGCGTCAGCACGACGGCGAGGCGTGCGACCGAGAGGAAGGCGCCCCAGAGGAGGACGAGCGCGACGAGCGCCGTCCAGGGCCGCCTCGCGCGGGGTGCGCTCGGTGCGGATGCGGTGTCGAGATCGGTCATGACGGCACGGCGGGGGTCAGTCGGCGAGGGTGAGCAGCGCGACCGGCAGCGTGCCGAGCACGTCGGCCATCCGCGCCTCGCCGCCCTCGACGACGCGGCCCGTGAGCACGTCGCGCCAGCGCACCGCGTCGTCGCCGCGCGGCGGCAGGTGCAGCGTCGTCTCGCCCCAGCCGCCGCGGGCGGCGAGCCCGATCGGCAGCCGCGTCGCGATCGCGATCGCTCCCCCGCGGTCGAACGCCAGCACGTGCTGCTCGGCGTCGCCCGAGGCGAGCACCGGCTCGTAGTGCTCGAAGCGCTCCGGGTGCTCGCGGCGCAGGCGCAGCGCCTCGCGCACGAGCCGCACCTTGGCGACCTCGAGGTCCCACGCGCCCGTGACGGGCTCGCGCGCGGACGACCGCAGCGCATCCATCCGCTCCCAGTCGACGGGCCGGCGGTTGTCGGGGTCGACGAGCGACTGCTCGAGCGCCTCCGAGCCCTGGTAGACGTCGGGGAAGCCCGGGATCATGAGGTTGAGCAGCTTCGCCGACAGCACGTTCGAGCGGAAGCCCTCCTCCGTCGCGGCGAGGAACGCCTCGACGTCGCGGCTCGCGGGTTCGGCCATCACGTTGCGCACGAGCTCGGCGAGGTGCCCCTCGAAGCGGGTGTCGGGGTCGGTCCAGTGCGTGATCGCGTCGGCCTCGCGCGCGGCCTTCTCCATGTAGGCGACGAGCCGCTCCTCGCTCGCCGGCCACGCGCCGACGACCGCCTGCAGCAGCAGGTTCGCGAACGCCCGGCCCTTGGTGGGGGCGAAGACGAGCAGCTTGTCGAGCAAGCCCTCCCAGAGCTCGGGCACCTCGGCGATCGTAGTGATGCGGGCGCGCACGTCCTCGCCGCGCTTCGTGTCGTGCGTCGACAGGGCGTTCATCGCGTGCGGCCACTCCGCCTGCCGCTTCGCCATCGACGTGTGGAAGTCGTGCACCGTGATGTCGAAGACATCCGGGTCGCCGCCCACCTCGTTGAGGCTCGTCAGGCGCGAGTAGCGGTAGAACGCGGTGTCCTCGACGCCCTTCGCCATCACCATGCCGCTCGTCTGCTGGAAGCGCAGCGCCGCCTCGTGCCGCGGGTTGCCGAGCACCGGCAGCAGCGCGTCGATCGTCTCGGCCAGCTCGGGCCGGTGCTGCTTCGCGCGCTCGGCCGCGGCGCCGAGGTGCTCGAGGCCGTCGGGCAGGTACGAGCGGTACACGGGGAAGCAGGCGAGCAGCTCGGCGATCGCGTCAGCGGTGTCGTCGGGCGCGCCCCGGTCGCCCCACGCATCCGCCGCCCGCACCTCGCGCTCGAGGCGCAGCACCTCGGCGCGCAGGATCCCGTCGGCGATGCGCCGCTTCGTGCGGTGCGTGAGCTCGGCCCAGTCGACCGGCTCGCCGCCGCGCAGTCGCGCGTCGAGCGCGTCGAGCGGCTCGGCCGCCGCCGGATCGGTGAGCACCCGGTCGATCTCGCCGAGCGTGTCGTAGCCGGTCGTGCCCGCCGTCGCCCAGCGCGGCAGCTGCTCGCCGGGCTCGAGGATCTTCTCGACCAGCACGAAGGCGCCGCCCGTGAGGCGGTCGAGGTCCTCGAGGTAGCCGGCGGGGTCGCGCAGGCCGTCGGGGTGGTCGACGCGCAGGCCCTGCACGAGCCGCTCGTCGAACCAGCGGCCGATCTCGGCGTGGGTCGCGTCGAACACCTCGGGCAGCTCGACCCGCACCGCGGCGAGCGTCGTGACCGCGAAGAAGCGGCGGTAGTTGAGCTGGTCGTCGCCGGTCTTCCAGTGGCCGAGGCGGTAGTGCTGCCGCTCGAGCACCTCCTGCGCCGTGCCCTCGCCCGTGCCGGGCGCGACCGGCAGCCGCGTGTCCCAGTAGCGCAGCGCCTGGGCCTCGCCCTCGTCGCCCCGCTCGAGCTCGAGGTGGGCGACGGTGCCGTCCTCCGACCAGTCGTCGTCGCCGACGATCGGCAGCAGCAGCTTGCCGCCGCCCGCCTCCCAGTCGACGTCGAACGCCGGCGCGATCGCGCTCTCGCGCCCCTCGCGCAGCAGCTGCCACCACCAGGCGTTGTGCTCCGGCACGGCCACGCCCATGTGGTTGGGCACGATGTCGACGAGCACCCCCATGCCGAGGCCGCGCGCCTTCTCGGCCAGCGCATCCAGCCCCGCCTCGCCGCCGCGCGCCGGGTCGACGCGGGCGTGCGAGACGACGTCGTAGCCGTGGTTCGAGCCGTGCTCGGCCTCGAGGATGGGCGACAGGTAGACCCAGTCGACGCCGAGGTCGGCGAGCGCGTCGAGCCGCTCGGCCGCGTCGAAGAGCGTGAACTCGTCGCTGATCTGCAGTCGGTAGGTGCTCTGCGGCGTGCGCACGGGTCTCCTCGGGTCAGCTGGCGGGATGGTCGTCGGACGCGCCGTCGGCGGGCAGCTCGTCGGGCACGGTGCCCTCGCGGCCGGGCTCGATCGGCTCGCCCGGGCCCGCCTGGGGCGTGGATGCGTGGAGCGGCCTCGCGTCGGTCGTCCGCAAGTCGGGCGTCGTCACCGGTCCCGGCGCCGACGAGCTCGCCGCGGCGATGGACGCGGCGACCGAGAAGTCCTGGTCGACGGGCGGGATGTGCTCGCGGAGCACCGCGACCGAGCGCGGCGCGAGCTTGCCGACCTCGCCGGCGCGCACGGGCCCCTCGACGGCCTCCTGCGCGCCCGTGTCGATGAGGACATCCCATGCCTCGGCGTACTCGGCCGGCGGGATCGCCACGTCGAGCTCGTCCTCGGACGCGTTGCAGTAGATGAGGAAGTGGTTGTCGGTGATGCGCTCGCCGCGCATGCCGCGCCCCGCGATGCCGTGGCCGTTGAGGTACATGCCGACGGCCTTCTCGCTCGCGGCGGCCTCCCAGTCGGACGACTCCATGGGCGTGCCGTCGACGCGCAGCCAGACGATGTCGTTCAGGCGCTCGCCGTCGCCGGTGCGCACCGTCGAGCCGGTGAAGAAGCGCTTGCGGCGGAACGTCGGGTGGTCGTGGCGCAGCCGCGCCACCGCGGCCGTGAACTCGATGAGCGGCTGGTCGATCGACGACCAGTCGATCCAGCTGAGCTCGGAGTCCTGCGCGTAGGTGTTGTTGTTGCCCTGCTGGGTGCGGCCGAGCTCGTCGCCGTGCAGGATCATCGGCACGCCCTGGCTGAGCAGCAGCGTCGCGAGGAAGTTGCGCTGCTGTCGCGCCCGGATCGCGAGGATCTCGGGGTCGTCGGTGGGCCCCTCGGCGCCGTAGTTGTAGGAGCGGTTGTGGCTCTCGCCGTCGTTGCCGTCCTCGCCGTTGGCGTCGTTGTGCTTCTCGTTGTAGCTGACGAGGTCGCGCAGCGTGAAGCCGTCGTGGGCGGTGACGAAGTTGATGGATGCGACGGGTCGGCGGCCGGAGTGCTCGTACAGGTCGGCGGAGCCGGCCAGGCGGCTCGCGAACTCGCCGAGCGCCGTGGGCTCGCCGCGCCAGAAGTCGCGCACCTGGTCGCGGTACTTGCCGTTCCACTCGGTCCACTGCGGCGGGAAGTTGCCCACCTGGTAGCCGCCCGGGCCGATGTCCCACGGCTCGGCGATGAGCTTGACCTGGCTGATCACCGGATCCTGCTGCACGAGCTCGAAGAAGGTGGAGAGCTTGTCGACGTCGTAGAACTCGCGGGCGAGGGTCGCGGCGAGGTCGAAGCGGAAGCCGTCGACGTGCATCTCGGTGACCCAGTACCGGAGGCTGTCCATGATGAGCTGCAGCGAGTGCGGGTGGCCGACGTTGAGGCTGTTGCCGGTGCCCGTGTAGTCCATGTAGTGCTGCTCGTCGCCGTCGACCAGGCGGTAGTAGGCGCGGTTGTCGATGCCCCGCCAGCTGAGCGTCGGGCCCATGTGGTTGCCCTCGGCGGTGTGGTTGTAGACCACGTCGAGGATGACCTCGATGCCGGCGGCGTGCATGGCCTTCACCATCGCCTTGAACTCCTGCACCTGCTGGCCGCGCTCGCCGGTGCCGGCGTACTCGGCGTGCGGCGCGAAGAAGCTGAGCGTGTTGTAGCCCCAGTAGTTGCGCAGGCCCTTCTCGACGAGCGTCGCGTCGTGCACGAACTGGTGCACCGGCATCAGCTCGAGCGCGGTGACGCCGATCTTCTGCAGGTGGGCGATGATCGAGGGGTGCGCGAGGCCGGCGTAGGTGCCGCGCAGCGCCTCGGGCACATCGGGGTGCGTCTGCGTCAGGCCCTTGACGTGCGCCTCGTAGATGACCGACTCGTTGTAGGGCGTGCGCGGGTAGCGGTCGCCCGTCCAGTCGAAGAACGGGTTGATGACGACGCCCTTGACCATGTTGGGCGCGGAGTCGTCGTCGTTGCGGCTCAGCGGGTCGCCGAAGTTGTAGCTGTGCAGCGGCTGGCCCCACTCGATGGTGCCGCTCGTGGCCTTCGCGTAGGGGTCGAGCAGCAGCTTCGCCGGGTTGTGGCGCAGGCCCTGCTGCGGGTCGTAGGCGCCGTGCACGCGATAGCCGTAGCGCTGGCCCGGCTGCACGCTCGGGAGGTAGGCGTGCCAGACGTACGCGTCGACCTCGGTCAGCTCGACGCGGGTCTCGACGTCGTCGTCGTCGAACAGGCACAGCTCGACCTTCTCCGCCGACTCGGTGTAGAGGGCGAAGTTCGTGCCGGTGCCGTCGAACGTGGCACCCAGCGGGTATGCCTCGCCGGGCCAGACCTCGAGCGCGGGGGCGGGGGTGGGTGCAGTGTCAGTCACGTGCCCGAGTGTAGGCCGGGCATGCTTCGGGGAAGGTGCGAGCCGGCGCGGCAGCGGGGCCGGCGATCAGTCGCCGACGACGCGCTCCTCGCCGCCGGTGATGCGCAGCAGCTCGTCGTACGTGAGCATGAAGACGGTGTCTGCGGTGCCTGCCGCTGCCGAGAGCTCCGGGTAGTCGCGGAGCGCCATGTCGACGACCGTGCGGATGGGCGCGGGGTGCCCGAGCGGCGCGACGCCGCCGATCACCTGCCCGGTCGCGGCGCGCACCTGCTCGGGGGTGGCGCGCTCGATCGGCCCCTCGCCGAGCTGCTCGGCGAGCGCGCCCGTGTCGACGCGGTGCCGGCCCGACGTCATCACGAGCAGCGGCGCATCCGCCATCCAGAAGATGAGCGAGTTGGCGATCGCGCCCACCTCGATGCCGAGCGCCGCGGCGGCGGCCTTCGCGGTGTGCGTGCCCTCGTCGAAGCGGATCACGTCGCGGTCGATGCCGAGCTCGCGCAGCTGCGCCTGGATCCCGGCGGCCCTGGTCGGAAGCGTCATGCCCCCATCCTGCCCGGGCGGCTCGCGCACAACGCAAGCCCGGCGTGGGCGTTCCGCGGGCGGAGGCGGCGCGGGGCCGGGTAGCCCGCCATCCGGGCGATCGGGGCTTGCGTTGTGCTCGAGGGCGCGAGCAGAGGCGGCGGGTCGGGCTGATGGGTCGGGCGGATGGGCGGGGCGGATGGGCGGGGCGGATGGGCGGGGCGGGTCAGGCGATGCGGCTGCCGGGGGCGAGCCGGCGGGCCGGGGCGCGCACGGCGGCGATCGCGCCCCACACGGCCGCGGCCGCGAGCGCCACGTGGATGCCGAGCCCGACGAACCAGCTGGGCACCGTGCGCTCGTAGATCTCGCGCGGCGAGTCGCCCTGGTAGCCGCCCATGGGGTCGTAGTCGGCGCACGACTCGACGTGCGGCGGCTCCTGCAGCCCGCGCACGCCGAGCCCGATCTGGCCGAAGACGTCGTCGGGGTAGCTGTCGCCGCCGAAGTGCGGCGGGATGGCGTCGGCGAGGATCACGTAGGGGTTGGCCGCGAGCATCCACCACACCCGGTCGGGCCGGGCGACGACGGTCGTGTAGGTGCGGTCGGTCTCGACGCACGTGGCGTTGCCGGTCTGCTCGTCGTAGTCCCAGCTGATCTCCTGCCGCTCCTCCTCGGTCTGGAAGGCGATCGTCGCGACGCCGAAGCCGATGAGGGTGCCGACGCTGAAGAGCGCCACGACGAGGTAGCTGACGACCGTCGAGAGCACCGGCCGGCGGATGAGGCCCGAGAGCCCGACGCCGATCGCCGAGATGACGCCGATCTCGAGCACCACGATGGGGATCGCGACGAGCACCGCCTCCCAGCGGAGGCCTCCGAGCATCGCCGACGCGAGCATGAACGGCGTGCACACGGCGAGGAAGCCGAGCGAGGCGATCCACGAGCCCAGCACCTTGCCGAGCACGAGCTGCGATGCCGTCACCTGCGTCACCTGCGTCGACGCGAGCGTGCCGCCGTCGCGGTCGCCGTTGATCGCGTTGCCCGAGAGCGCCGGCGTGACGAGCGACGTGACGAGCATCACGAGGAAGATCGTCATCGCGAAGATGGCGCCGCCGAGGTCGCGCTGGTAGCCCTGCAGCGACAGGAACAGCACCGTGATCACGCCGCCGACGACGATCGCGACCACGCCGAGCAGCACGTACCAGGCGACGCTCCGCACGCGCTGCGCGAGCTCGAGCCCGACGACGACGCCGAGCAGCCGCAGCCAGCCGAGGGCTCCGGATGCGTCGGGCGGGGCCGGGCGGGACGCCTCGTCGGCGACGGGCGGGGTCTCGGTGCGGCTCATCGTCGGCCTCCGGCGAGCGAGAGGTAGGTGCGCTCGATGTCGCCGACGGCGGGCGCGAAGTGCGTGATGGGGACGCCGGCGCGCACGAGCCGGGCGAGCACGTCGGCGGCGTCCTCCTCGCGGTCGAGCGCGACGTGCGCGACGTCGCCGTCGATGCGCACGCGGTCGAAGGCGACGCCGATGTGGGCGAGCTGGTAGCTGAGCGCCTGCGGGTCGAGCGCGCGGATGCGCCACTCGCGGGCGGCCTGCCGGGCGAGCACGAGCCGCTCGCCGCCGACGACCTCGCCGCGGTCGACGAAGACGGCGTCCTCGGCGATCTCGTCGAGCTCGGAGAGGTCGTGGCTCGAGATGAGCACCGTGCCGCCGGCGGCGGCGAAGCCGCGCAGCAGCTCGCGCAGCTCGAGGCGGGAGGTGGGGTCGAGGCCCGCCGCCGGCTCGTCCAGCAGCAGCACGCGCGGGCGGTGCACGAGCGCGCGGGCGAGGCCGAGCCGCTGCTGCTGGCCGCGCGAGAGCACGCGGCTGGGGCGCCGCGCGAGCTCCTCGAGCCGCGCCTGCACGATGAGCTCGTCGGCCCGTGCCCGCGCCGCCGCCGTCGGCATGCCGTGCAGCCGGCCGACGGTCGTGAGGATCTGCCGCGGCGACAGCGTGCGCCACGTGCCGAGCACATCCGGCATCCACCCCATCGCGCGCCGCACGGCGCGGGGGTCGCGCATGGGGTCGGCGCCCGCGATGCGGATCTGCCCGGCGTCGGGCGCGAGCAGCGACGCGAGCATGAGCAGCAGGGTGGTCTTGCCGGCGCCGTTCGGCCCGATGAGCGCGGTCACGCGGCCGGGCCTGGCGTGGAAGGTCATCTGCCGCACGGCCTGCACGCTGCCGAAGCTGCGGGCCACCTCGTCGACGACGATGCCGTCGGCGTCGAGCGGCGGGCGCCCGGCCGCGCCGTCGAGCGGGTCGGTGAAGACGGGCGGGGCGGATGCGGGGATCGGCTCGGGCGCGCCGGGCACCGACGACTGGTCATCGGGGAACGTCACGGTCGCCTCCAGGCTGCTGCCACGGCTCGATCCTCGTCGACGCGCTCGCGTTCGTCTCGCGACGCGCGGGCGCCCCGGTGAGCGAGGAGCGCCGCACCGTGCGGACGGGACGGTAATGTGGCACACATTACTGGTAGGCGGCCCGCGCGACGGCGCGACCTCGACGATGGAGGACGAGTGGGCATGGCAGGCATCTTCGAGCGCGTCGAGCTCATCGACGGCGACCAGCTCGCCGAGCGCGTCCCCATGCTCGACGCGATCCGCGGGCTGCAGGAGCTGCTGCGATCCGGCTTCGACCCCGCCGACGCGCTCCCCCGCCAGCTGCTCGACGTCGCGCACGGACAGCTGCTGCTGATGCCCGCCGCCGCGGGCGGCTGGGCCGGGCAGAAGTTCGCCACCGTCGCGCCCGGCAACCCAGCGCGCGGGCTCGAGCGGATCCAGGGCATCTACATCCTGCTCGACGGCGAGACGCTCGCGCCGACCGCCATCCTCGACGGCACAGAGCTCACGAGCATCCGCACCCCCGCTGTGAGCGCCGCGGTCCTCGACCTCCTCGCCGAGCCCGACGCTACCGAGCTCGTCGTCTTCGGCACGGGGCCCCAGGGCATCCGGCACGCCGAGGCGATGGCGGCGATCCGGCCGTCGCTCGCTCGCGTCACGCTCGTCGGGCGCGACCCCGCGAAGGCCGAGCACGCCGCCGCAGCGGTGCGCGCGATGGGGCTCGACGCGCGTGTCGGGTCGCCCGACGACGTGCGTCGAGCCGACATCGTGGTCGCGGCCACGACCGCCCGCGAGCCGCTCTTCGACGAGAGGCTGGTGGGCGACCATGTGGTGATCGCGGCAGTCGGCTCGCACGAGCCGGGCGCGCGCGAGCTGCCCGGCGGCCTCATCGGCCGCAGCCAGGTCGTCGTCGAGACGGATGCGGTGGCTCGGGCCGAGGCGGGCGACGTCATCATGGCCGTCGGCGAGGGCCGCATCGCGTTCGAGCAGCTCGCGCCCATGCGCGACATCGTCGCGGGCGCCGTGCCGGTCGACCGCTCCCGGCCGCGGGTCATCAAGACCTGCGGCATGGGCTGGCAGGACCTGTGCGTGGCGGCCCTCGCCGTCGCGCCGAGCGCGAAGGAGCGATGATGCGCATCAGCACCGAGGACTGGCACACCGCGGGCGAGCCGTTCCGCATCGTCACGAGCGTCGAGACCGAGGGCGCGACCGTCGCCGAGCGGCGGGTGCGCGCGATGACGGGCGAGCCCGACGCGGCGCGCCGCTTCCTGTGCCTCGAGCCGCGCGGGCACGACGACATGTACGGCGGGTTCATCACGCCGCCGGACGACGACGGCGCCGACTTCGGCGTGCTCTTCTGGCACAAGGACGGCTTCTCGACCGCGTGCGGCCACGGCACGATCGCACTCGGCGCCTGGGCGGTCGAGACCGGTCGGGTCGCGGCTCCCGACGACGGCGAGGCCACCGTGACGATCGACGTGCCGAGCGGCCGGGTGCAGGCCGTCGTGCGCCGAGACGGCGGGCGCACCGTCGAGGTCGTCTTCCGCAACGTCCCCTCGCGCGTGCTCGCGAGCGGCATCCCGCTCGAGACCAGCCGCGGCCAGGTGGCGGTCGACCTCGTCTTCGGCGGGGCGGTCTACGCGACGCTGCCCGCCGCATCCGTGGGCCTCTCGGTCGAGCCTCGGGACACCACCGAGCTCATCGCCATCGGCCGCGAGATCAAGTGGGCGCTCGACCGGCACCCGGCCGCGCAGCTCGACGACGATCGGCTCTCGGGCGTCTACGGCACGATCCTGGTCGACGACCTCGGGCGGCTCGAGGGGGCGGATGCTGTGGGTCCCCACCAGCGCAACGTCACGGTCTTCGCCGACGGCGAGGTCGACCGGAGCCCGTGCGGCTCGGGCACCGCCTCGCGCGTGGCGCTGCTGCACGAGCGCGGGCTGCTCGCCGAGGACGAGGTGCTGACGCACGACTCCATCATCGGGACCCGCTTCACCGCCCGCGTCGCCGAGGTCCTCCCCGGCGCCGTGGTGCCCGAGGTGACCGGCATGGCCTACCGCGTCGGCGCGAGCACCTTCGAGCTCGACCCTCGCGACCCGCTCGCCCAGGGCTTCAGCCTGCGCTGAGCGCCGCTCCGGGGACGGTGGAGGGCCGAGGCATCGCCCCGGCCCTCACGGCATCGGCTCAGTAGCGGCCCTGCAGGCTGCCCCAGCCGCTCGAGAGGCCAGCCTCGCCGCGGCGCTGCGGCACGCCCCACGGGTTCGCGTCCTGCAGCGGCTCGGGCAGCAGCGACTGCGGCGCGTTCTGGTAGGCGACGCCGCGCAGGAAGCGGGTGATGGCAGCCGTCCCGACGCTCGTCGCGTCGGTCGTGGTCGCCGGGTACGGGCCGCCGTGCTGCATCGCGCTCGTGACCGAGACGCCCGTCGGCCAGCCGCCGAACAGCACTCGGCCGCTCGTCTCCGAGAGGGCGTCGACGAGGGGGCGCACGGCGTCAGCCTCGTCGTCGGTCGCATGCACAGTGGAGGTCAGGTTGCCCGGGAAGAGCCGCTCGTGCAGCGCCGGGAGCTCGTCGAGGTCGTCGTAGCGCACGATGACCGACAGCGGCCCGAACGACTCCTCGAGGAGCGCGTCGCCCGCCGCCTCGAGATCGCTCGCCGAGACCTCGACGATCGTCGGGGTCGCCCAGCGCTGCTCGTCGTCGTCGACCCGCAGCTCGCCCTCGGCGAGCACGTGCACGCCCTCGGCGCTGAGCACCTCGGCCCGGCGGCCCTCGAAGGCACGGCCGATGCCGGGGTTGAGCAGGCGGTGCTCGGGGAGCCCGGTCGCCGCGCGCGACACCTCGCCGAGGTCGGCGTCAGAGGGCACGAAGAGGAAGCCGGGCTTCGTGCACAGCTGCCCGGCAGAGCCGGCGACGGACGCGACGAAGCCCGCGAGCAGATCGGGCTCGGCCCGCACGGCCCCGGCAGTCGCGTAGGCGGGGTTGACGGAGCCCAGCTCGCCGTAGAAGGGGATGGGGCGCGGCCTGGCCGCGGCGATGTCGGCCAGCATGCGCCCGACGCGCCCCGATCCGGTGAACGCGGCCGCACGGATCGCCGGGTGCTCGAGCATCGCGGTGCCGTTGGCCTGCCCCTCGATGAGCTGGAAGACGCCGTCGGGCATGCCCGCCTCGACGAGCGCCCGCTCGACGACCTCGGCTGTGGCGCGCGAGAGCTCGAGGTGGCCAGAGTGCGCCTTGACGATGAGCGGGCAACCCGCAGCGAGCGCCGCGGCCGAGTCGCCGCCGGCGACCGAGAACGCGAAGGGGAAGTTGCTGGCCGCGAAGTTGAGGACCGGACCGACCGGCTCGAGCACCCGCCGCACGTCGGGGCGCGGCCCGATCACGTAGTCAGGGTCGGGCGCGTCGATTCGCGCATCGAGGTAGGAGCCGTCGACGATCGTCTCGGCGAAGAGCCGCAGCTGGTTGGAGGTGCGGCGCACCTCGCCGGTCAGGCGAGCCTCCGTCAGGCCGGTCTCGCGCATCGCGATCTCGATGAGGCGGGGCGCGGCCGCGTCGAGCGCGTCCGCGACAGCGGTGAGCGCGGCGGCCCGCTCGCGGGGTGCGGTGCCGGCGAAGGGCCGGGCGGCCGCCTCGGCGCGGGCGGCGACGGCGTCGATGTCGATCTCGGTCATGCTCACTCCAGTCTCAGAACTCGAACCCGTGCGGGAACGGGTCGGTCGGGTCGAGCAGGTAGGTGCCGAATCCGGTGATCCACGCCCTGCCGGAGATGGTGGGCACGACCGCGTCGCGATCGCCCACCGTGGCCTGCCGCAGCAGCCTGCCGGTGAACTCCGTGCCGATGAACGACTCGTTCACGAAGTCGGTCTCGAGCGCGAGCTCCCCGCGAGCGTGCAGCTCGGCCATCCTCGCGCTCGTGCCGGTGCCGCAGGGCGACCGGTCGAACCACCCCGGGTGGATGGCCATCGCATGGCGCGATCGCGCCGCATCCGACCCCGGAGCGATGAACTCGACGTGGTGCACGTGGTTCGAGCCCTCGAGGGTCGGATGCATCGGCGGGGCCTGGTCGTTGATGGCCTCCATGATCGCGAGGCCGCACGCGAGGATGTCGTCCTTGCGGGCACGGTCGAAGGGGAGGCCGACGTCGTCGAGGTCGACGAGCGCATAGAAGTTGCCGCCCCAGGCGACCGAGTAGGGGACGGTGCCGTAGCCGGGCACCTCGATGCGCGCGTCGAGCCGCTCGACGAACGACGGCACGTTCTCGATCGTGACGCGCTTGGCCTTCCCCGCCTCCACCTCGACGCGCGCGACGACCACCCCTGCGGGCACGTCGAGCCGGATCTCGGTGACCGGCTCGGTCACCTCGACCATGCCGGTCTCGACGAGCACGGTCGCGACGCCGATCGTGCCGTGGCCGCACATCGGCAGGAAGCCGGACGCCTCGATGTAGACGACGCCCCAGTCGCAGTCCTCACGGGTGGAGGGCTGCAGGATGGCGCCGGACATCGCGGCGTGGCCGCGCGGCTCGTGCATGAGCAGGCCGCGCAGCGCGCCGTCGAGGTGCTCGATGGCGTGGAGCCGCCGCTCGTTGGCGGTGGCGCCGGGGATGACCCCGACGCCGCCCGTCACGACGCGGGTCGGCATCCCCTCGGTGTGGGAGTCGACCGCCTGGAAGGCGCGGCTCGCCCGCATCAGCGGGCGCCCGCGAGCGCCTGCTCGGCGCCCAGTGCGCGTGCGCGGATCGCGGCCAGCGCCCGCTCGGTGTCGGCGGTCACCTGGGCGCGCTGCGCCTCGGAGAGCGGCCCGCGCGGCGGGCGCGTCTGGCCGCCGTAGCTGTTGCCGCAGATGTCCATCGAGAGCTTGATCGCCTGCACGAACTCGGTCTTCGAGTCCCAGCGGAAGACGGGGACGAGGTGCTCGTAGAGCTCCCTCGCCTGCTGCCAGCTGCCCGCCACGAGCAGATCGTAGAGCTCGACGGCCTCCTTCGGGAACGCATTGGGGTAGCCGGCGAACCAGCCGACCGCGCCGTTGATCATCATCTCGAGGAGCACGTCGTCGGCGCCCGCGATGACGTCGATGTCGCACAGCTCGCGGATCTCGTACACGCGGCGCACGTCGCCCGAGAACTCCTTGATCGCCACGACCTCCGGGATCTCGGCGAGCTTGGCGACGAGCGACGGCACGAGGTCGACCTTCGTGTCGAAGGGGTTGTTGTAGGCCATGATCGGCAGCCCGACCTTCGCGACCTCCGCGAAGTGCGCGATGACCTCGCCCTCGTTGGCGCGGTAGAGCGTCGGCGGCAGCAGGAGCACGCCGTCGGCGCCGTCCTCGGCCGCGAGCTCTGCCCAGTGGCGGGCCTGGTGGCTGCCGACGCCGTGCACGCCCGCGATCACGATGCCGCGGTCGCCGACGGCCTCGCGCGCGACCTGGATCACCTTGCGGCGCTCGTCGTCGGTGAGCGAGGAGTACTCGCCGAGCGAGCCGTTCGGACCCACGCCGCGGCAGCCGTTCGCCATGAGGAAGTCGACGTGCTCGCCGAAGCGGTCGTAGTCGACCGCGAGGCCGGCGGGGGCCGAGGCGTCCTCCTGGAAGGCGAGGGTCGTTGCGACCACGACGCCGCCGAGATCCATGCTGCTGCTCATGACTGCTCCTTGCAGGGTGCTGAAGCGGTCCCGCGCCGATGCGGGGCCGTAGTATGTAACATATTACATACCGCGGAGCCCGTCAACTCCCCGGCTCTGCGGCGGCGGCGAGCTCGCCGATGCGCATCGGCGCGAGCACGGGGCGGGCATCGAGCCCGAGCCGCTCGCCGCAGATCGCCTCGACGCTCAGGCCGCACGTGCGCCCCTGGCAGGCACCGAGACCCGCGCGTGTCGCGAGCCGCATCGCTCGCGACGCGCTGCCCGCGGCGCGGACGATCGTCGCGGTGTCGACCGACTCGCAGCGGCAGATCAGCGTGTCGTCCTCGAGCCACGTGCGCCAGCCGTCGCGGATGCCGTGGGCGTCCTCGAGCCTCCGCGCGAACGCATCCGTGCGCCGCCGAAGTCGGATCGCCCGATCGAGGGACCGGGAGCGGCCGCCCGCGGCCGCTCGTCCGGCGATCTCGCCCTCGACGAGCGCCGCGTCGGCGCCCCCGATGCCGGTGATCTCGCCCGCGGCGAAGATCCCGTCCGCGCTCGTGCGCTGCAGCGAGTCGACCAGCACGAAGCGCGGCTCCCCGGGCGGCGCCTCGCCGACGGCGCAGCCCGCCTGCAGCGCCGCGTCGATGCGGGGCACGAAGCCGTGGCCGAGCGCGACGGCATCGCACTCGACCTCGCGCTCGGTGCCCGGCAGCGGTCGCCAGTCGTGATCCAGGCGCGCGACCACCGCCGCCTCGACCCGACGTCCGCCCAGGATCCGCACGACGCCGTGGCCCGTGCGATACGGCGTGCGCCCGCGCAGGAGCGAAGCGGCGTACCCGCTCAGCTCGCCGAGCTTGCCGGTCGCCGAGACGAGCTCCCACGGCCGGGCGCCCCAGCCGCGCACGAGCGCGCGCACACGCGAGGCCTCGAGCACCTCGACCACCTCGCCACCCGCGAGCGCGATGGACTCCGCCACCGGGAGCAGGAAGGGCCCCGCGCCCGCCACGAGCGTGCGGTTCCCGACCGTCACGCCGTCGCGCTTCGCGAGCGACTGCGCCGCACCCGCAGTCGTGACGCCGGGCAGCGTCCACCCGGGGATGGGGAGGGCCCGGTCGTGCGCGCCCGTCGCGAGCACGATCGCGTCGGCCGCGACGTCGACGCGACGGCGACCGGGGGCATCCGCCATGCCGACGAGGGCATGCACGCGCATGGAGGCCGCGTCGACCCGCCACACCGCTGCGCGCTGCAGCAGGGAGGCGCTGCCCGACTCGAGGGCTCCTGCGATGACGCCGCGCAGCTCGACGAACCGCGACCAGCCGTGCTGGAGACGGGGATCGGTCAGCTGCTCGTGGTGGCGCCAGAACTGGCCGCCAAGACGCTCGCCCTCGTCGACGAGCGTGACGCGCGCACCCTCCTCGAGCGCGCCCCGAGCGGCCGCGAGGCCAGCGGGCCCTGCGCCCAGGATGAGCACGTGCCGCTGGCTCATCGCTCCTCCGGCAGCACGACGTCGCCGTCGCTCGCGGTGCGCAGGCAGGCGCGCACGCCCGACGCGCCGTTGACCGTCACGACGCAGTCGTGGCACACGCCGATGCCGCAGAACACGCCGCGCTCGGCGCCGGCGGCGGTGCGCCAGGACACGCGGCCGGCCGCGAGCAGGGCGCCCGCGATCGTCTGGCCCTGGCGCGCCTCGATCGGCTCCCCCGCGAACTCGAACGTCGCGCTCATGCCGCTGCTCCCATCAGGCTGGGCCTGCTCGGCAGGAACGGCGCGGCGTCGAGCGGGGCGGCGGCACCGAGCACATGGTGCGCGATCAGCGCAGCAGTGGCGGGCGCGAGGCCGATCCCCGCGCCTTCGTGACCGGCCGCGTGGAAGAGGCCCGCGACCCTGAGATCCGGGCCGATGACCGGCAGGTGGTCGCGCGCATAGGGGCGGAACCCCGAGTAGGTCCGCAGCAGCTGCACGTCGGCGAGGAACGGGAAGAGCCGGGTGGCCTTGGCGGCGATCTCGGCGAGCGCGGGCAGCGTGCCCGTCTCGTCGAAGCCGACGCGCTCCCGGCTCGAGCCGATGAGCACGGTGCCGGCGGGCGTCGACTCGACGACGGTCGAGGTCTGCAGCTCGGCCGCTCCCGATCCGACCGCGCCGACGTAGTCGGCGTCGTAGACCTTGTGGCGGATGCGCTGGGGCATCGGGGTCGTGACGAGGATCGTCCCGCGTCTCGGGCGGATGTCGATGGCCCCTCCGAGCCGAGCCGACACCTCGCCGGACCACGGGCCCGCGCACACGACCACCGCATCCGCGTCGATCGGCCCCGCGGTCGTCTCGACGCCGACGATGCGCTCGCCCTGCAGCCGCGCACCCGTCACCTCTGCCCGCACGAGTCGCGCGCCCCGGCGCAGCGCGGCTGCCGCCATGGACTGCGTCGCGAGCGACGGCTGCACCTGCGCGTCGTCGGGGTAGTGGACGCCCAGCGCAACCTCGGGTGCGAGATCCGGCTCCAGGTCTGCGAGCGCCGCGCGATCGACGGCATGCGCGCGGATGCCGATGGAGCGCTGGCCGTCGGCGAAGCGCTCGAGCGCCTCCGCGTTGCCGGGGAAGGCGACGACGATGCCGCCCTTGGCCTCGAACTCGGTCGCCGGGCCGTCGCCGCGCTCCGCGTCGAGCTGGGCCGCGAGCTCTCGCCACATCGCGTTGGAGGCGATCGCGAGCTCCGCCTCGGCCCGCAGTGACGCATCCGCGCTCTTGTCGCTCACGAGCACGTTGCCCTCGCAGCGGCTCGACGTCTCAGCGGCGACACCCGAGCGGTCAACGAGCAGCACCTCCGCGCCAGCCTGCGAGAGCCGCAGGGCGCACGCCGCGCCGATCACGCCGGCGCCGATCACGAGGACGCGCACGGTCAGGCGCCCAGGTACGCGTCCACGACGCGCGAATCCTTCGCGAGCTCCGCCGCCGCTCCCTGCAGCGTCACATGCCCCGTCTCGACGACGTAGGCGCGGTCGGCGATGCGGAGGGCGGCACGAGCGTTCTGCTCGACCAGCAGCACGGTCGTGCCCTGGCGGTTGACCGCGGAGATGATCTCCATCACCTGCTTCACGACCAGCGGCGCGAGTCCCATCGAGGGCTCATCGAGCAGCAGGAGCCGCGGTCCGGCGACGAGCGCCCGGCCGATGGCGAGCATCTGCTGCTCGCCGCCGGAGAGCGTCCCTCCCTGCTGCTTGCGCCGCTCGGCGAGCCTGGGCATGAGCGAGTAGGCGAGGTCGACGCGTTCCGCGATCGCCTTCTGGTCCTTGACCGTGTAGCCGCCCAGCAGCAGGTTGTCGTGCACCGTCATGGTCGAGAAGATCCGGCGGCCCTCGGGCACGTGGACCAGCCCGCGGGAGACGATGTCCCAGGGCTTGGCCGTGCCGAGGTCGATGCCGTCCCAGCGCACGACGCCGCTCTTGGGGCGCACGAGGCCCGAGAGGACGTTCATGGTGGTCGACTTGCCAGCGCCGTTGTTGCCGAGCAGGCAGACGATCTCGCCCTCCTCGACCTCGAAGGAGAGCTGCCGCAGCGCGTGCACGCGGCCGTAGTAGACGTCGGCCTCGGTGACCTCGAGCCAGCTCATGCTGGATCCTCCTCGTTGCCCTCGGCGTCCGGCTCGACGACGTCGACCATGTCGGTGAGCGTGGTGTCATCGACCGCTCCATCATCGTCGGCGCCGAGGTAGGCCTCGATGACGACGGGATCCGCCTTGATCTCGGCGGGCGTGCCGTCGGCGATCTCCTTGCCGTAGTTGAGGACGACGATGCGCTCGGCGAGCTCCATCACGAGCCCCATGTCGTGCTCGATGAGCACGATGCCGACACCGAGCTCGCGGATCTTGCGGATCAGCCGCATGAGGCCCTGCTTCTCGCCGTAGTTCAGTCCGGCCGCCGGCTCGTCGAGCAGGAGCAGCTTGGGGCTCGTGGCGAGCGCGCGGGCGATCTCGACGCGCCGCTGCTCCCCGTACGGGAGGTTCGTGACGTAGAGCTGCTCATCGCCCTCGAACCCGACGAAGTCGAGCCAGCCGCGCGCCTCGCGGGCGCACGCCTCCTCGGCTCGGCGGTAGCGCGGCGTGTGCAGGAGGTTGTCGAGGAAGCCCTCGCGCAGGTTGCCGTGCATGGCAGTCTTCACGTTGTCGAGGACCGTCATCTCCTTGAAGAGGCGGAGGTTCTGGAACGTGCGCGCCATGCCGCGGCGGGTGATCGTCGAGGGCAGCACCTTCATGATGGATCGGCCCTCGAAGTCGATCGAGCCGCTCGTCGGCCGATAGAAGCCGGAGATGCAGTTGAAGGCGCTCGTCTTGCCGGCGCCGTTGGGACCGATGACCGCGAGGATCTCGCCCTCCCGGACGTCGAACGAGAGCCCGTCGACGGCCTTGACGCCGCCGAAGCGGAGGTGGAGGTCGCGGACCTCGAGCAGCGCGGTCATCGCCTGACCTCCTTGTCGTCAGCGGGGTCGTCGGAAGACGGATCGTCCGGGCCGGCGTCGAGCGGTGCGGGACCGTTCACCGCCCGGTCGTCGATCGACTCGATCGGCGCGGTCGCGGGCCATGCCCTCGGCTTGTGGGCGCGCACCCAGGGCAGGACCGCGGTCGCGGGCCAGAGCCCCGACGGCCGGAAGATCATCACCACGACCAGCAGCACGCCGAAGATCAGGAAGCGCCACTCCGAGAACTCGCGCAGCAGCTCCGGCGCGAGCGAGACGAACAGCGCGCCGATGATCACGCCGGGCGTCGACCCCATGCCGCCGAGCACGACGGCCATAAGGATGAGCGCCGAGTAAAGGAAGTGGAAGGAGTTCGGGCTGATTGCCGTCAGGTGCGTCGCCATGAGCTGGCCTGCGAGGCCGGCCCAGACCGCACCGATGATGTAGGCCGAGATCTTCGTGACGTAGGTGTTGATGCCCATCGCCTCGGCGGCGTCCTCGTCGTCGCGGACCGCCTTCCAGGCCCGCCCCATGCGCCCGCGCGACAGGCGCCCGAGGCCGATGATGCCGACGGTCACCACGATGACGGCGACGAAGTAGTAGAAGATGATCGATCCGGAGAACTGCAGCCCGAAGAGGTCGAGCCCGTCCCGGAAGCTCCAGTCGCCGAACTCCCACGTGGGGATGCCGCTGATGCCCGAGGGGCCGCCGGTCACGTCGAGGTTGTTCGCCGTGATGCGGATGATCTCGCCGAAGCCGAGCGTCACGATCGCGAGGTAGTCGCTGCGCAGCCGCAGCGTCGGGCCGCCGATGATGATGCCGGCGACCACGCAGGCGAGGATCGTCGCGGGCACCGCCGCCCACATCGGCCAGCCGAGGGTCGTCGTGAGGATGCCGGAGACGTAGGCGCCGACCGCGAAGAACGCGATGTAGCCGAGGTCGAGGAGGCCGGCGTAGCCGACCACCACGTTGAGGCCCATGCAGAGCATGATGTAGATGAGCGCGCTCGTCGCGATCGAGATCGTGTACGCGCTCGCGTCGATGAAGGGCAGCGCGAGCAGCAGCACGACGCCGAGCAGGCCGAGGATCCGCATGAAGCCCTGCTGCGAGCGCGGGCCCGAGGCCGGCCTGCTGCGCTCGAAGAGCGGCGCCGGAGCGCGCAGCGGCGCGTGCTTGAGCGCCTGGTCCAGCTGCGTGGCCATGGTCACATCCTCTCCACGACGCGGTTGCCCAGCAGTCCGGTCGGCTTGAAGGTCAGGATCAGGATCAAGATGGCGAACGAGAAGACGTCTCGCCATTCGCCGCCGAGCCAGGCGGCGCCGAACGACTCGAGCAGCCCCAGGAGGAGGCCGCCGAGCATCGCGCCGTAGAGATTGCCGATGCCGCCGATGACGGCCGCCGTGAACGCCTTCAGGCCGATGACGAATCCCATGAGGAAGTCGATCGAGCCGTAGTAGGCGCCGGCCATGACGCCCGCGGCACCGGCGAGCGCGGAGCCGATGAAGAACACCGTGGCGATCACGCGGTTGACGTTGACGCCCATGAGGTGCGCGGCCTGGGGGTCGAGCGCGATCGCTCGCATCGCTCGACCCTCGCGAGTGCGCTCGACGATGTGGGCGAGCACGAACATCAGCACCGCAGCCACGATGACGAGCACGATCTGCGACATCGAGATGCGCATGCCGAGCGCGTCGAACGACTCCGAGCTGAGCCGCACGGGGAACGCGCGCGGGTTGGGGCCGAAGATCTGCCGGATGCCGTACTCGAGCGTGAAGGAGACGCCGATCGCGGTGATGAGCACCGCGAGCCGGGGGCTCTTGCGCAGGGGCCGGTAGGCCACTCGCTCGATGCCGACGCCGATGAGGCCCGTCACGACCATCGCGAGCAGCAGGATCGCGAGCAGCATCGGGATGGAGGCCGAGGCGGGGATGCCGCCGACCGAGCTCAGCACCAGGAAGCCCACGAAGGAGCCGAGCATGTAGATGTCGCCGTGGGCGAAGTTCAGCAGCTTGATGATGCCGTAGACCATCGAGTAGCCGAGTGCGACGAGAGAGTAGAACGAGCCGACGATGAGGCCGTTCCAGATGAGCTGCATCACGGTGGTGCGGCTCCTTCCGGGGTCGTCAGGGATGGTGGAGGGCGGAGCGCGAGCCCCGCCCTCCGCGGTCGTCAGCCCTGCAGGTCGTCCTCGAGCACGAACTCCCCGGTCTCCTCGTCGATCGAGACGATCACGAAGCCGCCGCTCTCACGCGTGTGGTTCTCGGTGAAGGTCAGCGGTCCGGCGAAAGTCTCGAAGCCGTCGAGGCCCTCGAGCGCCTCGACCACGGCCTCGAACTCCGTGCTGCCCGCATCCTCCATCGCCTGCGCGACGATCCGGACGGCGTCGTAGGCCTGCGTCGAGTACGGGCCCGGGCGCTCGCCCGCGAGCTCCTCGTAGTCGGCGATCCAGTCCTCGGCGCCCGTCAGCATGTCGGGCGTCTGCGTGAAGGTGCCCACGACGTTCTCGGTGTAGCCCTCGCCGGTGATCTCGGCGAAGCTGGCGTCGATCGAGCCGTCGGCCACCATGAAGACGCCCTCGTAGCCGGCGTCGGCAGCCTGACGGTTGATCAGGGCGCCCTCCTGGTAGTAGCCCGTCCAGTAGACGAAGTCTGGAGCAGTCTGCGCCAGCTGCGTCGCGACGGAGGCGTAGTCGTTCTCGCCCGGGGTGACGGTCGCCTCGAACGCGACCTCGACTCCCGCCTCGTTCGCCTGCTCGACGAATGCGCCGGCGAGGTCGGCCGAGTAGCTCGTCGCGTCGTCGATGACCGCGACGGTGGTCGCGCCCTCCTGCTGCGCGTACTGCACAGCAGCCTGCGCCTGCTGGGTACCGGTGCCGTTGATGAGGAAGACGCCGGGCAGGCCCGCGTCGGGCAGGTCGTTGGAGTTCGCCGCAGGGATCACCATCGGGATGCCGGCCTCGTCGAAGATCGGGAGCGTCGGCAGCGTGGCGCCCGAGCAGTAGCCGCCGACCGAGGCCACGATGCCCTGCGTCACGAGCTTGTTCGCGGCCGCGACGGAGGCAGTCGCGTCGCACGCGTCGTCCTCGACGACGAGCTCGAGCTGCTGCCCGAGGACGCCGCCTGCCTCGTTGATCTCGTCGATCGCGAGCTGCGCGCCGTTCTGCATGTACTCCCCGAAGGCGGACTCGCTGCCCGAGAAGGGCGCGAGCATGCCGAGGGTGATGGGGCCCTCTGCGCCCTCCGAGGCGCCGGCGCCCCCGGCGAGGCCGCCGGAGCAGCCGGCCGTGACCGCGACGGCGCCCGCGGCCAGCAGAGCGGTGATCAGGCGCGCGGGGCGCGGGGAGAATGCAGACATGGGGCTCCTCAGGATGCTTCGTTGCAATGCCTTGCGGCGGTGTGTGACATATTACATACGTGTGGCGCCCTCGGAAGACCGCGAGACCAAATCGTGACCTCCCGGCTCAGCGGGCCTCCGCATCCGGCTCTCGCCGTCGCGCCGACGCGTGCGCCCACCATCGCTATCGTCGACACCGATGAGACGCTCGTCAGCCGCCTGGATCGCCCCGCTGATCGGCGTCGTGCTCGTCCTCGCATCGATCAGCTCGGTGCAGCTCGGCGCCGCGATCGGCAAGTCGATCTTCGATGAGATCTCCCCCGCCGGCCTGACCTTCGTGCGACTGCTCCTGGCCGCGGCGGTGATGCTCGCCGTGGCGCGACCACGACCGGGGGGATGGGCGCGCTCGACGGTGCTGGACGTCGTGGCGTTCGGCGCGGTGCTCGGCACCATGAACCTCCTCTACTACGCATCGCTGGAGCGGATCCCGCTGTCGGTGGCGGTGACGCTGGAGCTCGTCGGCCCGCTCGCCGTCGCGCTCCTGCACTCGCGCCGGATCGCCGACGTCGCGTGGGTCCTGTGCGCGGCGGCGGGCGTGGCGATCATCGCCGCGCAGGGCTTCGAGGGGAGCCTCGACATCGTGGGCTGCGTGCTCGCGCTCCTCGCGGGCGCCTGCTGGGGCGGCTACATCCTGCTGTCGCAGCGCGTGGGCGCGAAGGTGCCGGGTCTCAGCGGGCTCTCCGCCGCCATGCTGGTCGGCGCGCTCGTGGCGCTGCCGTTCGGCGCACCGGCCGCGGTGGCGGCGGTCGCCGCATCGCCCGCCGTGCTCGGTCCGGCAGCGCTCGTCGCACTGCTGTCGAGCGTGCTCGCCTACGGGCTCGAGCTGCTGGCGCTGCGGCGCATCAGCGCGCACGCGTTCGGCGTGTTCATGGCCCTCGAGCCCGCCAGCGCGGCGCTCTTCGGGTTCCTGCTCCTGTCGGAGCACGTCGGAGCCCTCGACGCGATCGCGATCGCGCTGGTCGCGATCGCCTCCGCCGGCGTCGCGATCACGGCGACGCGAGCGCGTGCGCCGCGAGCCGTCACAGGGCCGGTCGACCTGCCAGACGGGATGCCGCCCATCCCGTGAGGCGGGCGTGCGACGCGAGAGGGCTCAGCCGGCGCCGTGCTCGAGATTGCCGCTCCAGATGCCAGGCACATGCCCGATGTGCCGCCGCATCAGGGCCTCGGCTGCCTCGCCGTCTCCGCGCACGAGCAGCGCGAGCAGCTCGTGGTGCTCTGCCGCGGACTCGGCCAGCAGTCGTGACTCCGACAGCGCAGCGAGGCCGCCGAGCCGAGTCTGCTGACGGAGGTCGCGCACGATCCGCGTGAGGTGGTCGTTGCCGACGAGGTCGATGAGCAGCAGGTGGAAGCGCGTGTCCGCGGAGAGGTAGTCCTGCAGACGGCCCTCCTGGCCGGACGCGACGATCTCGTCGGCGAGCGACTGCAGCTCAGCGCGAGCGCTCTCCGGCAGGTGTCCGGCGAGCTCGCGCATCGGGGGGCACTCGAGGAGCTGTCGTACCTCGGCGAGCTGTCGGAGCTCGTGGAGCGAGACATCGGTGACGCGGAACCCCTTGTTGCGCAGAGGCTCGAGGAATCCTCTCCGCTGGAGCGTGAGCAGTGCCTCGCGCACGGGCGTCGCACTGACGCCATACTGCGCTGCGAGGGTCGGCGCCGTCAGGACGGTGCCCGGCTCGAGCATGCCGGCGATGATCTGGGAGGCGAGCGACTCCTCGACCTGCTCGCGCAGGCTCGTCCCCGGCTGGAGGCGCGAAGCCCCCGCGAGAGCTGCGCCGACGTGCTGCGTCATACATCACAGGGTATGCGACACGGGCCGGATCCTCGCGCACGCGGCGGGCCGATCACCTGGCGCGGTGGGAGCATGGAGCCGTGGCTGGACACGACGAGGACGCCCGGCGGTGGGCGCCGCCGGGGCATCCGGCCGCGCGCGGCGCCGGCGGCGGGGGCGCGCCCGAGCAGCCCGGCACCTCGGCGGCGGCCCCGTGGACCCGCGGAGCCCGGCCGACCCGGCGGCCGGACGACGCATCCGCCACCTCCTCCGTGCCCGTGCCGGCGCCGCCGTGGGACGCGCCGCCCGAGCAGGGCGCGTCCGGCGAGCGCGAGCCGCGCATGTGGCCGATCGCGGCCGGCATCGCCGGGCTCGCGGTGCTCGCGTCCATCCCGCACTGGGTCGCGCCGACGATCGCGCTCATGGTCTCGCTCGTCGGCATCCCTATCGCGTGGGGGTTCCGGCGCATCTCGCACGGGCGGCGGCGCGTGCAGTACGTCGTCGTGGTGCTGACGCTGCTGCTGACCGCCGCGCTCGCGGTCATCGCGCCGCTCCTCTGGCTCGAGCTCGGCGTGCTCGCGCCGCTGACCGTGCCGGACGTGCCCGCCCCGGAGTGAGCCGCTAGCTGCCGGGCCGCGCCCGCGGGTGCAGCCAGGGCGCCGCGAGCCGCGTGATGAACGGCAGGATGAGCCCGACCATGATCGGCGTCAGGATCACGGTCGAGATCAGCAGCCGCAGCGGCAGCGCGAGCTCGGCGAAGCCGGGGATGAGCCCGAGCAGGAACGTGACGAGCACGTTCATGGGGAAGAACGCGAGCCAGACGACGATCATCTGCTTCCACACGGGCGGTGCGGGCGTCGACTGCCGGATCTCGACGCGGGCGTCGTCCTGCAGCACCACGCCCTCCGGCGCGTCGAACCACCCCTCGATGCCGGTGCGGCGCTCGACGCGCGACTCGCGGGCGAAGCTCGCGCCCGCCGAGATCCATTGCGCGCGCTCGACGCTGCGCTCCCACGCCTCGAGCGTCGCCCGGTCGGCGAACCGGTAGATCATGTGCCAGCGCACGCTGCCGGGCTCCTCGCGCACCCAGCCGGCGCCGAGGAAGCCCGGGAAGAGCGTCGCGAGCGCGACACCGTGCTGCACCCACGCCTGCGCGTAGCGCTCCATGCTCGGGTCGACGGTGCGCTCGATGGCGACGGTGATCGGCGACTGCTCCATGCCTCAACCGTGGCAGATGGGAGGTTTCGCCCGCATGTCGCGCGGGGCTAGCGTTCCGGCATGGACAGCGTGGGCGAGGGGTTCGACGAGCTGCTGGCGATCGCGTGCGTGCGCGACCGGGCGGCGGGCATGCGCTGGTACGAGACGCTCCTCGGGCGCCCCTCCGACGCGATGGCGGGCGAGGAGGCGCTGTGGCGGATCGGGGCGGATGCGTGGCTCGTCGTCGACGAGCGGCCGGCGCGGGCGGGCGCGTGCACGGTCACGATCGCGGTGCGCGGGCTCGACGCCATGCTCGAGCGGCTCGCCGCCGCCGGCGTGCGGCCCGAGCACGCGGAACGGTACGCCAACGGCGTGCACCACGTGACGCTCGTCGACCCGGACGGCAACAGCGTCTCGCTCGCGGAGGCGCCCGCGGGCTTCGCGCTCTGACGGGCCTTCGCGGTCAGCAGGTGCCGTTCGCCTGCAGCTCGGGATCGTCGATGATGCCGCCGTCGATGGCGAAGCCGGCCACGACCTCGTCGCCGACCACCTCGACCGACTGCAGGGTGAGGGCGGCGGGCACCGAGGAGGCGATGCAGACGCTTCGGTCCTGCAGCAGCGGCTCGAGCAGGCCGCCGAACTGCTGGCGCAGCTGGACGGCGGTGACGGTGGCGTCGGCGATGCTGCCCGAGACGGGCGAGAGCACCAGGTCGCCCTCGGCGGCGCCCGGCTCGAGCACGATGCCGAGCGGGATGGCCGCGCCGAGCACGTCGACCTCGGTCGACGCCGTCACGTTCGGCTCGTCGAGCTCGATCGTCTCGGCCGGGAAGCCGTCGATCGTCGACAGCAGGGCGCGCAGCTGCTCGGTCGTCATCCGCACGTCGGCGGTGCCGCCGGCCGCGGCGCGGTCGGCGCGGATCGGGACGTCCTGCAGCTCGGCGGCGACATCGCCGCTGAACGAGCCCACGGTGACGTCCTCGGAGGCGAGCCGCACCTCGGCGAGCGAGCCGGCGACGAGCTGCGGCAGCAGGATGCCGTCGACCTCGACGTCGACCGGGTGATCGGCGGGCAGCTGCAGCTGCTCGACGACGGTGGAGCGGATGACGCCGGGCACCATCTGCCGCGCGACGAGCTCGGCGACGACGAGGAGCGCCGCGATGACCACGAGGATCGCGGCGACGATGAAGAACGCGCGGCCGGGGCTGCGGCGGGGCTTCGCGGTGGCGGTCATCGGCGGGCTCCGTCGGGCGTCGGGGTCGTCTGGCGGTGCTTCGGGTTCACAGGTCGAGGGTAGATCGAGTGCCGCATCGGTGCCTGAACGGCGAAGACCCCGCCTCAGGCGGGGTCTCGTGGAGCGGATGACGGGCGCGGAGGCCCGGTGGGGCTCCGCGTGGTCCGACCAGCGCGGCCGCAGGCCGCTCGACCGTTCGATTCCCGGCAGGAGCGACGAAGGACCCCGCCTGCGGCGGGGTCCTGAGGAGCGGATGACGGGAATCGAACCCGCGCTATCAGCTTGGGAAGCTGAAGTTCTGCCATTGAACTACATCCGCGCGGCCGGGTGACCGGCTCGGGTCCATGGTACGGCACGGCGCTGGGAGGCGGGGTGGTCTCGACTCGCGCGGCTCCGCCGCGCGGCTCGACCAGCGGAGGGAGCGCTGGGGAGGCGGGGTGGTCTCGACTCGCGCGGCTGCGCCGCGCGGCTCGACCAGCGGAGGGAGCTGCGCCGCGCGGCTCGACCAGCGGAGGGAGCGCTACGCCGTGGGCGGGGAGGGCACGTAGGGGTGCGCCACGAGCGACTGGTGCTCGGGGTGCTTGCCCAGCCAGCCCTGTACGAACGTGCACTGCGGCACGATCTTGCGGCCCGCATCCGTCGCGTCCTGCATCGCGAAGCGCGCGAGCGCGCTGCCCACGCCGTGGCCGCCGAACGCGTCGCCGACGACCGTGTGCTGCAGCACGCGGTTGCCGTCGGCGTCATCGACGTACGAGAGCACGCCGGCGAGCCGGTCGCCGATGTGGGCCTCGTAGCGGGAGCGGTCGGAGTCGTCGCCGACCACCACGTGGACGTCGTGCGATGCGGGCTCGGTCATGCGACCCATCCAACCCCGGCGGCCCCGCCGCCGACAAGGGCGTCAGCGCGACTCGGCGGCGGGCGCCTCGGGAGCGGCGGTCCCGTCGGCCTGCTCGTGCAGCGTGTCGTGCAGGTGCACGGGCTCGACCTGCTTGCCCTTGCGCTTCGCGCGGCGCGACGCCGCCCAGAGGTTGAGCCCCTCGACGAGCACCGCGAACGCCATCGGGCCGTAGATGAGGGCCTTGTCGATGTGGATGCCGAAGCCGTCGGCGATGAGGAAGACGCCGATGAGCAGCAGGAACGACAGCGCGAGCATCTTCACCGTCGGGTGGCGGTTCACGAACTCGAAGATGTACTTCGCCGAGAACAGCAGGATGCCGAACGACAGCAGCACCGCGGTGATGATGACGAGCATGTTGCTCGTCATGCCGACGGCGGTGATGACCGAGTCGAGCGAGAAGACGAGGTCCATGAGCAGGATCTGCGCGAGCACCGCGCCGAAGGTGGCCTTCACCGCGGAGGAGGCGTGCTCCTCCTCGCCCTCGAGCTTCAGGTGGATCTCGTGGACCGCCTTGTAGAGCAGGAACGCGCCGCCGGCGATGAGGATCAGCTCGCGGCCGGAGAAGCCCATGCCGAAGAGCGTGAAGAGGTCGTCGTTGAGGGTGATGATCCAGCCGGCGAGCAGCACGAGTCCCACGCGCATGACCATCGCGAGCGTGAGGCCGAGGTTGCGCGCCCGCGCCTGCTGCTCCTTCGGCAGCTTCGAGGCGAGGATCGAGATGAAGATCACGTTGTCGACGCCGAGGACGATCTCGAGCACGAACAGGGTGAGGAAGACCGCGATGAGGTCGGGCGTGAATTCGAGCGAGAAGTCCATAGTGGTTCCAAGCCTAGGCATCCGAGGTGTCCAGAACCTCACAGCCGCGATGCGCGGCGACCGGACGGACGCCGCGCATCGCGGTGGTGTCAGTGAGCGAGCGCCCCCGCCAGCCAGGACCGCTCATCTCCCGTCCAGCGGTTCACCCCGACGTCGCGCCGCGCCGTCTCGGCGTGCATCCGGGCGAACGCGGGCACGAAGACGCGGTTGATCCGGTCGAGCCGGTCCTGCTCCTCCCGGATGCGGTCGGCCACCGCGAGGAACTCGGCGATCACCGCATCCTCGTCGATGAGGGTCAGGCGTCCGTGCTCGACCGTGACGACGCCGTCGACCATGACGCGCACGATCGACGACCCGTTCTCGCTGTAGACGAGGTGGTTCTCGAGCGTGTTCCTGGGCAGGAACGCGAGCGTGCTGGTGTCGAACATCGTGAGGTCGGCTCGCTTGCCGACCTCGAGCGACCCGACGGCGTGGTCGAGCACCGCAGAGCGGGCTCCGCCGATCGTCGCTGCCGTGAGCACCTCGTCGACCGTCGGCCAGGCATCGAAGTCGGGCTCCGTCACCTTGTGCAGCAGCGCGGCCATCTTCATGACCTCCATGAGCCGCGGGGTGTCGCTCGACGAGCAGCCGTCCGTGCCCAGGCCGAGGTTGACCCCGTGGCGGTGGTAGTCGCGCCACGGCAGGATGCCCGAGCCGAGCTTGAGGTTCGAGATCGCGTTGTGCGAGACCGAGACGTGCTTCGCCGCAATGCGCGCGATGTCCTCGTCGTCCACCCAGATGCCGTGCGCGAACGTGGTGTTGCGCGACAGCGCACCGATCTCGTCGAGGTGCTGCACGAGCGAGCGGCCGTAGAGCTCCGTCCCCGTGACCGCCTGCGTCTTCGTCTCGAGCACGTGGATGTGCATCTCGGCGTCGAACTCCTGGGCGAGCGCGTTGGCGCCCACGAGCAGGTCGTCGGTGCAGCGCTGCGGACCGGAGGGCGCCACCATGTAGCGCAGGCGGCCGTCGGCCCGACCGTGGTGCGCCGCGAACGCCTGCCTCGAGAAGTCGAGGTACTCGGAGGCGGTCAGCACCTGCTGCGCCCGCACCTGCCGCACGACCTCCTCCGGCAGCCAGCCGACGACGAACGGCAGCGTGTCGACGAACGGACGGTTGATGATGTGGCCCGAGACGTTGGCGCGGATGCCGATCGCCTCGTACGCGTCGACGACCGCCGCGAGCTGGGCCGCATCCTGGCCGGGCGTCTCGAGCACGTCGTCGACGAGGGTCGTCACGCCGTTCTTCATCGACTCCATCGCGAACATCAGGGTGCGCAGCCGGATGACGTCGGGCGTCAGCGGCGAGCCGCCGAGGATCGGGTACGACAGCAGCATCCACAGCTCGAGGGGCAGGTTGTCGTAGCGGCCCTTGTAGAGGTACTCCCACGAGTGGGTGTGCGCGTTCACGAAGCCGGGCGAGATCAGCAGCCCCGACGCATCGATCACCTCGTCGCCCGGCTGCGCCTCAAGGGCGGGCGCCATCGCGACGATCGTGCCGTCGGCGATCCGGATGTCGCGACGCACCGCGCGCGACCCGGTCGACGCATCCATCGTGACGACGTCGCCGCCGCGGATGAGGGTGCCCATCAGGCGGCCGCTCCGGTCGCGACGGGCTTGCGGACCGCGCGGGCGATCGCGCTGGCGACGGGCACGGCGAGGATGGCCACGATGATGCCCTGCAGGGCAGGACTGCCGATGCCGGTGAACGATCCGAAGAACGCCGCGGCGGTGCCGGCGAGGTAGGCGGCGATGCCGGCCCACTGGAACGCGGGCACCGTGCCGAGGTGCGTGCCGGGATCCCGCAGCCGCCACGTGAACAGGAACGTGCCGATCACGGCGCCGCCGAGCGGCGGGATCACGGTGCCGAGCAGCACGAGGAAGCCGGTCATCGCATCCGCCGCGTTCGTGACCGCGAGCGCGATGCCGATCACGACCCCGCCGATGATGAACGGGCGCTTGTTCGCGACGCCGAAGAGCTCGGCGCCCGCGACGCCGAAGGCGTAGGCGGCGTTGTCGTTCGTCGTCCAGAGGTTGAAGACCAGCATGAACACCGCGAGCAGTGCCAGCCCGAGCCCGAGCAGCAGGTTGGTGAAGTCGGGCTCCGCGAACGCGATCGCGCCGATCCCGCCGAAGAACAGCAGGGCGAACTCGATCACCACGACGACGCCGAGGCAGGTGAGGAACGCGGTTCCCGCCTTCTTCGAGAAGCGGGTCCAGTTGCCGATCTGCGTGCCGCCCGAGATGAAGGTCCCGATCATCATGGTGAGCGCCATCCCGGGCGCGATGGAGGCATCACCCTCGGTGGCCCACAGGTTGGCCCAGCCGCCGACCTCGCCGACCGAGAGCCCCATCACCCAGAAGCAGAGTCCGAGCATGAGCGGCACTGACACCCACGAGAGGATCTCGATGCCCTTGAAGCCCCAATAGGCCGTCGTCGCCATCAGCAGGCCGCCGAAGATGGCCAGCGGCCACGTGACGTCCCAGCCGAGCGCGGTCGCGAGCAGGTTCGCGAAGATGCCGACCGTGATGCCGTACCAGCCGATCTGCGTGCCGCCGAGCACGATCGACGCCCACTTGCCGCCGACGCGGCCCAGGACGAGGCGGGCGAGCAGCACGGTCGAGAGGCCGGTGCGGGCGCTCACGGCACCGAGCGTGGCCACGTAGAGCGCGAGCACGATCGAGGCGACGATCGCGATGCCGACGAAGCCGGCGAAGCCGAAGGCACCCGCGACGGCGCCGCCGGTGACCATGGTCGGAGTGAAGAAGAGGAATCCTGCGACGACGACGAGCACGCCGAACCAGCCCTGGCGGGCGGAGAGCGGCACGCGCGTCAACGGGTAGTCGGTGTCGATGCGCACGGGCTGCGCGTCGTCGGGCTCGGGGACGATCGCCTCGGGCCTGCTGGCGGTGGTGGTCATGGGGTGCTCCTTCCGGGAGTGCACCCATCGCACCGCCCGCAGGTCACGATCGTGTTTCGGCGGCGCGAAGTGTGGTGCACCGGACGCCGTCAGGGGCGACGGGGTGGAGGAGGCTCCACCGGGCTGCAACGGCCCGGAAACGTTCGTGACACGGTCGAGCAATAGCGTCGCCGACATGCACGCCCCAGCCACCGCATCCGCTCGCATCGCGGTCGCGGACGCGCTCGCCTGGGGCGGCATCGACCTGCGGCTCATCGGCAGCCCGGTGGGGCTCGACCGCGGCATCCGCTGGGCGATCACGACCGAGCTGCTCGACCCGAGCCCCTACCTGCAGGGCGGCGAGCTCGTGCTCACCACGGGGATGTCGCTGCGCACGCCCCGCGACTGCGCGGCATTCGTCGCCGCGATCGCACCGACCGGCCCCGCGGCGGTGGGATTCGCGATCGGCGCGGGCGCCGACGCCGTGCCCGATGCGCTGGTCGCGGCGGCGAACCGGGCCGGCCTGGCGGTGCTCGTCGTGCCGCCCTCGGTCGCGTTCGTGTCGATCACCGAGCGGATCGCGGCCGAGCGAGCGCGCTTCGACGCCCGGGTGAGCGAGCAGCACTCCGTCGGCGCGCTGATCGACGCCGTCCGCCGCGGGCTCGCGAGCGCCGCGGTGCTCCTACCGCTGCTCGAGGCCGTGGGCGGGGAGGAGTGGTCGGTCATCGCGAGCCGTTCGGAGGTCGTGCCCGATCGCGGCGCGACGCTCGTCGGCACGGTGGGCGATCTCACGATCGCGATCCTGCGGCCCTACGACCTCGAGCAGGCGCTCGCATCGGCCGGCGGAGCGGCGGGCTGGAGCGGCCCAGCCGATGTGCGCGGGCTCGTCGGCGCGATCCGCGAGGCGATCGTGGCGCACCGGCTCGGCCTGCGCAGCGGCGCGGTGACCGGCCCCCGCGAGCTCGCATCGTGGGAGGGGCTGCTGCAGCGCCTCACCGACGAGCAGCTCGGGCCCTTCCGCTCGCACGTGCTGGCGCCGCTCGAGGCCTACGACCAGCGGCACCACGCGCGGCTCATCGAGACGATCGAGGCGTTCGTCGCCCATGACGCATCGGTGCAGGAGGCCGCCGCCGCACTGTTCGTCCACGCGAACACCGTGCGCAAGCGGCTCGCGCGTGTGCACGCCGTGGCCGGCCTCGACGCCCTCGTCGCGGCCGATCGCATCGCGCTCGCGGTCGCGCTCGCGAGCAGGCGGTGAACCTCACGGCACGCGGTGCAGCCACTCCTGGGTGTCGAACTTGGTGCGGATGCGCTCGGTCGCGGTCGCGAGCTCGGCGTCGGTGAGCGCGCCGTCGGTGCCGCCGTAGAGCTTGCGGAAGGTGCCCTTCAGCGCCTCCTGCACCTCGGCCTTGCCCATGCCCGTCTGCGACTTCAGCGGGTCGACGCGCTTCTTGGCGCTCGTCGTCCCCTTGTCGGAGAGCTTTTCGCGGCCGATGCGCAGCACCTCGGTCATCTTGTCGGCGTCGATGTCGTACGACATGGTCGCGTGGTGCAGCACGGCGCCGCCGGCGAGGCGCTTCTGCGCGGCGCCGCCGATCTTGCCCTTCGCCGACGTGATGTCGTTGAGCGGCGCGTAGAACGCGTCGATGCCGAGCCCCTTCAGCGCCTCGATGACCCACGCATCCAGGAACGCGTAGGAGTCCTGGAAGCTCATGCCCTGCACGAGGTCGCCGGGCACGTAGAGCGAGTAGGTGATCGCGTTGTCGGGCTCGGAGAACATGGCGCCGCCGCCCGTGATGCGGCGGAGCACGGGGATGCCGTGGCGCTCGGCGTTCTCAGGGTCGACCTCGTTCTTGAACGACTGGAACGAGCCGAGGTAGACGGCCGGGCCGGCGAGGTTCCAGAATCGCAGCGTCGGTCCGCGGCGGCCCGCCCCGACCTCCTCGGTGAGCACCTCGTCGAGCGCGACGTGCACGATCGGCAGCCGCGGCTCGTCGTCGATGATCGTCCACTCGTAGTCGCTGAACGAGCTCGCGTGCTGCAGCGCCCGGCGGATCGCGACCCCGACCGACTCGGGGGTGAAGCCGAGCAGCACGGCGCCCTCGGGCAGGCCCGCCTTGATCGCCTCGCCGATCTCGACGGCGGTCGCGGTGACGGGCAGGCCGTTCACCGCGGCGTCGATCGCGCCGAGCGCGTCGTCGGGCTCGAGGAAGAAGTCGCCCGCGAGGCGGAAGCCGGCGATGCGGCCGTCCTGCTCCTCGAGGTCGACGACCACGAGCTTGCCGCCGGGGACCTTGTACTCGCCGTGCATGCGCTCCAGCCTAGGCGGCGGTCGGCCGGGCGCATGCCGCGCGGTCGTGGCCCGGCACCCCCGCCGACCCGTTGCACCCCCGACGACCCGGTGCACCGGGTCGGTGTCGGTGGGAGGGGTCGGTCAAGCGGACTGCGCACGCGCGGCGCCTGCGGCACCCTGCCAGCCGGCGCCGATCAGGCGGGCAGCAGGCGCGCGTCGAGCCAGGCGACGATGTCGTCGAGCACCTTCGCGCGGTTGATCTCGTTGAGGATCTCGTGCCGCGCGCCCGGGTAGACCGTGACGGTGACGTCGGTGAGGCCGCCGCGCGAGCGGTAGGCGTCGCCGAGCCGCCGCAGCGACTTGGGCCCGGCCATCGAGTCGTCGGAGCCGCCGGCGATGAGCATCGGGATGGGCGGGTCGATCCGCTTGGGGACGCCGTAGAGGCGCAGGCCGTCGGCGACGCCGAAGAGCGGCAGCACCTTCGCCGGGAACGTCAGCGGATCCTCGGCGAACGCCGCGACGACAGCCGGGTCGCGCGAGATCCACTCGTAGCCGGTGTCGCCCAGGTGCGCGTGGCGGGCGTTGAGGTCGCCCGGGTTCATCGAGCCGGGCATGCGGTAGGCGGTGCCGCTCAGGATCGCGGCGTCGACGAGGTCGCTGTAGCCGTTGAGCAGGATCTGCGTCGACAGCGAGCCCCACGAGTGGCCGAGCACGGCGACGGGCAGGCCCGGGTGCTCGGCCCGGATCTGCTTGAGCACGTGCACGAGGTCGCCGACGACCGCGCGCATCCCGCCCGGGCCGAGGCGGCCCAGTCGCTCGAGGTCGCCGCCGTGCTGCGTGACGCCGGTGGCGCCGTGGCCGCGCTGATCGATGGCCCACACCGCGTAGCCGGCCTGCACGAGCCGCTGCGCGACGTGCTCGTAGCGCAGCGCGTGCTCGCCGAGGCCGTGCGCGATGAGCACGACCGCCTTCGGCCTGCCCGGCCGCCAGCGGTAGCGATGGATCGTCACGCCCTGGAGGTCGACGAACGTCGACTCCTCCCGGATCGCGGTGAACTGCGGCATGGTGCGGAGTCTACGACGGCGGCCTACGGCCCCGGCATCACGCCGGCGCGAGCCGCCTCGCCAGGTGGCGGCCCGTGAGCGAGTCGCCCGGGTCGGCCGCGAGCGCCGCCGGCGTGCCCTCGAAGACGACAGCGCCGCCCTGCGCGCCCGCGCCCGGCCCCAGGTCGATGAGCCAGTCGGCGCGCGAGACGACGTCGAGGTTGTGCTCGATCACGATCACCGTGCGACCGGCGTCGACGATGCGGTCGAGCAGGCCGATGAGGTTGTCGACGTCGGCCATGTGCAGGCCGGTCGTCGGCTCGTCGAGCACGATGACCGCCGCGGTCGTGCCCATCTCGATCGCGAGCTTCAGCCGCTGCCGCTCGCCGCCCGAGAGCGTCGTGAGCGTCTGGCCGAGGCGGATGTAGCCGAGCCCCACGTCGACGAGGCGGCCGAGCATCGGCTGCACCTGCCGCTCGGTGAAGAACCGCTGCGCCTCCTCGACCGACATGTCGAGCACGTCGCCGATCGACGCGCCGCGCAGCTCGTACTCGAGCACCTCGGCCGTGAAGCGGCGGCCGCCGCACAGCTCGCACTCCGTGACGACGCCCGCCATGAACGCGAGGTCGGAGTAGATGACCCCGAGGCCCTTGCACTCGGGGCACGCGCCCGCGGAGTTGGCGCTGAACAGCGCCGGCTTCACGCCGTTGGCGGATGCGAAGGCCTTCCGGATGGGCTCGAGGATGCCCGTGTAGGTGGCCGGGTTCGATCGCCGCGAGCCCTTGATCGCCGCCTGGTCGACGAACGCGACGCCGTCGCGCGGCAGCGAGCCGTGGATGAGCGACGACTTGCCCGACCCCGCGACGCCCGTGACGGCCACGAGGACGCCGGTCGGCACATCCACGTCGATGCCGCGCAGGTTGTGCTCGCGCGCGCCGCGGATCTCGAGCCGGCCGGACGGCGTGCGCACCTCGGCCTTCAGCTGCTGCCGGTGCTCGAGGTGCTCGCCGGTGCGCGTGCCGGAGGCGCGCAGCTCGGCGAAGGTGCCCTCGAAGACCACGGTGCCGCCGTGGATGCCGGCGCCGGGGCCGAGGTCGACGACCCGGTCGGCGATCGCCATCACCTCGGGCTTGTGCTCGACGACGAGCACGGTGTTGCCCTTGTCGCGCAGGCGCTGCAGCAGCCCGTTCATGCGCTCGACGTCGTGCGGGTGCAGGCCGGCGGTCGGCTCGTCGAAGACGTAGGTGACGTCGGTGAGCGCCGAGCCCATGTGGCGCACCATCTTGGTGCGCTGCGCCTCGCCGCCCGAGAGGCTGCCGGCGGGGCGGTCGAGCGAGAGGTAGCCGAGCCCGATCGCGTCGAAGGTCTCGAGCAGGTCGACGAGCTTCGCCCGCAGCGGCGCGGTCGCGGCCCCGCCCGCCTCGGGCGGGATCGCGGCGACGAACGGCGCGAGGTCGGTGAGCTGCATCGCGGTCGCCTCGGCGATCGTGACGCCCTGCACCCGCACCTCGCGCGCGGCGGCGTTGAGCCGCGTGCCGTCGCACTCGGGGCACGCCTCGAAGGTGGCGGCGCGCTCGACGATGGCGCGCAGGGTCGGCTTCATCGAGTCGACGTCCTTCACGAACACGCTCTTCGTGAGCTTGGGGATGAGGCCCTCGTAGGTCATGGTGAAGCCCGCGAAGTCGACCTTGCGCTCCTCGCCGTGCAGGAACAGCCGCAGCTCGTCGTCGGAGTAGTCGGCGATGCGCTTGTCGGGGTCGAGCAGGCCCGACTCGGCGTAGAGCTTCCAGTACCAGCCGCCGACGGCGTAGTTGGGGAAGTCGATCGCGCCCTCGTTGAGGCTCTTCGAGCGGTCGACGATCACGTCGACGTCGATCGTCGACACCCGTCCGAGCCCCTCGCACGCCGGGCACATGCCGCGCGGGTCGTTGAACGAGAAGAGCACCGACGACTCGAGCCGGGGCTCGCCCACCCGCGACCACAGGATGCGGAGCATCGTGTACGCATCCGTCGCCGTGCCCACGGTGGAGCGCGAGTTGGCGCCCATCTGCTCCTGCCCGACGAGGATCGCCGCCGTCAGGCCCTCGAGGCTGTCGGCGTCGGGCTGCGGCGCCGGCGGCATGAAGCCCTGCACGAACGCGTCGTACGTCTCGTCGATGAGCCGGCGCGACTCGGCCGCGATCGTGCCGAACACGAGGCTCGACTTGCCCGACCCCGAGACGCCGGTGAAGACCGTCAGCTGCCGCTTCGGGATGTCGACGTCGACGCCCTGCAGGTTGTTCTCGCGCGCGCCCCGCACGCTGATGTGCTCGACCACGCGTCGACCGTACCGCCGCCCGGCCGCGCGCGGCACTGCCGTACGATCCGGGAGGCGGCCCGCAGCCCCACCCCGCACCCGCACACCCGAACCGAGGAGCCGCATGCCCACCTGGCGCCGCCGCGACGAGAGCCGACTCGACGCATCCGACATCGTCCTGCCCGAGGAGCGCCTCGGCTGGGGCCGCACGATCGGCCTCGGCATGCAGCACGTCGTCGCGATGTTCGGCGCCACGTTCCTCGTGCCGATCATCACCGGCTTCCCGCCCTCGACGACGCTGCTCTTCTCGGGCATCGGCACGATCCTGTTCCTGCTCGTGACGGGCAACCGCCTGCCCAGCTACCTCGGCTCGTCGTTCGCGTTCCTCGCGCCGATCGGCGCCGCGACCGCGATCGGCGGGCAGGGCTTCGCGCTCGCCGGCATCGTGCTGGTCGGCGCGCTGCTCGCGCTCGTCGGCCTCATCGTGCACCTGGCCGGCACCCGCTGGATCGCCGCGCTCATGCCGCCGGTCGTCTCGGGCACGATCGTCGCGCTCATCGGCTTCAACCTCGCGCCCGCCGCGCGCGACAGCTTCCTCGCCGACCCGCTGCTGTCGGTCGTCACGCTCGGCGCCATCATCGTCACCGCGGTGCTCTTCCGCGGCCTGATCGGCCGGCTCGCGATCCTCGTCGGCGTGGTGGTCGGCTACGCCGTCGCCGCGGCCACGGGCGGCATCGACTGGTCGGGCGTCGAGGAGGCCGCGTGGATCGGGCTCCCCGAGTTCCAGATGCCGACCCTCGACCCGGCGCTGCTGCCGGCGCTGCTGCTGTTCGTGCCGGTCGTGCTGCCGCTCATCGCCGAGAACCTCGGCCACGTGAAGGGCGTCGGGCAGCTGCTCGACCGCGACCTCGACCCGCTCGCCGGCCGTGCGCTCATGGCCGACGGCGGCGCGACCGTGCTCGCGGGCCTCTTCGGCGGCTCGGCGACCACGACCTACGGCGAGAACATCGGCGTGATGAGCGCCACGCGCGTCTTCTCGACCGCCGCGTACTGGGTCGCGGCGATCGCGGCGATCCTGCTGGGCCTCTCGCCCAAGGTCGGCGCCGTGATCTTCGCCGTGCCCGCCGGCGTGCTCGGCGGCGTGACGACCGCGCTCTACGGCCTCATCGGCATCATCGGCGTGCGCATCTGGATCGAGAACCGCGTCGACTTCTCGATCCCGCGCAACCAGTTCGCCGCGGGCGTCGGCCTCATCGTCGCGATCGCCAACTACACGCTCACCGCCGGCGAGCTCGTCTTCGAGGGCATCGTGCTCGGCACGGTCGCGACGCTCGTGATCTACCACCTGATGGATGCGCTCGAGCGGCTGCGCGGACCGCGCGCGGGTGCGCGCGACGACCACGCGCCGCCCGCCGCCGCGCCCGCCGAGCCGGCGCCCGGCGAGCGGTAGCGGCGCCCGTCCCGGGCGGCGGACCCGATCCACCGAGCCGCCGCCGCCCGTGCCACGCTTGCGCCATGACCGCATCCGGCGCGCTGCCCAGCCCGCGCCGCGTGCAGGGCACCTACTACGTGCTCGTGCTCGGCAACACGCTCGCCGCCTCGTTCATCTGGGGCATCAACACGCTGTTCCTGCTCGACGCGGGCCTGACCAACCTCGAGGCGTTCGCGGCCAACGCGTTCTACACGGTCGGCGTGCTCGTCTTCGAGATCCCCACCGGCGTCGTCGCCGACACGCTCGGCCGCCGCGCCTCCTACCTGCTCGGCACGGCGACGCTCGCCGCGACGACGACGCTCTACTGGCTCATGTGGCTCTGGCAGGCGCCCTTCTGGGCGTGGGCGGCCGTCTCGGTGCTGCTGGGCCTCGGCTTCACCTTCTTCACGGGCGCGGTCGACGCGTGGCTCGTCGACGCGCTCGAGGCGACCGGCTACCGCGGCAGCCTCGAGGCGGTGTTCGGCCGCTCGCTCGTCGTGAGCGGCGCCGCGATGCTCGCGGGCTCGGTGTTCGGCGGCGTCATCGCGCAGCTGACCGACCTCGGCGTGCCGTTCCTGGTGCGCGCCGGGGTGCTCGTGGTCATGCTCGCCGTCGCGGCGCTGCTCATGCGCGACCTCGGCTTCGCGCCAGAGCGCGGCGCCGGCCCCGTGCGGGCCACGCGCGCCGTGCTCGTCGCCTCCTGGCGCCACGGGCTCGCGCGCGCACCGGTGCGGTGGCTGCTGCTCGCGAGCCCCTTCACGGCCGGCGTCGGCTTCTACGTGTTCTACGCCCTGCAGCCGCACCTGCTCGAGCTCTGGGGCGATCCCGAGGCCTACTCGATCGCGGGGCTCGCCGCAGCGCTGCTCTCGGGCGCGGCGATGCTCGGCGGCGCGATCGCACCGCTCGTGCGGCGCCTGTTCGCGCGGCGCACGAGCACGATCCTGCTCGCGGCCGTCACGAGCACGGGGGTGCTGCTCGCGCTCGGCCTCGTGCAGGACTTCTGGGTCGCCGTCGCGCTCGTCGGAGTCTGGGGCGTGATGACGGCGATCGACGACCCGGTGCACCGCGCCTACCTCAACGACATGATCCCGTCGAAGCAGCGGGCCACCGTGCTCTCGTTCGACTCGCTGCTCGGCTCGGCGGGCAGCTCGGCGTTCCAGCCGCTGCTCGGCCGCAGCGCCGACCTCGGCGGCTACGGCTTCTCGCTGCTGCTGAGCGGCGCGCTCTCGGCCGTGGCGGTGCCGTTCGTGCTGCTGAGCCGCGCGCAGCGCTCCCCCGCCGACGCCGCGGAGGGCGTCACCGACGAGGATCCAGGAACCCGATCTCCTTGAACGGCGGCTCGTCGACGGCGAGCTGGGCGGCGAGCTCGCCGAGCGCCGAGGCGTGCTTGAACGAGTGCCCCGAGCAGCCGCCGGCGACGACCACCCGGCCCGACGCATCCGTCGGCCCGACGACGAACTGCCCGTCGGGCGTGTGGGCCATGATGCAGGTCGTCAGCTCGGCGGGCTCCGGCTCGAGGTCGGGGAAGGTCGCGGCGACGAGGTCGCGGATGCCCTCGGTCTCGCCCGCGTGGATCTCGCGGTCGATCGCGTCGGGGTCGTCGGCCTCGAAGGGCCCGTCGAACTCGGGGCCGACCTTCGCGAGGTCGCCGGCGAGCGCGCCGTGGCCCCAGATCCACGCGTCGCGCCCCGGCACCGAGCGGATGAAGAGCGGGATGCGCTCGATCGACGCGTCGCCGCCCTCGCGCGCCCGGAACCAGCTCATGACCACGCGGTGGGGCGTGATCGCGAGGCCCGGCACGAGCTGCGGCAGCCAGGGCCCGGCCGCGACCACCACCCGGCGCGCGCGCACGTCGCCGCCGGCGAAGCGCACGGTGGCGCCGGATGCGTCGGGCTCGATCGCGAGCACGCGCTCGCCCGTGCGGATGGTGGCGCCGGCCGCGCGCGCCGCGTCGACGGCGGCGACGATCGCCGCCTCGGGCCGCAGCACCCCGGCCTCCGGATCCCACAGGCCCACGTCGCCCGGATCGAGCCGCGCGTGGCCCGGGAGCCGGCGGGCGAGCTCGTCGGCGTCGAGCCGCTCGACCGGCAGGTCGTGCGCCGCGGCGGCGGCGAGCGTGCCTTCGATGATGCGCGAGCCGGGCTGGCCGATCATGATGCCGCCGGTCTCGAGCAGCAGCTGCTCGCCGCTCGCGGCCTCGAGCTCGCGCCAGAGCTCCCGCGCGCGGCGGGCGATGGGCACGAGCCCCGGGTGCTCCAGGCACGCGACGCGGAAGAGTCGCGTGCGGCCGTGCGAGCCGCCCCAGGGGTGGCCGGGCTCGTGCTGCTCGATGCCGACCACGTCGAGGCCGCGCGCCGCCAGGCGCCAGGCCGCGCTCGAGCCGATCGCGCCGAGGCCCACGACCGCGACGTCCGCCACGTGCTGGCCCACCGCATCCGCTCGCATCCCTCGACCCTAGTTCGGGACGGCGCTGGGGGCGCGTCGGGGCGCAGGGAATAGCCTGGGGGACGGCACCGTTGCACAAGTCGTTCAGATTTGAAAGAATTGCCCGTGACGGAAGGACACCCCATGAGCAGCATGCAGTTCGGCATCTTCTCGGTCAGCGACATCACCGAGGACCCGACCACCGGTCGCACGCCCACCGAGCACGAGCGCATCCAGGGGTGGGTCGCCATGGCCCAGAAGGCCGAGGAGGTCGGCCTCGACGTCTTCGCCGCCGGCGAGCACCACAACCCGCCGTTCTTCTCCTCCTCCCCCACCACGACGCTCGGCTACATCGCCGCGAAGACCGAGCGGCTCATCCTCTCGACCGCGACGACGCTCATCACGACGAACGACCCGGTGAAGATCGCCGAGGACTTCGCGATGCTGCAGCACCTCAGCGAGGGCCGCGTCGACCTCACCCTCGGCCGCGGCAACACCGGCCCCGTCTACCCGTGGTTCGGCAAGGACATCCGCGACGGCATCGAGCTCGCGATCGAGAACTACGCGCTGCTGCGCAAGCTCTGGCACGAGCCCGTCGTCAACTGGCAGGGCAAGCACCGCACGCCGCTCACCGGCTACACCTCGACGCCCGCCCCGCTCGACGGCGTCGCGCCGTTCGTGTGGCACGGCTCGATCCGCTCGCCGCAGATCGCCGAGCAGGCCGCGTACTACGGCGACGGCTTCTTCCACAACAACATCTTCTGGAACAAGGAGCACACCGAGCGCATGGTGCGCCTCTACCGCTCGCGCTTCGCGCACTACGGCCACGGCGAGCCCGAGCAGGCGATCGTCGGCCTCGGGGGCCAGGTGTTCATGAAGCCGACCGAGCGCGAGGCGAAGGAGCGGTTCCGGCCCTTCTTCGACGTCGCGCCGGTGTACGGCCACGGGCCCAGCCTCGAGGAGTTCACCGAGGCGACGCCGCTCACCGTCGGCACGCCCGAGCAGGTCATCGAGAAGACGCTCGCGTTCCGCGACTACGCCGGCGACTACCAGCGCCAGATGTTCCTCGTCGACCACGCCGGCCTGCCGCTCGAGGAGGTGCTCGAGCAGATCGAGATCCTCGGCACCGAGGTGGTGCCCGTGCTGCGACGCGAGTTCGACAGCGTGCGCCAGGCGGGCGTGCCGGATGCGCCGACCCACGCCGCGCGCGTCGCCGCGGCCAGGGAGGCGGGCACGCAGCTCGGCGAGCAGGGCAGCGCCTGGCGCGAGCAGGGCGCGCGCGGCGACCTCGACACCGGGGCAGCGATCGCGCGGCAGGCCGGCGAGCCGGGCGGCCGCGGCAGCGAGGGGCGTGAGGTCGCATGACGAAGCCGCGCATCGCCGTCGTCTCAGCGGGCCTCGGGGAGCCGTCGAGCACGAAGCTGCTCGCCGACCGCCTGCGCGACGCGACGCTCAAGGCGCTCGCCGACCACGGCCAGCACTCGGAGGCGGTCGACGTGGTGCTGCGGCCGCTCGCGCAGGACATCGCGAGCCACATGCTCACGCACAACCCGTCCGAGGCGCTCGCCGCGGCGATCGCCTCGGTGGTCGACGCGGAGGCGATCATCGCCGTCACCCCCACCTTCAACATGTCGTACTCGGGGCTGTTCAAGTCGTTCTTCGACGTGATCGAGGAGGGCCAGCTCGCGTCGATCCCGACGGCGCTCGGCGCGACCGGCGGCTCGGCGCGCCACTCGATGGTGATGGACACCGCGATGCGGCCGATGTTCGCCTACCTCAAGGCGCAGGTCGTGCCGACGGGCGTCTTCGCCGCCTCGGAGGACTGGGGCTCCGACTCCGGCCTCGACCGGCGCATCGCCCGCGAGGGCCGCGAGCTCGCCGACCTCATGGTGGCGCTGCCGCGTCGCCGCGAGGCCGACCCGTTCGACGAGTCGGGCGAGGCGTTCGTCTCGTTCGAGCAGATGCTGGGGCACGCGTGACGAGCGGCCTCGCGCCGCGGGCGTGGCGCGGGTACTTCGAGGGGTCGCGCCTGCTCGAGAACGAGCTCGAGCGGCGCCTGAAGGAGTCGGCCGACATGGACCTCGGCGACTTCAACGTGCTGCTCGTGCTCTCGGAGGCCGAGGGCACGCGGATGCGCATGGGCGACCTGGCACGCGCGCTCGCGTTCGCCCCGGGCCGGCTCACGTACCGCGTCGCGGCGCTCGAGAAGGCGGGCCTCGTCTCGCGCGAGCCCTGCCCCGCCGACCGGCGCGGCACGGATGCGGTGCTCACGGACGCGGGGCGCACCAGGCTGCGCAAGGCGCGGCCCGTGCACGCTCGGCACGTCGAGGAGCTGTTCCTCGGCGACCTCGACCGCGAGGCGCTCGAGGTGCTCGACCGGGTGTTCGGGCCGCTGCGGGCGCGCCTGCTCGACGGGCGCGCGAGCGACCCGGGCGACGCGCACGACTGACGCGGGGCGTCCGCTCGGCCCGATGCGGATCGGACGGATCCGCGTCGTCCTGTGGATGCGGACGGGCGCGTCCCAGCCCGGAACTGGAACGATGGAGCCGTGCTGGAGCAGCGGCTGCTGGAGAAGGCGATCGGCGTCGCCGGTCGCCTCATCGCCGTCGAGCCCTTCGGCGAGGGCAGCATCGCGCGCTTCACGGTCGACAGCGGCGAGCACGCGGGCGAGTGGTTCGTCGACAGCTCGAAGCAGGCCGTGCCCGTCGAGACGGGCTTCGTGATCCGCTCGCGCGACGGCGTCGTCGTCGCCCGCATCTGGAAGCATCCGCTCGACCCGCGGCTGCCAGCGCTGCGCACCGCGGTCGACCCCGAGCGCATCGCCCGCATCTCTGCCGCCGCCGACAGCAGCGGCCCCGTCGAGGCGAAGGTGCTCGCCTACCGGCCGGGCCGGCGCGCGGTCGTGCGCCTCACGCAGCACGGCGTGCACCTGTTCGTGAAGGTCGTGCGGCCGGGCGAGGCCGAGGACCTGGCGGCGATCCACGAGGCGTGCCGCGCCGCGGGCGTGCCGGCGCCCGAGGTGGCGCACTGGAGCCCCGCCGGGGTCGTCGTCGTGCGCGACGCGACCGGCACGCCGGGGCCCGTCGCCGCGGCGCGGATGCCGGCGGGCGAGCTGCTCGACGCGGTCGACGCGCTGCGCGAGCGGCTGCTGACGGTCGAGACGCGGCGCATCGCGCGCGCGTCGGTCGGCTCGCGCGTCGACTGGCACGTCGACCGCATGGCCGGCGGGCTGCCGGGGCGCGCCTCCGACGCGCAGCGGCTGCTGCCCGCGCTGCTCGAGCACGTGCGGCGCGAGGGTCCGCCGCGGGTCGTGCACGGCGACCTGCACATCGGCCAGCTGTTCTTCGACGGCGGCGAGGTGTCGTCGGTGATCGACGTCGACACCGCGGGCCTCGGCGACCCGGCCGACGACAGCGCCGCCTTCATCGGCCACGCGACCGCGAGCGCCGCCCGCAACCAGGCGGCCGGGCGCGACGGCGACGCCGCGCAGCTGCGGGCCATCGCCGACGCGGCCGCCGACCGCTGGCTGCGCGACCCGCACACGACGGCGCTCACGGTGCTGCACCTGCTCGGCCACGGCATCCGTGCCGCCGAGCGCGCCCCCGGCGCCGCCGAGCTGCTGCTCGACCGCGCGCTCGAGCTCGCCCGGGTCGCCGCGCGCTGAGCGGGGCGACGCCGAGCGGCTAGACCAGCCGGTAGCCCATGCCGCGCACCGTCTCGATGCGGTCGGCACCGAGCTTGTTGCGCAGGTAGCGCACGTACACGTCGACGACGTTGGAGCCCGGGTCGAAGTCGTAGCCCCAGACGCGGCTGAGCAGCTGCTCGCGCGAGAGCACCTGGCCGGCGTTGCGCACGAGCTCCTCCGCGAGCGCGAACTCGCGCCCCGACAGGTCGACCTCGCGCCCGTCGACCCTGGCCCGGCGCGTGCGGATGTCGAGCTCGAGCCCCTGGTGCGCGAGCGCCGCCGCGGCATGGGCGGCCGAGCCGTTGGACGCCATCCGCAGCCGCACGCGCGCGAGCAGCTCGTCGAAGCGGAAGGGCTTGGGCATGTAGTCGTCGGCGCCGCCCTCGAGCCCCGCGACGGTGTCGGCGCCGCCGGCGCGCGCGGTGAGGATGATGACCGGCATCGTCGAGCCCGATCCGCGCAGCTGCGAGAGCACCTCGAAGCCGTCCATGCCGGGCAGCCCGATGTCGAGCACGAGCAGGTCGAACTCGTCGGTGAGGGCGAGGTCGAGCGCCTCGGTGCCCGTCGGGGCGACGCGCGTCGAGTAGCCGGCGGCGGTGAGCCCCTTCTCGACGAACGCGGCGATGCGCGCCTCGTCCTCGGCGATCAGGATCGATGCCATGGCTGCTCCTCGGGGGTCGCGCGGGTCGCGGCGGGGTCGGCGGGCGGATGCGTCGGCGCACCCGGGCGGGCGGCCCCGCTCGCCGCCGCGGGGGTCGGATGCGCTGCGGCACCTGGGCGAGCCGGGTGCGGCGCGACGGGCGGGGGCGCGACGGGCGCCGCGGCGGCGCCCTGCGCCGGCGGCGCGACGACCGCGCCCGGCAGCGTGAGGACGAACTCGGAGCCGGCGCCCGCATCCGCCACCCACGCCCTGCCGCCGTGCCGCTCGGCGATGAGCGCGACGATCGCGAGCCCGAGGCCGGAGCCGCCGTCGCCGCGGCCCTCGGCCACCCCGCGGCGGAAGCGCTCGAAGATGACGGCCTTCAGCTCGTCGGGCACGCCCGGCCCGCGGTCGCGCACGAAGAGCTCGACGTCGCGGCCGCGCTGCCGCGAGCCGATCGCGATCGGGCCCTGCGCGTGCCGGGCGGCGTTGGCGACGAGCTGCAGCATCGCCTGCGTGATGCGGCCCGGGTCGAGCCGGGCGAGCACGGGCGCGGCTTCGACGCGCTCCTCGAGCGCCGCGCCCTCGACGCCGCGGGCCTTCATCGCGATCTGCTCGGTGAGCGCGGCCAGGTCGGTCTCGCGGATCGCGAAGGCGTCGGCGTCGCGCAGCCGCGCCGCGGCGCGCAGGTCGTCGACCAGCCGCGCCATGCGGTCGAGCTCGTCGATGACGAGCGCGCGCGTCTCGGCGACCTCGGCCGGGTCGTGCTCGTCGACGAGCTCGAGGTGGCCGCGCACGATCGTGATGGGGGTCTTCAGCTCGTGGCCCACGTCGCGCAGCAGGTCGCGCTGGCTGTCGAGCGCGCCGCCCAGCCGATCGAGCATGCCGTTCACGGTGACCGCGAGCTGCGAGACGTCGTCGCGGCTGTCGCCGACGGGGATGCGCTCCGTCAGGCTCGCCTCGGAGGAGCGCTCGGCGACCTCGCGCATGCGGCGGATGGGCCGCAGCAGCCGACCGGAGACGAGCAGGCCGATGACGAAGGTCGCCGCGGTCGCGAGCAGGGCCGTGAGCGAGAACACCCGGGCGGCCTCGTCGAGCTCGGCCAGCTTGGCGGCCACGTCGTAGCCGGTGACGAACACCGCGCTCGGCGGCTCGCCCGCGGCCGGCTCGCCGATGATGACGGGCGCCGAGAGGTAGCGCACGGTGCGGCCGTCCTGCGCGTAGGTGCCCATCACGATCTCACCGCCGGCCGTCTCGGCGACGATGCGCTCGACGAAGCCCGGCAGCGCCTCGAGCTGCACGTCGGTCTGCACGCCCGGCTTCCACGCGGCGCTGCCGTCGACGATGCCGAGCGTGCCCGTGTTGTCGTCGGGCGCGAGGCGCTGCACGATCGCCTGCAGCGCCTGGTCGGCCGACTCCCACTCCTGCTGCGCGACCGTGAAGCCGCCCGCGTCGAGCGCCGCCTCGAGGTTGCGGTCGATCTGCTCGAGCACGCGGCTGCGCTCGACGACGTACGCGACGCCGCCGGCGACGAAGACCGTCACGAGCGACAGCAGCGTGAGCAGCCCGACGATGCGCGAGCGCACCGTCCAGGTGCGCAGGCTCGGTCGGGCTCCGGCGGGCATGCCCCCATTCAACCGCGCGGGCCTCGGCGCGGGCGCCTGCGTGAGAGAAGCCTCACGTGCGCCCGGCGGGCCCGCGGATCTGGTGAGATCGGAGCGTGGAGAGCGATCGGTCGACGGCGCGCGCGAGCGCCGAGGAGCAGCTGCTGCGCGACGCGCTCGGCGACGAGCTGCAGGGACGCCTCCGCGTGCTGAGCCGCGAGCCCTTCGGCGCGGGGTCGCTCACGGGCTTCGAGGAGCTGCGCGACGAGACGGGCGCCGGCGCCGGCGCCGCGGGCTCCCCCGCCACCCGCTACTGGTACGTCGACACCTCCGGCCGCCGCGTCGAGGCCGAGACCGGCCTCGTGCTCGGCGACCCCGAGCATCCCGAGGCCCGCATCTGGCTGCACCCGGCCGACCCGCGCCTGCCCGCGCTCGCCCCCGCGTCGTTCCCCGAGGCGGCGGCGACCCTCATGGGCCGGCTCGGCGTCTCGATCGACCGGCGGCCAGAGCTGCTCGTCTACCGGCCCGGCAAGCGGGCGATGTTCCGGATGCGCGCGGGCGACCGGGAGACGTACCTCAAGATCGTGCGCCCCGAGTCGTCGGCCGCGATCGTGCGGCTGCAGGAGGCGCTGCGCGAGGGCGGGGTGCCCGTGCCGCACATCACCGGCTGGTCGGAGCTCGGCATCGTGCTCACCGAGACCGCGGCGGGCGTGCCGCTCACGTCACGGCTGCACGAGCTCGACCCGGAGCGGCTGCTCGACTCGATCGATGCCCTGCGCGAGCGGATGGGCGCGGTCGACGTGGGGCGGGACGCGCGGCACTCGCTCGCCCTGCGGCAGGACTGGTACCTGACCCGGCTGCGGGCGGCGCTCGCGCGCTGCGCCGACGGGCGCGGCGCAGAGGCGGGCGACGCGCTCGTGCTCGTCGCGGCGCTCGAGGCGCGCCTCGCCGAGCCCGACGCATCCGCCCTCGCCGTGCCCGACGACGCCCGGCGCACCGTGCACGGCGACCTGCACGTGGGGCAGCTCTTCGTCGACGAGGCCGACGCGAGCGCCGTCTCGGGACTGATCGACATCGACACGGCGGGACTCGGCGACCCGGCCGACGACGAGGCGGCCTTCCTCGGGCACCTGGTCGCATCGATCGCGCTCGCCCGCGCCGACGCCGAGCGCGCGGCGGGCTTCCGCCGGCTGCTCGACGCGGCGGCCGCGCGCTGGCTCGCCGACGGCCGCGCCGGCGCCGCGCGCGTGGCGCACCGCACCGCCGTGCACGTGCTCGCCCACGCGCTCGGGCCCGCCGAGCGGGGCGAGCTCGACACCGCCCGCGCGCAGCTCGATCTCGGCGCCCTGCTCCTCGACCCCGGCCCCCTCGGGCGATCATGAGAGAGCTCTCATGCGAGCCTCGGCGACGCCTCACCCGCGGCGGGGATGCTTGAGGCATGCAGCGCTCCCAGTGGATCCTCGTCGGCAGCGCCGGCGTGCTCAGCCTCGGCACCCTCGGCATCGGCGCGATGGGCGTGGCCAACGCGATGTCGGTGCAGGATGCGACGGGCACCCCGATCGCGGGCGCCGAGATCCGCGGCGACGCGGTGAGCCAGGGCGCCGGCGACGCCGTCGCCGAGATGCTCGAGAAGGCCGCGGCGAGCCCGATCGTGGCGCCATCGCCCACCGCGACCCCGTCCGCGACGGCGACGCCCTCGGCGTCCTCGGCGCCGGCCCCCGCGCCGGCCCCCGCGCCCGAGCCTGCCCCACAGCCCGTGCCCGCACCTCCGGCCGACTCCGTCTCGGTCGTCTCGGCCGCATCCGCCGCCTCGAACGACTGACCGCCGCCGGCCCGGCGACCGGGGCAGCTGCGCCCGACGGGGGCGGGCGCGCCGGCCCCGGTCGGGCGCAGCCGCCCCAGTCGGCGCCGAGGGGCCGCGGCCGCGGTGGACGACCCCCGAGGTCGTGAGGTAGACGAACGAAATGCCCTCCAACGCGCTCGCCGACTCCCTCCGCGTCGCGCTCGTGCGCATGGGGCGCCGCATGCGGCGCGAGCGGGTCGACGAGTCGCTCTCGCTCCACCACCTCTCGGCGCTCGGCGCGATGCAGCAGCTCGAGGAGCCCACGCTCGCCCGCATCGCCGCGGCCGAGTGCGTGAAGCCGCCGAGCATGGTGAAGACGCTGCAGCACCTCGAGGCCATGGGCTACGTCGAGCGCAGCGACCACCCGAGCGACGGCCGCATGGTCGTGTTCCGCATCAGCGGCAAGGGCGACGCGATGATCGCCGAGACCCGCGAGCGCCGCAACCGCGCGCTCGCCGCCGCCATCGAGCGGCTCGATCCCGCCGAGCGCGAGATCCTCGAGAAGGCCGTGCCCCTCATCGAGCGGCTGGCCGAAGCATGATGTTCCGGTCCTTGCGGCTGTTCAACTACCGCACGTGGTTCACCGGCGCGCTCATCTCGAACGTCGGCGCGTGGATGCAGTCGACCGCGCTGTCGTGGACGGTGCTGACGGTGCTCACCGCCAACGACGCGACCGCGGTCGGCATCAACATGGCGCTGCAGTTCGGCCCGCAGCTGCTGCTCGTGCCGGTCTCCGGCCTCATCGCCGACAAGTACGACCGCCGCAAGGTGCTGCTCGACATCGACGACGAGTGCTAAGCGCGAACGTAGTCGCCGGACGAGGCGGACGCCTTTGCCACCGCTTCAGGTCGCCTCAGTCTTAGGTGCGGTCGCGCTCGCACGCAGAGGCGGATGGCTCCCGGGGCGACCAGACTGGATCGCCCCGGGAGCCCCTGCTGCGCAGGTCAGAGCCCGAAGGCCCCGCCGCTCACCAGGATGAAGATGCCGAGGCCGATCAGCACGATCGGGAACAGGATGTGCTCCCAGCGCTCCAGCACCTCTGCGATCGGGCGCCGTGTGGCGATGAACTTCGCTGCCGCGACCAGCACTCCCACCAGCGCGAGGAAGACGGCACAGTACGCGACCACGGCAGCAGGACCGACACTGAGGAAGACCGGGACGTAGACGCCGATGTTGTCGCCGCCGTTCGCGAACGTGACTCCCGCCACGGCCCAGACCCCGACCTTCTTGCCTTCGATCTTGGCCTCGTCGTCATCGTCGTCATCATCGCGACGCCAGGCCTTCCAGGCGGCCCACAGTCCCAACCCCAGTGGGATCAGGCCGAAGTATGGGATGACCTCGGGAGGCAGGAACGCTCCGGCGCCGAGCGTGACGAGGACGGCGGCGCCGAGGATGGCCGCGAACCCCAGGTACTGCCCGACCAGGATGCGCACCGTCGTGCCGCGCTGCCCGGCGCCCCGCGCGAAGAACAGCGAGAGCACGATGATGTCGTCGATGTTGGTGGCGAGGAACAAGCCGATCGCCTGAACGATGGAGAGCAGGATCACGCCGTGACCTCCGCCGTGCAGCGCTCCGGGAACGCGCACTCGGAGTCGATGCACTCGACTGCATGGTCCACCGCCAGGGTGGTGTCGAGCAGGGCGGCGAGCGCGCGCGTCAGCCGCGTGTCGGCGATCTCGTACCGGGTCCGGCGCCCCTCGGGCTCGGCCACGACGATGCCGCATTCGCGGAGGCACGTCAGGTGGTTCGAGACGTTGGATGGGCTCAGATCCAGCTCCCGGGCGAGCGCCGCAGGATAGATCGGACCGTCGAGCAGGGTCATGAGGATCCGTGAACGGGTCGGGTCGGCCATCGCGCGGCCGAGCCGGTTCATCACGTCCAGGCGATCACTTATAGTCAGCATACGATGACTATACACTCACCGATGTAGGGTTCGGGCACGAGCGCACTGGGCACGCTCACCGCGTCGTCGATCGCCCCCGCCGCCTAGACCGCTTCTTGCTGCGGCAGCTCGTCGGGTCGCTGTTCACCGCGCGACCGGGCTCGCTCACTGCGGAGCATCTGGAGGAGGCCGAGCCCCACGCCGATCCCGATGGCGACGTCGGCGAGATTGCCGATGAAGAGATTGCCGTAGGCGAGGAAATCGGTGACGTAGCCGTAGCCGAAGCCGGGCGGGGCGAAGAGACGATCGATGAGGTTGCCCGCCGCTCCGCCCCAGACGAACCCGATGGCGGTCGCCCAACCGATCGATGTCGCGCGGCGCGCGGCGAAGAACAGCGCGATCGTCGCCGCGACTCCGAGCACGGTGAACACCCACGTGCTGTCGGATCCGAGAGACATGATCGTGCCGGGGTTGAACGCGAGCTGGAGTCCCAGCAGGTCGCCGATCAACGGGATGCGCTCCTGCTCGCTCAACCCGGCGAGCGCCATGGCCTTCGTGCCCTGGTCCACGACACAGGCCGCGATGGCCACCACGCCCGCGACGAGGAGCCCTCGCCTGCGCGTCATCGTGACCCTCGCGCGCAGGGGCGGCAACGCGGCGCCCGGGTCAGGCGAGCGCCGGCCGCCGACCCACCAGGGGATGAACCGGCGCTGCGGGGCTCCAGGAGGGACGGAAGTCTGGGCATGGGCGGTAGTCCTCGATGATGGGGGCGCGCGCGGGCGCAGAGCACGCGGGACGATCGCGAACCGGCACGCGAGCGACTCGAGCCTATCGGCCCCCGGCTCCGTGCCCTGGCATCCCCTGCAGGCGAGGACCGGTCAGCATCGAGTGTATAGTCAGTGCATGCTGACTCTCGCGACTCGTGTCGATGTCATGAACCGTCTGGGCCGTGCGATGGCGGATCCGACCCGCTCCCGGATCCTGCTCGAGCTCCTCCGAGCACCGGGCTTCCCTGGGAAGCTGGCCGAATCGCTGGACCTGACGCGGACCAACGTCTCCAATCATCTCGCATGCCTGCGAGGCTGCGGGATCGTGGTCGCGACACCGGAGGGGCGCCAGACCCGGTATGAGGTCGCCGATCCGCACCTGGTCCGGGCGATCTCGCTCCTGGTGGACACCGTGCTCGCGTACGACGACGGTGCACCGTGCACGGACGAGCACTGCGACGTGCCGTTCTGCTGCGCGACGGTGACTGCAGGCGGCGCACTGTGAGCGACGAGTGCTGCGGCCCCGACGAGCCGCGCAAGGCGAGCACCGTCCGTCGCATCGAGGCCGCTCGCCCGAGTCCGACCGGTGACGCCAGCTGCGGACCCGACGATGCCCATTTCCCGATCCGCGCGCATGCGCCGGCGGGAGGCGATGGGGACGCGTGCTGCGGACCAGACCCGGCCCCCGGCGCGGAAGCAGTCGCCGACGACTTCGAGGTGCGCCCGCCGTGGTGGCGTGACACCGCGCTGCTGCCCTCCGCGATCGCCGGGGTGCTCCTCCTCGCCGGATACATCCTCGAATGGACCGGCGTCCCCCTCGCGGCAACGATCCTGCAGGCCCTCGCGCTGATCGCCGGCGCGTACACCTTCGCGCCGGGCGCTGTCCGCCGGCTGCTGCGCGGGCGCCTCGGCGTCGGCCTGCTGATGACCATCGCGGCGGTCGGGGCAGTGCTGCTCGGCCAGGTCGGCGAGGCGGCCGCGCTGGCCTTCCTGTTCTCCGTCGCCGAAGCACTCGAGGACCGGGCGATGGACCGCGCGAAGGAGGGCCTGCGCGCCCTGCTCTCGCTCATCCCCGACACCGTGCGGGTGTCCCGCGCCGGCGCGGACGTCGTGATCCCCGCGACAGAGGTGCGCGAGCGCGACATCCTCGTCGTCGGCGCCGGCGAGCGCATCGCGACCGACGGCGTGGTCGTCGACGGCCGATCGGCCCTGGACACGTCCGCAGTGACCGGCGAATCGATCCCCGTCGAGGTGGGCCCCGGGGACCCCGTCCTCGCCGGCTCGGTGAACGGGTCCGCCACGCTGCGGATCGAGGCCACCGCGGACGGGCGGGACAACTCGCTCACCCAGATCGTCGCGCTCGTCGAGCAGGCGCACGCCCGCAAGGGCGACCGAGCACGCCTCGCCGATCGGATCGCCCGGCCCCTCGTCCCGGCGGTCCTCATCATCGCGGGCCTCGTCGCCCTGTTCGGCGTGATCATCGGCGACCCGTGGACCTGGATCGAACGCGCCCTCGTCGTCCTCGTCGCGGCGTCGCCCTGCGCCCTCGCGATCGCCGTGCCGGTCACGGTCATCAGCGCGATCGGCGCAGCCTCGAAGTTCGGTGTGGTGATCAAGTCCGGGGAGGCGTTCGAGCAGCTGGGCACGATCCGAGCGGTCGCCCTGGACAAGACCGGCACCCTCACCCGCAACGAGCCCACCGTCGCCGACGTGCAGCCCGCACCCGGCGTCGCTCGGGACGACCTGCTCTCCTGGGCGGCGGCGGTGGAGGCGACCAGCACCCACCCGCTCGCAGCGGCCATCATCGCCGCCGCACCGAGCACTGCGGCAGCGGCGGACGTGAACGAGCAGGCCGGGCACGGCATGACCGGTCGCGTCGACGAGCGCACCATCCGTGTCGGCAACGCTCGCTGGCTGGACCCGGGCGACCTCCGCGCGTCGGCCGACACGATGGCCGCACGAGGTATGACCGTGGTGGTCGTCGAGGTGGATGGGCGGATCGCCGGGCTGATCGGTGTCCGGGACGAGCTGCGGCCGGAATCCGCGGCGACAGTGCAGATGCTGCACGATCAGGGCATCGAGACGATCATGCTCACGGGCGACAACGACCGCACGGCTCGCGCGATCGCGCAGGAGGCGGGCATCCGCGACGTCCGGGCGGAGCAGCTGCCCAAGGACAAGGCCGACGCGATCGCCGCCCTGGTGGCATCCCGACCGACCGCGATGGTCGGCGACGGCATCAACGATGCCCCTGCCCTCGCCACCGCCACGGTCGGCATCGCGATGGGCGTCAAGGGGTCGGCGGCAGCGATCGAGTCAGCCGACGTCGCCTTCACCGGCCACGACCTCCGCCTGATCCCTGGAGCTCTCGCGCACGCGAGGCGCGGGCGGCGCATCATGACCGCGAACGTCGGGCTGGCGCTGGCGATCATCATCGTCCTGTTCCCGCTCGCCCTGTTCGGGGTGCTGGGCCTGGCCGGAGTCGTGCTGGTGCACGAGGTGGCCGAGGTGCTCGTCATCCTCAACGGCGTGCGCGCGGCTCGCCGTCCGGCCTCGCTGCGGCAGCTGGCCGCGGCGCCCGCCGCGCGCCCGGAGCCGGTGCGGGCCTGAGCGCCCGCGCCGCTCGCGGCCTGCCTCACCCCATCCGCGGTCCGGTCGAGGCAGGCCGTCGCACGACCCGAGGTGCCTCATGTCAATATGCCCGCGTGCGTGAAGCGGTGCCTCACGTAGGAATGCCCGCGTGTGTGGTCAGCT